>CAKZYJ010000522.1 GCA_937884755.1 uncultured Flammeovirgaceae bacterium
GCAAAAGTAGCTAAAAACTACTATTTATAAACTATTTTTGTCTCAGTGTTTACTTTCAAGTACAATAGAACTAGTTGAGATGAAGAATCAGCTGCAAGTTTTGCGTAAATTTTTTCAATGCTTTTAAATTCTGCTTCATGACCATGGCCACTTCCAAAATTATTTCTTAATTCTGCTATTCCCTGAACAATAGTAGAAAGACCACCTAAAATTTTTAATATAGCTCTCTCAGCTACATCATTATTATGCAAATCATCAGGAATAAATTTTAAAAGTTTATTAGTTTCCTTCACTATCCGGCCAACATCCCAGTTTCTGTCGATTTCAATACCTTTGTCCAGTAAAATAGTTTTACAGACCGTCTCTATCAATTCTTTTGCTATTCCAATAGTCAAATGAGGGTTATCATTTATATTATCATCCATAAGTCTTACCTGCTTTCTGACGTATTCATCATTTAGAATTGTGACAATCTTATCAGAATTTTTCCCTCTATCTCTGTTATACTTTGTCTTACCAGGAAGCCAGAGAACTTCTTTTATAAGAATACCTTCTGTAAATGACAGCTCCTTTGCTGTTTCTTCAATCTTTGAAGTTAGGTCTTCATAATCTTTTAATTTCACATAAAATTTTGCAGGGGTCAAAATGTGAGCATCATAAAAGTGTACCTCCTTATCTAAGTTACTCAAACTGAAGGCGACATCTACATAATCCAGTTTCAAATCGCACTCATTTATAAATTCTGCAGCAGCCTCTTCCTCTGTATCCATTAACCAACCAAAAATTCTATCTTTTAGGTCTTCTTCCATTTCTAGATTTTGTTGTGCCTAACTAATTGATGACGGCAATCCGTCTCCACTATCCGCCGATAATGGGTGGGTAATGGAGATAAGTCTCCGTTATTTTTCTATATCTGCTCATAGTAGTCTGCAGCGCTTGCAGTTTAAGGCATATAATTTAGTTAAGCCCAACTGAATATACGGATACAACTTACAAAATACTTAGTGAACCTTCCTGACGCTGCACTAAGAAAAAATAAATCAAATCTGCCAACATCAGTACTGATCTAAGCAGATCAGTCTCGATGTAGACCAACATTGGTACTGATCCACACAGATATGTAAGATTGTTGTTCGCATCGACACTGATCCGGGTATTTCTGCGGTAGTGGGTGCTCCCGGGAGAAGTTGACCAGAGCAGTAGCCGGGTTGTCAAGATGGCGCTTAAGAATGATCCGCAGTTGCTGAAGGTACTTAGCATTGTAGTTACGGCTAAATAAGAATCATCTCTGACGGTGCAAACAGCAGCTAATTTGAAAGGGACTGTTGAAAAGGTACAGAGGTTCGGTGAAAATGCGGGGCACGCTTAGTGGGCAGCGATATTTTGCACTTTATTGGGCGTATATGATTGTTTTATTATTGATGCCCATTGAAATAGCCGTATAATTGATATACGAACAAACCGATCCCGGCAAGTACTAAGTACCAGTTCACGGCCTTGTAAAAAGCCGGAAACTGTTTGCGTTTCCGCGAAAGCGTAATAATAAAAACAATAGGAATCAATGCCAGCACCTGCCCTACTTCTACCCCCAAATTAAAGCACAGAATTTTTGCTAGAAACTGTTCTGTTCCCAGGTCAAAAGACTGTAATCGGGTAGAAAGCCCGAAGCCATGAATCAAGCCAAAAATACCCACCATGAACAGCAAATTAGGCGATATTATTTTGAGCTTTTCAAAACCGCCCAGGTTTTCAAAGCCCTTGTACAAAACACTCAGGGCGATAACGGCATCTACTAAGTGCTCATTGGCCGTAATGCCAGCATAGGTTGCACCGATCAAGGTAATGCAGTGCCCTACGGTGAACACGGTGATGAACTTCAAAATGTCCGTAAAACTGCTCAGGTAGAAGACAACACCGGCTAGAAAAAGTAAGTGATCGTAACCAGTGAGCATGTGGGTGGCGCCTACCTGAATATAAGCCCAAAGACCACCGTTACGTAAAAGCTCCTGGTCGGCATTGGAAACATCGTGGGCGAAGCCTAAAAGCGGAACGAATAATAGCAACAGCGTCAGCGCTCTTCTTAAATTCATCTGCATTGCTAGTTGCTTTTTCTAAAGACGAAGAACAACACTCCTATGATCAGCACGCTGCCCAGTATAAAAACCCAAGTGGGAATGCCTTCCTCATGATCGTGATTATGCGTATGGGTGCCTGGACCGTGCTGGTGGGTTACTTCAAACGTCAGTGTCGCCCATTTAGACCGATGCGTTAATTCATCGCTATCAGTAACATTAACCATATGAATAGTTCGTAGGTAGTAGATGCCGTCTTCGGGTAAATCTACCGCAACGATGCCCTGGCTATTGGTGCGTAATTGCTGACCGCTGGTATGCGTATGCGCTTCTCCGGACTCGTGCGAATGCTCATGGTCACCGTCATCATGTGCATGATCGTGCGAGTGTGTTTCCCCGTCGTGTTTGTGGCTGTGGTCGTCGTGCGAATGTGAGTGGCCGGTGCTAAGGTAGTCGGCGTAGACTAGCTGGTTCGGTAGTGGCTCACCATCCAGCAGCAGTTGCACTTCAAGCTTTTCACCACTGTAATTGTCGTAAGGATTGGCTTGGGGAACAAACTCGATAGGGTAGCCTAATACAGTGTTCCAGTCGTTGGTCTTGACATCACCCACCTGATAGATAGCTTTTACATGTTTTTCATAACTCTCCACCGAATTTTGATCCAACAGGTTATTATCAGTTCGGTATTCTAGCATATCCAAAACACCGTCGTGCTCGAGGTAGCTATTGAAATCATCGGCAGTAAGTTCTAGTATCCTAGCTTTAGTAGAGACGCCAGCTACATAAGTTCCTGCTTCAGCAGTGTTGAAGGTCAGTTGCGTAATGGTGCTGTCTTGATCTTGCCATTGGCCCGAGTCTATGGCTACTCTTTCTCCTTGAGCGATAACCGAAGCGTCCGACATACGATCCCGCGTAATGATATTTTCGCTACTCTCAAAAGTCCCGTTGTATAGGCTCAAGGTCGCTTCTTGATTAGGCCGTAAGAAGTAAGTTTCCATTTTAAGATACAGATCGTGACTGCATAATAGCGTTAGGGTAAACAGCAGATAAAAGGATTTATAAAATTTATCTCTAAAGTTTTTGATCATTACTCCTGTATTTGGTTCAATTTCATATTTTGAAGTTGGTAGTTCATTTTTTGGTTCATTACGCGCAACGGCTCGGCTAACATGCGCAGCTTGGGCCAGTGTGCTGACCTAAAGCGGCTGTAGATGCTCGCCATTGTTGGCGATAGTTATTTTTTCCTAAATGTAGGATGTTTTTTTTACACTCAATTAAACTGCTCAGTTGCATTTTACTGATAAAGTCAAAATCCCTATTACTACCAGGACTTATTATAGTATTAATTTGAAGGTACTCTTTTGAGGAAGTGTTCGAGAGAATCATCAATCTATTTTCTCCTACACTTATATTTTCTTCCCAGTTTCTAGGAACAAGAAGATTGGAAATTCTTAGAATATCTTTATTTGAGAATACTGTTGAATCAGCTTGAAATACGAGATCGTTAATTTTTATTTTATACAGAACACATTTATTTCTTTTGCTTTTTTGTCCGACGGAGCAATCACAAAAACCATGACCAATCTTTTCTAAAATATTGAGGTCGACTACGTATAAATCTGTTATTGATAGTTCAAATTTCACTGGTGATCTACTTTCCTGACATACCCCTAGGTAGGTTTGAAGTAGAATTATTAAGGTTAGTATTTTTTTCATTTCAGAATTACCGCCAACGGCCTTGCTATGAAGCGTTGCTGTCCCATAGTGCAGCAATGATTTCATAGCTCTTGTTGCCACTCGTTGTTTAATTCTCAGTTATTAACTTGTTAAGTTTAATTTCTACTCTGTCCGTACAATCTCTATCTCTCATAAGTTTTAGGGAATCACTCTGAAAACAAACCCATTTGTCGTTTATAACTCCCTTTGAGCGGTAAAAGTCAATCTCATCATCATATTGAAAGTATATGGTATCATTAGAGAGTGTATATGTTCCAGTCTTGGGCTTATCCCTTCTTCCAAATTTTAAATCAAAAGAATTATCTTGATAAAGGTCAAGATAAACCCAACCAATCGGAGCCTCTCGGTCAGCTCTCAAGACTGGTATTCTGTTTTCGTCTTTTTCCTTGACCTTACTTGCACAGCTTGTACAAATTAAAAGAACAATAAATATCAATATCGTCTTCATTCAATTAATGTGTGGCAACAATTGCATAATTGCAACTAGTTTCCGCTATCCACCGATAATGGGTGGGTAACAGAGATGATTCTCTGTTTTTTTTGCTATATCTGTTCGTTTAAGTCCGCGACGCGTAGTCCGTGGCGCATAGTTTAAGACACATAATCTAGTTAAGCCTAATACCATAAACGGAAGCCAACTTACAAAATACCTGCTTAACCTTGCTGGTGTTGCACCAAGAAAAAAACTACCTACGGCTAGCATTGGGGATGATTGAAGCTGCACAGTGCTTATGTCAGCCAACATCAGTGCCAAGTATTGAGTATATGTAAGATTATCACCCTCATTGGTACTGATCCAGGTAATTCTGCCGTGGTGGGTGCTACCAGGGGCAATTGATCTGAGTAGTAGCCGGATTGCCAAGATGGCGCTTGAGGATGATCCGCAGTTGCTGGAGGCACTCAGTATGGTGGTTACGGCTAAAATAAGAATCATCTTTGATGGTGCAGACAACAGCTAATTTGAAAGGGACTGTTGAAAAGGTACAGAGGTAAGGTTTGACGGAAGGCTGCCGGGTTTTAGGCGGCCTTTTGCTTTTATTTTAATGGTGGGTAAACAATCCGTTTACGCTCAACTATTCACCTTAAACAAAACTCCCATGAACGCAAAATCCGTCGCTGACCAATTGTCGCTTCTCAGCACCATTATCCACCATGCCAAAGACTGTCCCAAAATCCCCCAGCCCTCCGAAGAGTGGGAGTCGTATTCAGAAATGGTAATGCAGGCCGCCGCTGTGCTGGAGAAAATTCCTCATGTGCAAGATCCTGAAGTGCGTGTAACCCACAGTGCATTAGCTGATTGCCGATAGCAAAAAGCCAGAGGGCTTTGTTTGGAGTCCTACCTTTTTACCGATAAGTAGGTTTCAACTTAGCTCACTAGGTAGTTGTGGTTAAATCCCCTAATCGCTTGTCCCTGACTTGAGAGTAGAGGTGCTTACGAAAGGGGAGAGCCTCTGTGAAACTCAGAGCGTATCAACTAAGCGTAGAAATTCTATACCGATTAGCGGATAGTCGGCAATAGATTATCCTTTTTGTTAGCAATGAACAGGATGGGAATCAGGATGATGATCAGGCTCGCCATATTAATTTCCTTCATACAATAGCGGTAGCGGTTTGCCCAGTTTACAAACCACTCTCATAAAAATAAGAACGACTAATTAATTTCTCGAACAGAATAAGTAAGTACTGAGAGAGAAATAATTTACTATAGCTTGGATCTACTTTCCGAAGAGTCCACCTAATAAGCCCCCTAGGCCACCTTTATTCTTATTGCCGCCCAGTACCATTCCGGCCACATCATCCACTACGCTTCCATCGCCATCAGCATCCAAAACTTTTTCTAAGAAACTCTGTTCGTTTTTGGTTTGGCTACCGCCCAGCATTTCCCCGAGCATACCTCCTAGATCGCCCTGAGAGTTCACGTTACCCTGCCGAGCCTGTTTACCTAACATTCCCATGAGAATGGGAGCGCCTACTTTAAGGATATTAGCTACTGCTGCGGGGTCTAAACCTGCTTTCTGACCAATCACTTGCTCAACGCCTCTTTGTTTTTGACCTAAAACATGGCCTAAGATTTTTTCGCCATCGGTCTTTACTGCTTCATCAACCCCACCACCAAACAAACCACCCAGGTTATCCAAGATACTACCATCGTGCTTGTTGTTTAGTGCATTCATCAGGCTTTGGGCACCCTCCGGATTCGCGGCGTTGCGCTCCATTGCTTTCATTAGTACAGGTAGTGCCATTGTTAGGGCACTGCCGGTCTTATCCTGGTCGGTTCCAGTTGAGCCTGACACACCACTTACAATGGTCTTGCCCAAGTCAGAATTTAATAAATCTAAAATCCCTGTCATTTTCTTATATTTTGGTTAGGTATTATTCTCAAAATATGAAAAAAAAGCTTTTGAAAGTAATGTGGAAGCACAAAAGCTCGCTAAACTGGAGCTTTTCTGTTGCTATCGGTTTCCGTATAGTTCAATGGCTTGACGGATTTCCTCGTGATCACCTTGCAGGTCGTAAATAGTTTGTCCCTTCATAGCTCCTTCCCAAGCCAACTGAATACTACGGACTCCAGCGGCTAACCCACCGGGATGGCCAGTAATGCCTCCCCCGCAGAGGTACATCAAATCTACACTCTGGATAGCCTCGTAAGTATCGTACGCCTGCTCCGCCCATTGCCCCGATGAAATTACGGGCGTTACCGGATACCCACCTCCCTGCGGACTAAGGCAAGCTTTAATAGAGCGGATGACGGACTCATCCGTCTCACAGAACTTATTGCGGATGCCGTTGGTGTGAATATGATCGGCTCCGGCCAGGGAGAAGATCGTTTGGAAAGCTGAAAATTCCAGCCCGATAGCTTCGGAACGGGAATACAACCCCCAGCCGTTGCGGTGCCCATGAATGGGCAACTGGCTGTGCTGCCGCAGTTTGGCTATACCGCTAATACCTACCCAGTTGAGACTAGCCATCACACAGGTACCACCTTGCTTCAGCACGTAGTCGTGGCGGCGCAGCATATCGTCAATATCTCCGCTGAGGTTAAAGGCAAATATAGGTTTTTTACCGTGCCGGTCAGCGTAGCGATTGATTACCGCCATCACCGCGTCTACCCGCCGCTCGAAGGGCGAGTGGGGTGAGTCCCCCATCAGTTCATCGTCCTTAATAAAATCCAGTCCGGCCTCAATCAAGGTTTCTACCTGTTGGGCGGTCTGCTCCGGACTAAGCCCTACGCTGGGTTTAATAATGGTGCCAATGATGGGCCGGTCTGGCATTCCAATTAGCTCCCTTGTTCCCTGAGTGCCGAACTGGGTGCCGGGATAGGCCTGCCGGAATGCATCGGGTAAGGTAATATCCAGTAGCTTAAGCGCTGAGAAAGGAGCCAACTCAAACAAATTACCAGCTACGGTAGCCATCAGGTTAGAGAGATTGGTTCCTACATTTTCCAGTGGCCAAGAGAGCGTAACTTTAGCCTGCTGATAAGTGGGGCTAGTCTCACCTCTCGGCACCCTGGTTCCCGGTAGCGAAGGTTGACTAGTTTCTCCAATTACCTCAATACTTTCAATATGAGCTGCGTGCCTCTCTTTCAGTTCGTCCGTTTCTCCCGGAGTCTTCACGAAGGTACCGGACGACTGTTCTCCCGCCATAATTTCCGATGCCTGCTCCAGCAGAAAAGCGGTTTCAATTAGATAGGTGGCGCGGATGGGACGAGAAGTGTTCATGTGTTTAGGTATTCAAGTGTTCATGTTGCTGTAAGATAACGTTCACATACAAAAAGCAAAATTCATGAACACTTGGATACACGAAAACTTGAACACAGTACTAAGAAAATATCGGTGTTTCTAGCGTAATTACCTGCTTCATTTTGGCCGAGCGGTAGCATTCGTAGACGAGCTGTAGCGTTCGGTAATTATCGGTAGCGGTGGTTTCGGGTTTGGTGCCGTTTTGCAGGGCGGTCAGAAAGTCCTGATTGATGTTTACCATACTGGAGTGCACCAGAGCGTAGTCGGGGTTGGCCCAATCGTAGTTTTTGGGAGTGGCCACTTTGCGGTGACTACCCTCCCGGTTGGTTACCGTAATGCGGTAGTTATGATCCAGACGAACGGAGCCCTCGCTACCCTCTATCAGTAGCAGTGTGTGGGGAAAAGCTTCTTTCTCCAGAAGGGAGGCGTAAGACATCTCCGCGTAACAGTGTACTCCGCTAGTCATCTCCATCAGTACGTTGGCTACATCTTCTCCGGCAATATTCGGGTTTACGCGTTGGGTAATACAACGTAAGTTGGCAACTTCTCCGAACAGAAAACGAACGATGTCCAGCGTATGAGAGCCAATATCAGCTAAAATAAATTGATCTAGCTCGGCCAGATTGGGCTGATTATCAAATACCGGAAAGGCCGAGGTAAAAGTTACCCGCCCTTTAAATACTCGCCCGATCTCGCCATCATCCAGTATAGCTTTTACTCGCCGTAGCGGGGTCTGCCAACGGAAATTCTCGTGCACGAACAACGGAACTCCGGCGGCGCGGTGAGCCATGATCATCTGCCGAGCGGTTTCCATATCGGGGGCGAAGGGCTTCTGACAGATAGCCGGTAGCTGATAGCGGGCTGCTAACTGGGTAAACTCCGCGTGCGATTCTATCGTGGTGATAATATCCACAAAGTCTAGCGACTCCCGCTCCAGCATGGTCCGGGCATCGGTATAGTAATTGGACGCTCCAAACTTTTTAGCCGTTTTCTGAGCTTTATCGGCATCCCGGTCGCAAACCGCTACCAGTTTGGCGCCTTGCAGTTCCTGCCAGGCAGCAATCTGATACTGGGCCCAGAATCCGCATCCAATTACGGCAAATGATAACTCCTTGTTCATGGCTCACAAACATAAAAAAATAAAAAGAGGTGAAGCGTATTTTTCGAGGATATTCGACAAAATTGGTAGGAACAGGTCGCTAAATTGAAGGATTTTACCTACTTCTTCCACACTTGGCTCTCAGCGGTAATTTCTACATCCCAGGGTTGAGGAGGCAGTGGGACATAACGCGGGTCACTATCCTGTTGGGGAAAGGTCTCTATGACTGAAGCTAGCTGCTCGTAGTTCTTCCGGGCTTCTTCCGAGGGGAGGTTATCAGATAAGTCCTGTTGTTCGTAGGGGTCAGTTTCCAGATCGTAAAATTGCGCGGCTTGACCGTCAGTGTCTACGTACAGCTTGTACTGCTTATTGCGGATCACCCGGTCGCGATAACGGTACTCGTTTTCTACGCCCTTCTCGGTCAGGCGGGCGTTATTCTGTCCGCCCATACTTAGTATCCACGAGCGCTCCGTATCGGAAGTATCGCCGTAGATTACCTCTTTGAAGGAAACTCCGTCGGTTTTCTGACCGGAGGGAACTTCCCTTCCGGCGATATCCAAAAAGGTAGGTAGCAAGTCGGAGAAATCAATTAAGGCATCGGATACTTGACCTTGGGGTACTTTGCCCGGACAGCTTACAATGAAGGGCGCATCAATCCCGGCTTCAATGGTCATTCCCTTACCACCTTCTACAGGATAACCCTCCAGTGTTCCCTCAATACCTCGAGACGTACCGTTATCGGTCGTCCAGATAATAACAGTATTGTCCCGTACTCCGGCATCTTCCAAAGCCTGAACAATTTCGCCGGTAATAGCATCAGTGTAGCGCACCATCGCTTTATGCTTTCCCAGGTTATCCTCAGCCGAACTGCCGGGTGGGTTCACCAACGGCGGGTGGGTGAGCACCATTGGGAAATAAATGAACATACTGGTATCGCGGTGCTCGTGGATGAAATCAATAATAAAATCCTTAAATACATCCGGTCCGAAGACATCGGGGTAGGTTCGGCTACCGGTTTCAGTAGAGATGTAGGGGTTCCAGTAACGTTCGGCACTGGCTTCTACTCCGGTTTCGTAACCGGTCCACATGCAGTAGTGGTCGAAGCCGTGACGGGCCATAGCGTCGGGTTGCACCCGAAAGTCGTTGATTTGCCACTTGCCGGCAATAGCAGTTTCATAGCCCGCTGCTTTCATCATTCGGCCTAACGAGGGGTTGGTGGTTTCGTCGAAGTGAGCACCGCCGCCCCAGCGGGGCACGTCCCAGTGGTTTACCCAACCGTGACGAAATGGATACTGCCCGGTGAGTAGCGTTACCCGGGTGGGAGTACACTGGGGCATGGAATAAACGTTCTCGAACCGGGTTCCCGCTTCGGCTAACTGGTCTATGTTGGGAGTGGTAATGCTATCGGCTCCGTAACAGCTTACCCACTCTTTCCCCAGATCATCTACCATAATGAAGAGAATGTTCGGGGGGCGGTCGATACTATTCTCTTCCTCCTTGCTCTTGCATTGAGTAAGTGAGAGAGCAATAAACAACAGGGTAATAGTTTTCATTCTTTATTTAGAAAAGGCTGCATATTTTCGGGAGTAATGGCGAAGGTACCGGTGTTCACAGAATGGGGTACGTTAGCGATGCCGATCGCCTGGTCGTTTTTGGAAAGCTGGTTTGTGCTGTGCACCATATCGTAGAGAAACTGAGCTCCGTACCAGGTGAATAGCTCTCGCTTCTGGCAAACCAGTTGCTGTATCGCGCCTTCTTCCATTAGGGTTAACAGCTCCGGCTCGTAGTTCACCGTAGTGACTTTTACGTTGCCTACCTTTCCGGCCTCTTTCACCGTTTGGGCGCAGCCGAAGCCGCTCATAGGGGTGAAAGCACAGAAGGCGGCTAAATCAGGGTTGGCACTCAGTACGTCGGCAGCGATCCGGGCGGCTATTTCCGCGTTCGCCTGGTCGTCATATCTGCCGATCAGTTCAATCTCCGGGTACTGCTCGATAACATCCATCAGCCCGCGGTAACCGTTTTCCATGTTGGTCATCCCTAAGATGCCGAGGTAGACAATCTTCCCTTTACCGCCAATGAGCTTTACTACTTCCTCGCCCATCAGTGTACCCATCTCGTACCAGTCAGTACCGAGGAAAGCGTGGCGTTTACTCAGCGGGATATCCGAATCGTAGACCACGGTGGGAATCCCAGCTTCCACCGCTTTATCAATGGCCGAGGCAATCGCCGGATCAGTACCGTTAATCAGCAAACCGGTAGGCCTCGTACCGATAACCTGTTCAATGACCGAGATTTGCGCTTGTATGTCCCATTCGGAAGGGCCGAGGATAGAAGTTTTTACGCCCCGCTGCTGCCCCCAGCGCTTAAAAGCGACCTGATCGTGATTAACGTACATGGGGTAGTTAACGATGGTAGTAACCATCACGTACTCTTCATCCGAACTAACTTCCGCAGATTGGTTAGCCACCTGCTGTTCTCGGTACTTGGCACCTTTCTCAGGGTCGCAGGAAATCAGCAGCAAGCTTAGCAGCAGTAAAAAAATGCCGATTTGGAAGTGAAATAGAAATTTATAGCGGCAATTCATGAACCGATGAATTGATCTACGTTTTCAGGGGTAATAGTAAGCAATCCGGTGTTGACGTGGTAAGGTACGTTGGTGATTCCAGCGGCCTGATCATCGCCCGAAAGTTGGTTGGTTTGGTGCACCATATCGTAGAGAAACTGGGCTCCGTACCAGGTAAATAGTTCGCGCTTTTGCCCAACCAGTAAATCAATCACGCCTTCTTGCACCAGCTTGAGATGCTCTGGCTCCCAATCAACGGTAGTTACCTTGATCTCACCTGCTTTTCCCGCTTCTTTAATGGCCAGGCCGATGCCGGGACCACTATTGGCATCAAAACCACATACACCTGCTAAATCGGGGTTAGCACTAATCAGATCGGAGGTGATACGAGCTGCTTCCTCCACGTTGGCCTTGTCGTCGTACTTACCAATGAATTCAATGTTCGGGTACTCGGCCAATACATCCTGCAATCCTTGAAAACCGGCTTCCTGGTTGGTCATGCCCAGAATACCCATGCAGGCTACTTTCCCTTTGCCGTTAATCAGCTTGACCATCGCCTCGCCCTGCAAACGTCCCATCTCGTACCAGTCGGTACCGAGAAAAGCGTGGCGTTTACTTAGCGGAATATCCGAGTCGTAGACCACGGTAGGAATGCCGGCTTCCACGGCTTTATTGATAGCTGATGCAATCGCGGGATCAGTGCCGTTGATTAATAGACCCGTAGGGCGCGTACCTACTACCTGCTCAATGGTGGCGATTTGCGCCTGCACGTCCCATTCGGAGGGACCAAGGATGGAAGTTTTTACCCCTCGTTGCTGTCCCCACTTCTTAAATGCCGCTTGATCGTGATTAACGTATAGCGGCATGTTCACGGCGGTAGTGACCATTACGTATTCTTCGTTCGGGTCAATTTCTGCGGCTTGGTTAGCAGCCTGCTGCTCCCGGTACTTCGCCCCTTTCTCCGGATCGCAGGCGATTAGAGTGAGAATGCTTATAAGAATTAGATAGTACTTCATGTTAGGCTTGTACTTGTTTGGGTGACGCTACCGAGGTAGCCTGTTGAACGTATTTTTTAGGGGTGGTTCCAGCTCGCTTTTTCAGCAGAATGTCAATGGCAACGGCTCCGATCAGAATCAGTCCGAGAATAATTTCCTGCCAGTAGCCGGATACCCGGGCCAGAATCATAATGTTGCTGACTAAGCCCATGAAGAGGGTTCCGAGCAGTGCCCCTATAATCTTTCCTTGTCCGCCCAGCAGGCTGGCACCACCCAGAATCACCGCGGTAATTACCCGCAGTTCCATACCGCGCCCGGAGGTGGCCAGTGCGGCTCCCAGCCGAGAGGCCAGCAAAATTCCGGCAATACCCGCCAGAGAAGAAATCAGTACAAAGCCAATAATCTTCACCCGGTCTACCCGGATACCCGACAGATTAGCCGCTTTCTCGTTACCACCGATGTAGTAGAACTGCCGGAAAAATACGGTGCGAGCTACTAGAATGCTGAAGACCGCCACGATAATTAGCATAAACCAAACTGGCGACTGAATACCCAGAATCTTGGTCTGACCAATGGTGTTAAAATCGGCGGGCAGGTTCTGGATACCCGCTCCGGCGATCATCAGGGCTAGCCCACGGACAATGCCCATCATAGCTAGCGTTTGAATGAGTGGATTAATGCCTACTTTGGCCACCAGCAGTCCGTTTACTAATCCAATGACGGCTGATAGCCCTAACCCAACCAGAATAGCTACCGGAGTGTACATACCGTAGTAGTACATCAGGTAGGCAGTGATACTGCCGGCAAAAGCCACTACCGAACCCACTGATAGATCGAACATCCCCGAGATCAGTAGCAACATCATACCTACGGCCACGATAGACTCGATAGAGAGATTGAGCAGCACTAGCGAGATATTATCAAAAGTAGGAAACTTACTGGGCCAGATCAGGCTGCATACCACGAACATCACTACGATGGTGAGAGCAAGGGTAACGACCCGATCTTGTAATCCCTGAATGATTCGGGTTCGGTTCATAGGCTAAGCGTACATGTTTTTAGTGCCGGAGGCGTAGTGCATAATTTCTTCTTCGGTGGCCTGCTCGCGGGTGAGTTCGGCGGTAATAATGCCGTTCCACATCACCAGAATACGGTCACTTAGCAGCAGTACCTCCGGCAACTCCGAAGAGATAAGTAAAATGCTGACTCCCTGTCGGGTAAGTTCGTTCAAGATAGCATAAATCTCGGATTTCGCACCCACATCTACCCCGTGCGTCGGTTCATCCACAATAAATACCTTGGGCTGCCGCATCAACCACTTGGCCAACACTACCTTCTGCTGGTTTCCCCCGCTCAGGTTCAGTACTTTCTGTTGGCTGCCGGGAGTGATGATACGAAGCTGCCGGATGTAGTCCTCAGCTTCCTGCTTAATCTGCTGGGGTTTCAGTACCCCTCGGTCGGCAACCGCTTCCAGGTTGGCGGCCACTACGTTGTCAGCCACGCTCATGTCCAGAAACAGCCCCTGGGTTTTTCGCGATTCGGGTAGGTAGCCAATTCCCTGCTGGATAGCATCCCTCGGATGGTTGATCTTAGTGGATTTACCTTCCAGTAACACTTTTCCTTCTAGAATAGGATCGGCTCCCAGAATAGCCCGGGCTACTTCGGTACGGCCCGCCCCGACTAGTCCGGCCAAAGCTAGAATTTCGCCTTTTTTTAGTTGAAAGCTCACGTTACGAAAACGTTCTCCCTGAAGGTTATGTACTTCTAACACTACCTGATCACTAGCGTAGTTTTGGGTATCCTGTACCTGCAAGTCGCGTCCCACCATTTTGCGAATCAGCGTGTCTACGGTCACTTCATTAATCTCGAAGGTGCCCTGCGGTTGGCCATCTTTCAGGACGGATACCCGGTCGGCAATCTCGAAGATTTCGGCCATACGGTGGGAGATGTAAATGATGGATGTTCCTTCTTGCCTCAGGCGATGAATAATGCTAAACAGAATCTTAGTTTCTACCTCGGTGATAGATGCCGTAGGCTCGTCCAGAATCAGTAATTCCGGTTCCTGGGAAAGGGCTTTGGCAATTTCTACCATTTGCTGCTTGGCCACGGACAAAGAACCTACCAGGCTTTGCGGGCGAATATCGGATAACCCCAGTCGTTCCAGTAGGCTTTTCGTCTGCTGATGCAGCCGAGTAAAGTCAATAAAACCGAAGCGGTTGCGGGGCTTATTGCGGATAAAGATGTTTTCGGCTACGCTCAGTGTTTCCACTAGGCTACGCTCCTGATACACAATAGCAATACCTAGCCGTTGGGCTTCAATCGGGTTAGGGATCTGTACCTCCTGCCCTTTCCAGCGGATACTACCCCCGTTAGGCTGCAAGTTTCCCGAGAGGATGTTCATTAGGGTGCTCTTGCCCGCTCCGTTTTCGCCACAGAGCGCGTGTACTTCGCCCGCTCGTACGGTCAGCGAAACCTGATCTAGCGCCTTCACGCCAGGAAACTCTTTGGAAATCTGCTGTAGCTCTAGGTTGTTGTCGGGCACTCCGAATAATTTTTTCCAATATAAAAAAAATTCGGATTGCCCGAGCGGGTAGTACAGAACAGCACTTGGGAGGAGTCTAGAACCAGCGATCGAACTCAGAATCAATCTGAAATTCGGTAATCCCGGCTGCTTTCAACCGGAGAACGTCGGCTTTCGCCTCTTCCATCATAGTTGCCGAGTTGCGGTAGTGAAATTTATTGATTGAGGGTACTACAGTTATATCATTTTCCTGCGCCCAGACGACAGTCCCCTTATCCAGTTCATTACCGTGCTCAAACAGAAAGTATAGTTCGGCGACGGGTTCACCGTTTTTTTGAGCTTGCTTGATGTAGTTTCGGTTTTTTCCAATTTTGGCCTTTCCGAAAAGACATTTTTGGGAAGCTTCTGTACCAATGAGGTAGGCTTGAGTCAGCAGGTCGTATTTTTTTAGAACCGTCTCAATTTGCTCGCAAAATGTATCGCTGTGGGGAGCCTTGGTATCTATCATCAGTTGCAGTTTGCCCTGGCAAAGTTGGGCCATCTCTTCCAACGTAAGTGGAGCCTGATTACCAGGATCAGAGCGTAGCCACTTAATCTCATTCAGCGTCATATTTTCTACTTTACCTTTGTGCTGATAGAAGCGCTGAAAATCCGGGTCGTGCTGTACTACGGCTTTCCCATCTTTGGTTTCCCGGATGTCAATCTCAATCATCCAGTAGCCTCGGTCAATTGCCTCTTTCACGGCAGCAGGGCTATTTTCAGCGTAAAGATCTTCAACCACTCCTCCCCGGTGGGCAATAAGTTTACAATAAAGAGGATCTGAGGCGTTTTCCTGTTGGTCGAGCCGAGGTTGATCTAATCCATGAAGTGTGAATAGTATACCCGCTAAGTGCATTGCTAGGGAAAATAAGAGCATAGTTAATTAGGTTGGTAACTAGTGGAGGGCCTTTTTCTACAATCGACTAATTTTCACACTCGATTTGGGGGGTGCTAAAACAAAATAAAAGAAAAATAATGAGGTGTTTGTTACCCAGATGTTACGATTTTCTCTTTTTGACAGTCAGGCGAACCAACTATCAGATTACCGTTTCTTCCGCGTACTGCATTGTTTGCTCGTTGCATTGCCTGTTTGCGGTAGGTTTGGGCTTGATCAAAATCATTTACAGTAGTGTAGTACTATTTAATTAGCGGAAAAGAGCGAAGTACTTCGGTATCAATTTTGATACTAACAGGAGTAGCAATCTAACTTATTACGATCATGAAATTTTTTCTCTCTATCCTACCTCTTTTTATCATTAGCCTTACTACCTATTCCCAAAATCAGTCAATACGAACCGAAGAATACTGTGAGGTAGAAGTAGAACGGACTGGTTCTGTTTGCCATATCCGGTTAGATTTCGGTCAGCCTCCGAATAGAGGATTAATGAACTGGGTTGATAAACTACGCGATTCGGTGACCAGACGTCCACTTGAGTTTAATTCAGCGATGGATGCTTTAAATTATATGAATGGGCAAGGGTGGGTATTAGTACAGGCATACAGTAGCGATAGCTGTAACACCCGCTACATCATGCGTCGCTCGTTACTAGGGGAAACTGGTTACGAGGTTGTACCTCGCTAGCTGTTGGGAATATCCTGAAAGAGAGACAAGATATTGATCTGCTCGTACCAGTGCGATAGCTGATGCAGCGTGGGGTAGGAACGGATTTCCTTTACGCGGTCGCCCTGTAACCCATCGAAGTGGACCTCAATAAACAGTTCACCGTCGTGGTAGAGGCAAACGGCATCTTGTTTGGTGCCCTTGGTCTGGATAATGAAATCGAGCAGTTGGCAGTGGTCGTAGATGTACTGCAGCTGGTTTTTAGGAGCAAGTTGATTGAACTGAAAACAAAGCATATTCAAAACAACTACATATTTTATTTAGCCGGTAACCAGAAATTCTGGATACCTTACAGCGTAGTGTTTCCCCATTTTTTATAGCAGCAATGGCAAGCTGGTCTCCTTTTGGTGACGGGTTTTTACGGTTCGTCTTGGCTATTCTACCGTTCGGCCAGCTTTATTCGTAGATCAGGTCGCTGATGCCCACTTTAGCAGTATCAAAACCGATATTGCTATGCACGCCAATCATTCATTCACCTTATTCGCTATACTAATCCTAACCTTTACCGGCCATTTAACTTTCAGCCAAACTACTTGGTCAGGAACAATCACGGAAGGAGCCGAGCCGGTGGTAGGTGCCAATGTATATTTGCAAAATACCTATTTCGGGGCAACCACTGATACTACGGGTTCCTTTTCCTTTACTGCTGATCCAGCCGATACTTCCTACTTAGTAATTAGTGCAGTGGGTTACCAAACTCAGGAGTTAATTATTACCAATAATCAACCGATCACCTCGCTACGCATTCAGCTTCAGGAAGCCAGCCATACATTGCAGGAAGTTACTATCAGTGCGGGATCTTTTGAGGCGAGCGACAAACACCAGGCAATTGCCTTGAAGCCACTGGATATTGTAACCACCGCCGGAGCCTTGGGCGATATTGCCGGGGCCTTGCAAACCCTACCGGGCACCCAAACGGTAGGCGAAGACGGTCGACTGTTCGTGCGTGGTGGTGAAGGCTACGAGACCCAGATATTCATCGATGGGATGCTATCCCACAGTCCATTCAATGCTTCAGTTCCTGGTATTCCTACTCGGGGACGTTTTTCGCCCTTTCTATTCAAAGGTACTACGTTTAGTACCGGCGGTTACTCAGCGGAATACGGGCAGGCCCTCTCCTCAGCTTTGTTGCTAAGTACCAACGATCTACCAGCCCAGACACAAACTGATATATCGCTGATGACAGTGGGAGGTAGCGTATCGCACCAGCACCGCTGGGACAAAGCTTCGGTCTGGGTGGAGGGAGGATATACCGATCTGGCTCCTTACCAAGGGTTGGTTCCGCAGGATGTTAGTTGGGAGACAGCCCCACGGGCCTGGAACGGCGCCGCCGCGTTTCGGAAAAAGACCTCAGATACCGGAATGCTTAAGCTATATACTCAAGCCAACCGTAGTAAAATAGCCCTGCACCTGCCGGACGTAGACCAACTGCCTGAAACCAATTTAGTATCCCTGGAAAACGATAATCTCTACGCCAACGCAACCTTTCAGGAGGCGATAGGAAAAAAATGGACCTGGCAGAGCGGAGCGTCTTACACCTACGATAACCAATCCATTAGTCTGGACCAAAACACGGTTTACCAACAACAACGAAGTGTTCATGCCAAATCAGTATTGACGTATGATGTGAACCCGGATGTGGTGATGAGGGCCGGTAGCGAGTACTTTCAGGATAACTACGACTGGCACATCTCATCGGTAGAAGACACTACTTTGTTCAGCTGGACCCTACTGAGCCACCGGGCTGCTCATTTCGTGGAAACCGATGCTTACCTTACTTCCCGTTGGGTAGCCCGATTGGGAGTCCGTTCGGAGTTTTCTAACCTAACCGATAAATGGACAGCTTCGCCACGGGTATCGCTAGCCTACAAAACCGGAAAAGACAGTCAGATTTCTCTGGCCTACGGAAAGTTTCATCAGGCACCCCTGCCGGACTATCGCTTGGTTAATGCGGGCTTAGCCGATGAGCAGGCCACGCACTACATTGCTAATTATCAGATTACTCAATCGGGGCGAACATTTCGGGTAGAAGCGTACCATAAACAGTATGATCAGCTTACCAAGTTTGACACTGAGCAGCCTTACGAGCCAACTGCTTATAACAATCTGGGTAAAGGCTACGCCCGAGGGCTGGATATTTTCTGGCGTGACCGCCGTTCGGTAGATAATCTGGACTACTGGCTCTCGTACTCGCTACTGG
This sequence comes from uncultured Flammeovirgaceae bacterium, assembly GCA_937884755.1. Classification (GTDB taxonomy): domain Bacteria; phylum Bacteroidota; class Bacteroidia; order Cytophagales; family Cyclobacteriaceae; genus Tunicatimonas. The sequence goes on from CAKZYJ010000522.1 coordinate 18,588, forward strand.
ATACGGAGCGCAACTACCGAGATTTTCCTACCCAAGCAGTACCTACGTTTGCCTCCCGCCATAACTTTTCGGCGGTGGGTAAGTACTTTCTTACCGCCTGGCGTACGCAGTTAGGAGCCTCCTACACCTTTGCCAGTGGCCGACCCTACTTTAACCCTAAGCAGGAACGGTTTCACGCTGATCGGACTAAAAATTTTCACAGCCTAAGCGTGAATGCCGCCTGGCTGATCAAGCAGCATATCATTTTATATGCGGCCGCTACCAACGTATTAGGACGCGACAATGTATTTGGTTACCAATACGCTAATCAGCCCGACGAGTCGGGCAACTACGACCGGTTAGCCGTACGACCTCCAGCACCTCGTTTCTTCTTCGTAGGGCTCTTCATCACCTTGAGTAAAGACAAAATGAAGAACCAGCTAGATACGCTATAAAAGACTGACTTGAGAATCAAAGCTTTATCATCACCTTTTTTCAATCATATACCGAGTATTTCCAACTATCAATTGTCAATTTTCACATTTCAATTAATCACCTACTTTATGAAACGCTTATTTCTTTCTATTCTAGCTTCCTGGACTATCGCCTTTAGTTTTGCTAGTAATTCGGCCTACGAACAAGCCATGCAGCAGGCGTTAAGCCAGCTGGCGCAAGCTGATTCTCCCGAAGCTTTTCAGGCGGTGGCTAACCAGTTCCAGCGCATTGCTCAGGTAGAAAAAGACCAATGGCTTCCGTTTTACTACACCAGCTACGCCTACATCATCCACAGTGCCATGAGCGAAGACCGGGAGCAAAAAGATCAGGGTCTGGATCAGGCGCAGCAGTACCTGGACGAGGCCCAGCAGTTGGCACCGGAAGAGTCGGAGGTAGTAGCACTTCAAGGCTATCTGCATACCATCCGGGTATCGATTGATCCGGCCAATCGCGGTCCCGAATTAGCCCCTCGAGCTACCCAAATACTATCGCAGGCCGTAGAGATGAACCCGAATAATCCGCGGGCTTTGCTGCTACTGGCACAAATGAAATATGGCACATCCCAGTTTTTCAATAGCGACACTTCGGAAGTTTGTGCCTTGGCTGGCCAGGCCATTGCTAAATTTGAGCAGGCCGAACCGGAGTCGCCGTTGCACCCTACCTGGGGGGAGTGGATTGTAGGATATTTACAACGTGCTTGCGATCAATAGGGTACGGATGAATTCAGGACGTCATACTTCTTTGTATATTTACCCCGCTGATAATTATCTAATCTACCGCATGACCCAGAAGTTGAAGAAAGTTGGAGCCTATTTGGGAGTAAACTTCATTATTGCCGTGGCCATCGTCTTTTTTCTGGCTCCGCAGGATTTTATGTCCTGGGAAGAATTTCGTACAGTGGGCGACGATGTGCTGTATTCGTTCACTCTCTGCATTACGCTGGGGTGGGGCAATGAACGGCTAAATCATTGGCTGAATAAGTACGTGTCTTGGATCCATCATCCTACCAAGCGGTTTGTATTGAATACCGTAACGCTGCTCAGTTACTCGTTCCTGGTCTCACTACTGGTCGCTTATATCTTTATCCAGCTCTTCTTTGTGGATGACCCTTCCGGAATTCCCTTCGCAGTGTACGTAAAACAGACCTACATTCCGATGATTATTGCAGTGGTGCTCACCGCCTTTCTAACCAGCCGGGGTTTTCTGTTGAGCTGGCGGCAGGCGGCTATTGAGGCCGAAAAGCTAAAGACCGAACGGGTAGCCTCGCAGTACGAAACGCTGAAAAATCAGGTAAACCCGCACTTTCTGTTCAATAGTCTGAATGCACTTACTTCGCTGGTGTACGAAGATCAAGACCAGGCGGCTAAGTTTATTAAGAAGCTAGCCGATGTGTACCGCTACGTATTGGATAATCAGCAAAAAGAGGTAGTGCCACTGGATGAGGAGTTGCAGTTCGTAAAGTCTTACATCTTTCTGCAAAAGATGCGGTTTGAGGATAATTTTACCGTAGACATTCAGATTCCGCCGGACGTACAGGCCATGATACCTCCTCTCTCGCTGCAAATGCTGGCCGAAAATGCCATCAAGCATAATATTATTTCAGATGACCAGCCACTGCATCTCCGAATTACGGTAGAGCAAGATAAATTCTTAAGAGTAGAGAATAACCTCCAGCCAAAGCGCACTTACGAATACTCCTCGGGTCTTGGTCTGAAGAACATCTGCTCGCGCTACGCCTACCTCTCGGAGAAAGAAGTTGAAGTGCAGGATGGCCCCCAGTACTTCACGGTTAAACTACCGCTGCTAACCCTGCAACCGGCATGAGAATTCTGATCATTGAAGACGAAAAAGCGGCGGCCAAACGGCTGACTTCTTTAATACAGCAAGTAATCCCCGAGGCTACCCTATTAGCCCAGCTAGACTCGGTGAAACGATCCGTAGACTGGCTAAAAAGTAACCCCGCACCGGACCTGATTTTTATGGATATTCAGTTGGCCGATGGGTTGAGTTTTGAGATTTTTGAGCATACTACCGTTTCGGTCCCGGTAATCTTTACCACCGCCTACGACCAGTACGCTATCCGGGCGTTTAAAGTGAACAGTATTGACTATCTGCTAAAGCCCATTGATGCCGAGGAGCTTTCAACGGCCGTTGGTAAGTACCGAAGCTACCACCAGCATCAGTCTGCCAAAACCGCTGCCCCCGACCTAGGTCAGCTCCAGCAAGCCTTGCAAATGCTTAAGAGGCCGGAGTACAAAGTCCGCTTCATGGTGAAGGTGGGGGAACACCTGAATGCTATTCCAGTAGAGGAGATACTATATTTCTTCAGCCAGGCTAAGGTAACCTATCTGCAAACCGCGAGCGGAAAACATTATATAATCGACTACTCGCTGGAACAGGTAGAGGAGATGGTAGATCCCAAGGTGTATTTTCGGATTAGCCGCAAGTACCTGATTCGTTTTGTCGCCATAGAAGATATCATCACTTACTCCAGCAGCCGACTGAAACTGCAACTAACGCACAGTACTGATAACGATGTGCTAGTAAGCCGCGACCGGGTAGCCGACTTCAAGCAGTGGCTTGATCGCTGAAGATTAAGCTCTAATTGCTTTTTGGTAGTGGGTTTGCAAGTAGCATAAGCGAAGTGAGGGTTGATAGATAGACTCAATTTTTTTATCTGAAACAATTATACTTTACTTTTAAATCTTAATTGCCGAGTTTATTTTAAATTGACAAACATTAGTTGATGCGACGCAGATAAAACTGCGTCGCTTTTTTTATTTAATTGCAGAAAATTCATAATATTTGCCCCTATCGGCTAAACAAGACTAACAAACCAAATTTATGGACACCAACACTATTCTACTCATTGTCTTAGGAGTTATTTTTATATTGGCTGCTGTAGGAATCTGGCTGGGCAACCGGGGCGACTAACGAACGCAGTTAATCTCTATCTATATTATCGTCGAATTTACATCCTTTCTCGGCAGTTTTTTAATCTCTGTCAATTGACTTCATTTATAGAGACAATTTCTACTCATGTAAGAAATTGATGTTAGTCGCTTTGAAATTTATTCTGATCCCAGGTATTTTTAGTCATCAGTATTAGCACCTCAAAGCGATGGCAGGGCAGATATAGGATCGCGTTGAATAGTGCCGAAAAAACAGGCTCAGAGGTATTGTTTCGAGTAAAAGGTTTTTCCCAGCTACGGCTGGGTTTTTTATTGCTCAGGCCAATGGCTCGGTAAAAGTAGTATTACTGTAAACTGAGTAAGATTCCGTACTTTTAGCAAAAACAACCTATGAACTACGGACGACTCTGGTTCTGGTCAATCACAGTAGCCCTGGGAGGCTTTTTATTTGGCTTTGATACCGCAGTAATTTCCGGGGCGGAGCAAACCATCCAGAAAATATGGGATCTAAGCTCCTGGGAGCACGGATTTACCGTTTCTATTGCACTCATCGGCACGGTATTCGGCGCGCTCTTCGGAGGTATTCCTTCCGACCGCCTGGGCCGCAAAAAGACCTTGTTTTGGATCGCTGCTTTCTACTTAGTGTCAGCAGTAGGTTCGGCATTGGCCACCGACTGGTACGTTTTTCTGCTTTTTCGCTTTTTAGGCGGCTTAGGTGTGGGGGCGTCTTCGGTAGCGGCACCTATGTACATTTCGGAAATTGCCCCTCCTGAGTCACGGGGAAAACTGGTAGCCCTATTTCAGTTCAATATCGTGTTTGGCATCTTGATCGCTTATCTCTCTAATTATCTGATTGAGGGCAGCGGGGCGAATGACTGGCGGTGGATGCTAGGCGTGGAAGCGTTTCCGGCGCTAGTATTCCTGATTACTATCCTCTTCGTGCCGGAGAGTCCGCGGTGGTTGATTTTGAAGCGCAATGATGTGGAGCAAGCCCGTAGCGTTCTGGCGATGATTGACCCCGAGCGAGCCGACCAAGAAGTACAGGATATCAAAAGCACCTCGCTAGAGGCTGATGTTTCTACCGAAAAGCTCTTCTCATCGCGCTACCGTAAGCCGGTTACATTGGCTATTTTATTTGCCGTGTTTAATCAGTTTTCTGGTATCAATGCTATCATCTACTACGCCCCGCGTATTCTAGAAATGACTGGGCTGGGTACGCAAACGGCTTTACTGTCCACCGCCGGTATCGGGATTGTAAATTTTCTGGCAACGCTCATCGCCCTGAGTGTGATTGACCGGATGGGCCGCCAGAAACTGATGCTCATCGGTTCGTTCGGACTAATACTTACCCTAGGTTTAGTGGCTCGGGCTTTCCTCGTACAATCATTCGGTATTTGGGTGCCGATCTATCTGTTTGTGTATATTGCCTTTTTTGCTTTCTCCCAGGGAGCCGTCATCTGGGTGTTTATCTCCGAGATTTTCCCGAACCGGGTGCGGGCATCAGGGCAGGCATTGGGTAGCTTCACCCACTGGCTGATGGCCGCAGTAATCGCTTTCATATTTCCGGTAATTGCTGAAGGCTTAGGCGGTGGACCTACCTTCGCTATCTTCTCCGGAATGATGGTATTACAACTACTCTTTGTCTGGAAAATGATGCCCGAAACCAAGGGGCAATCGCTGGAAGAACTTGAACGCAATATGACCTATGAAAAAGTCAGCTAACAGCGCTGTTTGCTTCGGAGAGATGCTCTACGACTATCTGCCCAGCGGTAAGTACCCTGGTGGTGCTCCCATGAACGTGGCCGTACATATGCAGCAGCAAAACTTAACTACCCATTTCATCTCTAGTGTGGGGAAGGATGAAGACGGAAAATCATTGCGGCAATACCTGAAGGAACGGGGACTATCTACGGAACTTATTCAAACCGATACCGATCATCCTACCGGAAAAGTAATCGCTGACGTTACCCAATCAGATGACGTGAAGTACGATATTCTTCAGCCCGTAGCCTGGGATTTTATTCGCCCCACCGAAGAAGCTATTCAGGCGGTACAACAGGCCGATCTGCTGCTCTACGGAAGTCTGGCCTGCCGCCACGAGGTTACCCGTAATACGTTGCTCTCGTTGCTACCACGGGCGAAGCAAACCGCCTTCGATGTGAACCTCCGGGCGCCGCACTATAGTATCGAATTAGTTAAAGAACTATTGGGGCCAGCCGATCTGGTAAAAGTGAACGAAGAAGAATTTGCGCAACTTTCGGAGTGGTATCTGGATGGCAGCACGAACGAAGCCGCCATGCGGAAGTTTATGCAAAAATTCGACGTGAGTACGCTCTGCATCACTCAGGGAGCTGAAGGGGCGGTGTTGTTGTACGAAAACCAACTGTACTTTCAACCCAGCTTCCCGATTGAGGTAGCTGATACCGTGGGCAGTGGCGATTCCTTTCTGGCGACTTTGCTTACAGGTCTACTTCAGGAATAGCCACCAGCAGAACCGTTTCGCGACGCCTGTGCCGTAGGAGCCTACGTTGCTACGCAAACCGGAGCCACTCCTGCGATGGATACAGTTACTATTGAAAAAATTCTAGCCAACCCTTCCTAAACCTCGACCCCAATTTCAGGATTATACAGTACAAACTACGCCAACGCTATGATCAAATCACGTTACTTCCTTCTAGCATCTGTCGGATTATTTTCCTTTATCGCTGGATGCCAGCCTTCTTCTACCGAAACAGCTGACGCTACCATAGCCGATACCGGAGAGCAGCACCGTTTGGTATATCACTTTACCCCACCCGAGCAGTGGATGAACGATCCTAACGGAATGGTTTTTTACGATGGTGAGTACCATCTCTTCTACCAACACTACCCCGATAGCAACGTATGGGGACCCATGCATTGGGGACACGCCATTAGTCAGGATTTGGTCCACTGGGAGCATCTACCCATTGCGCTCTACCCCGACAGTCTAGGGTATATTTTCTCCGGTAGTGCGGTGGTGGATCACAATAATACTTCGGGACTGGGAGCCGAAGGTAACTCACCGATGATTGCGATCTTTACCTACCACGATCCACCTAAAGAAGGTGAAGATCCTGATAATTACCTTCAGACCCAGGGAATTGCGTACAGCAATGATCGGGGACGGTCCTGGACGAAGTACGAGGGAAATCCGGTAATAGAGAATTCCGGCATCAAAGACTTCCGTGATCCTAAAGTGTTCTGGTACGATCCGGGGCAAAATCGGACTGCCGGGCGGTGGGTAATGATACTGGCGGTGGCTGACCGTATACATCTGTACGAATCGCCCAACCTCACAGAATGGAATTTTTTGAGTGAATTTGGTGAGAACAGCGGCTCCCACGGTGGAGTATGGGAATGTCCCGATCTATTTACGCTGACCACCGATAGCGGGGAAGAGCGATGGGTACTGCTGCTCAGTATTAATCCGGGTGGGCCTAACGGTGGCTCGGCCACGCAGTACTTTGTCGGAAACTTTGATGGCAACACCTTTACTAATGAGAATCCGGAGGATATGTCTCTGTGGCTGGATTACGGCAAGGATAACTATGCCGGAGTTACCTGGTCGGATGTTCCTGCATCGGATGGGCGAAGAATTTTTCTGGGCTGGATGAGTAACTGGCAGTACGGACAGGAAGTGCCCACCTACAGTTGGCGTAGCGCCATGACGGTGCCCCGCACGCTGCACCTGGTAGAAACCGAAGCCGGTCTGCGAGTAGCCTCCCGTCCGGTAGAGGAATTGGAAGTGCTACGAACCAATGCTGTTGCTTTAGAAGCAATGATGCTGGAGGGAAATCAGAACATAAGTTCCCAACTCAGCCAGCCTTCGGCTACTTTAGAATTAACCGTTGATTTTGACCTAAATGAGGCTACTGCTAGCGAAATAGGTCTGAGACTATCCAATAGCCAAGGCGAAGAACTAATGGTGGGTTACAATCTGGCCGATGAGCAGTATTACGTAGACCGGAGCAACGCCGGCAAAACCGACTTTTCCACCGACTTTCCGGGCCGGTACACGGCTGACCGGGTAGGCGACGGAAGTATGCTGAGCATGCATCTGTTTATTGATGTGGCCTCAGTAGAGCTTTTTGGCGACGATGGCACTACCGTTATGTCCAACGTATTTTTCCCGAACGAGAATTTCACCCAGGTAGATTTATTTGCCGAAGGCGGAACAGTATCCGTAACCGGAGGACAGCTGTATAATTTATCGGAACAGTCGGTGATTGCCGCCCGATAAAAACACTTAAGCTGCTGGTTAAAGAAGTAGGAGGTTTTGGAGTATTGGAGAATCCTTGGTGGTAGATTTGATAAAAATCATTAATTTATCATTCTGTCGGATACTAGAGTTCTTACCTATGGAACGGCTTTTCAGCGTTGGGTTTTTTAAGATGGGCGTATTTATAGCAGTATGCCTGATTGTCTTGTTGCCCTATAGTTCCTTAGTGGCTCAGTCGGCCAGATTTTTTAAGGTACAGGCCGGAGAGATTCCGGTGCGGGTGTTACCTCAGGAGGCTCAGTATCGCTTTGCTGATTTCCGGTGGGGAAAAGCCATTTTTCTTAATGGCCACACGGCCAGCGCTAAGGTCAATTATAACATACTGTACGAAGAAATGCAGTTTATTGACCGTAAGCAGGATACGCTTACCATTGCCGATGAGCCAACGGTGGAGAAAGTAGTAGTGAACGACACTAGCTTTTACTATCACCCGGATTACGGTTATCTGGAAGAACTAGCCGGGTTTACTAATTGCAAACTAGCCAACAGTCAAAGGCTACAGGCTGTAAGAGATGAAGATCTGGGTTCTAGCAGTTCTCTGGATGGTCTTTACGAATCTAATCGTATGGGGAGACCCAGTCAGTTCCTACAGCCAGTGAATTACGGGGTTACGGAACAAGAATTTTATCACCAACCGGCTCGTCAGTCTCTTACCCTGGTTCTTCTGGAAGATTACTACTTCATGGACTTCAATCGGCGCTGGCATCCGGCCCAGAAATCTACTATCCGAAAAGTGTTCCGCAGCCATCAGAAAAAGGTTACCCGGTTTATAGATGAGGAGAAAATCAATTTTAACGATGCCCAGGACTTAATTAAACTACTTCGCTACTGTAGCGAATTGGAATAGTATACAAACTAGCTATTTGTAAAAGAGCCCCCTTCGGAAGTAGTTCATTCTTACGAAGGGGGCAGTTAAATCACCTCGTTAGTGAAATTTTTTATAGATCAAAGGGGCCAATGAAGCCGTGCGATCCGGTGCCAAATACGTCTCCTGAGATGCAGTATTGGGTGCCACTTTTATTGAACAGTACAAAAAACTGCTTCTGTCCGAGATAAAACCCGATACCGGCCCCCACCTTTTTCTCCTCAAAGGGTAATCCGCCACCCGACCAACTTTCAATATTCTGCACACTACCAAAACTTCGCGGATTGTTCAAATACAGTGAATAAGCGGTACCGTCCTGATTAATCATCCAGCGGCTAGCTGGGCCCATGGGGTCTTTGTAGTTAAACATCATCGCCCCTACTCCGTTCAGAGCAAACGGATTCGTACCATCCGCCAGATCAGCTACGGGCTGGGGGCCATTGCTGCTATAAGTTCCGTTAGGCCGTAAGTACGTCCATTGGCTGCCGGTAATATCCATCACCATGATCCAGCTATCGTCTACATCGTTGCCATCAATAGCGCAAGCCGCGCCAATGTCAAACGGCGGAGCCTCCACGCCTAGCTCATCAATAGGAAATGGTCCTTCTAACGAGCTTACGTTGCTGCGCATAAACTGCTTTCCATCCTCACTAATCAGAATAAACTCAGTACCTTTTCGGGAAAAAGCGGCTCCTACCGGACCCATTTGATCTAGCACCTGACCTCTCCAGTGAGCCGTATACGGAGGTTCTCCACCGGGCGGGGCTGGTTCGCAATTGGTTACGTCGTACTCAGTGGCTAACTGCACGCTCACAATCTGGTTGGTGGCTACGCTGCGTACTACGTAGCTGATAGGTAAACCAGTAGAGATAGTGGTGCTCTCGGCCAGCAGCGTTACTAATCGGTTCAAGTCGGTTTCGCCTACGGTAAGCAAGCTAGTGCTGGCTTCGCCTCCGAAGGCCATTACTTTAATTTTCAGGTTCTCCAACTCAGACAAAGAGGTATCGGATATATCCACGTCGGCCGAGTTGACTACCCCGCTAAATGAGGCCTGTATTTGAGTTTCCATTTCGGTGTAAGAAGAAGTAGACTCAATCAGCATGTAGTAGATTCTTCCGTAGGTGACATCTGAGATGTAGGTAGCCGGATTACCTTCCTGCACGTAGCGCTTAAGGTCATTGGGAGTAACGCTGGGGGCAAATAGTCCGTCCAGGCTGGTTGGAATATCAAAGCTCATAGTGTAGAAACTCTGGTTCAGTTCTACCAGAATGCGGTTCAGGCTGGAGCCGGAACTGAAGCTAAAGTCAGAGCTTACATCTACAAAGGCTGATTCGTAGTCGATACCCAGCTCCAAAGCTAAGGCCTGTTCGCTCTGCACTTGGCTGTACTTGAATACAAAATTAGCCGGTAAGTCGTCGGGAGCACTCGCGATAATCTGGTTCATGGCGTTCTGAATAGAGCTTTTCGCTACCTCTTCTACGGTGAAGCTGGAAGCCAGATTACCGTTGTTCAGATCGTAAGAAATAGTGCCACCTGAACGATCCACTGCAATCACATCGGGAGTGGCTTGCTTGAGAGACTTACCCTGTAATAAGCTACCGGGGTAAATCACCGAAGCGTTAGGGTTAAACAGCGGGAAGCCGTTGCTACCGCCACCGGGGGCCAGCGCACTGTAAGTAGTGGTGGTGCAGTTCCACACTTCTCCGTCAATAACTTCGTTACTCTCGGTTTCTTCCACCACCTCTTCCGACTGGGTAACTGGTTCCAGATTGCCGCCAACATCAATTACCTGATCAAAGCTTTCCTCTTCCGGTTCGGGTACACCCCCTCCGTCTCCCTCTTCTTCGCTGCAGGCAGTTAGAAATAGCCAACTGAAAAGGATAATTGTAATTAGTTGCGATAATGAGGTGGGTAACCTCCGAATAGTTTGGTTAATCATAGTATGAATCAAATTTGTTTTTTCTGCCAATGACGCAAAAAATACCCCCTGAAAGCAAATTTAGAGGGTGGACAATCGGTGGACATTTAATTATTTAGCTAAAAAATATAATAATTAAATGTAAAAAACATTGATTTGTAAAAGATGATCGCGGGAAAGTTTTGAAACTCACATTTGAAGGATGTACTCCTGTATATTTTCTTCGGATGCGATATTCAGTTTTTTGCGCAGCCGATAGCGGGCTTTTTTCACTCCTTCGGGAGAAATATTGGCAATGGAGGCAATCTCTTTAGAACTGAGGTTCATTTTCAGCATCATAGCTAGGCGAATCTCGTTGGGAGTAAGTTCGTTGGCTACGGCTGATAGCTTCTGACTAAAATCGGGGTGTACCTGCTTGAAGTGCTGGATGAAAGAGTCCCAGTCGTTTTCTATCATCTGGTCACCCCGAATCAATTGCTTGAGTTGTTTCAGTTCGGTTTTACTGCGAGGGTTAGCTACCGCCCAAACGTCATTGATCTTACTTTTTACTTCCTCCAGCAGTTCGGTTTTTTGTCCTAGGTGCAGCGCGTGGGTGGTTAGCTCCCGGTTCTTAAAGTCTAGTTTCTGCTGTAATTGCTGCTGGGCCAGCTGAGCGCTTGTTATTTTCTCCTGGGCAATAAGCTTATCTTTCTCTAGCAACTCTCGTTCCTGTTGGTGCTTTAATCGCTGACGGTTATACCAGGTTCCCGCTAGCGCAGCGATCAACAGAAATCCACCGATGAGGCCCCAACGCTGGTAACCGGCGATGGTGTTCTGCTGAGCCAGTAGCCCAATTTCCTGGGCTTGCAGAGCGATTTCCTGCTCTTTCTTATCTAGTTGGTATTCCGTTTCCAGGGCGGCCATCTGTTCTTCCTTCTCCTGATTGTATACCTCCTGGTAAACTTCAAAGTACTTCAGCCGGTAGTCGTAAGCCTGAGCATAATTACCTTGGGCAGCGTAGGTTTCGGCCAGGGCCTCGTAGTGGTTCATGATTACTTGTTGGGGAGCATCAATTTCTTCCGAAAGGGCCAATGCTTGCTTTAAATACTTCAGAGCGGTAGTATACTGGCCAGTCAGCGTATAGACCCGGCCCAAATCGCGGTAGTTGAGCGCAATGCCGTCCTGATTCTCAACGGACTGATTATACTGAAGTGCTTGTTGATAATAATTAATAGCGGCAGCGTACTCCTTCTGATCCATTTTGTTCTGCCCCAGGCCATCCAGTACTTTAGCTAGGTGGTATTCGTCGTTTTCTTGCTCGTAGTAATCTAGCGCTAGTTGATAGTAGTAGTACGACGAATCGTACTGTTGCACATCCGGATAGGTAGCTCCCAAATTCAGCCAGCACTTCACCGAAAACTGATCCAAACCTCGCTGACTGAAGTAGTTTTCGCAGGCCAGATAATAGTCCAGTGCCTTACGCGGATTATCGTTGAGTACGTACACATTGGCAATGTTAAATTTGCTTTTATGAACCGCTAATGAGTCTCCTAAGCTTTCGTTTAAGCGCAATCCCTGCAGCAGATACTCTAAAGCTTTATCGTATTTGCCCTGATTGAAGATCATGTACCCAACTCCGTTATAAACTGTAGCGATACGGGCCGTATCGTTCAGTGACCGAGCGATAGTCATGGCCTGTTCGCCGTAGTGTACAGCTTGAGCGAAATCGCCCTGCACGTAGTAGGAACGGCCCAGGCCGAATAAAGCATCAAACTCCGATTGAGGGTTATCAAGTTCTTGGGCGAGATTAATCCATTGTTCGGTGTACTCCCGGGCCCGTTCGGGTTCGGTATGAATGGTAGCCTGGTACAACTGCTGGTATAAACGGAGTTTACTGGTATCGGCGGCAGTGGTCAATTCATTCTCCAGACTATCTACCGGATTGGACGACCAGGCAGTAAGCTGAATACACAATATGCCGAACAGAAAAAGAAAGAGTCTCATAACGAAAGTTTGTAGACTCGGAAGATACTATAATTTTGGTGGCAGCCCAATACCAAAAATCAGTACCAAGGCACAATTGGGAACTATTTACCGGTTTGGTAACTAATACGGTAACCCTACTAGTAAGTCAGAAAATGCGATTGGGAATGAATGTTGAGGTGCGGAATTTGCTTTTACTGTCTTTTTTGTCCTTCTGTATACACGCTTCACAGGTCGTCCTGTTCGCCAGTTGACAGGTAAATCTTAGGATTGCGGCTGCATACATAGCGGACCCGGTCCAGGGTAAGGTTATCCCAACTGGCAATACTGCGGGTAGATCGGTGCTTTTTCTCGTCCTGAATATGATCCTTAAGCCACTGCTCTACCCTGGCGGAGTCTTGCCGGTACCTGATCCAGTTGTGAGATTGCTGAATGGTATATACTGTGATGCCCGCAATGGCACCTCGGGCACCACCCACCGCTATGCCGTGTAAGATTGAGCAGTCAGCGATTAGATTGTTAAGTTGATAGTGACGAACAAACAAAAAGTCGCTTTTAAAATACCAATATCTACTATCTTGGCAAATTCTCAAACTAATGCAGGTGGGAAGAAAAAGGAGGATGGATTTGGAAAGTCTACAGCGAGCCTTTAGCGAGCTTCAATCTCTTTTAAGCTTCTTCTTATTGATGGTCGAGCCATCTGCGTCCGGGGTGATTCGTTGGCTTAAAGCTTTGGCTGATACCAGATGTCGAGAAAGCTCCTCTTACCGAAAGGAGCTTAAGCTAAAAACTAGGTAAAAAATCAAACTAAGGATTGCGCTCATGTCTTCTATTCTAGAAGAAAACCTTCAGCTGATCAAGCTACTTTCTGTCGTCAGTAACTACTTGTATCGCTTCTCTTTGTAATAGTGTATAAAGGGTGTGGTAGGCAAAATAGCCTCTTTCTATAGATTGGCTGATAATTTACCTGTAGCAATCAGGTTATTTAACTGGTAGCCCGTTAATAGCTCAGCGCCATTGTTGAGTATCACCGGTAAGTGTTCTTTCTCTACTACGTAGTAGTTAACAAAGCTGGCACTATTAAAGGGAAGGTGACTCAATTGACACTGTTCCATAAACCATTGCAGAGCTTCAGCAGAGGTACTTACCACGTGCGTTCCATCGGTATAAATAGGCTGATAACGATGATCGAGTATAGATAACCCAAAATAACCACCTATTAACAACAGTACACTAGCCGCGAAGAGCGGGTCAATCCAGTTCTGAAATCCTTCTCCGTAAGCGGCTAGTACTTCGGGGGATTTTATCTGGTAGATGATGTATCCGAACACCAATCCCAGCAGGGATAGAAAGCAGCGTTTCATACTGTTTTTCTTTTGATTGCTACTTCATAAGAAACACAATGGTGCCAAACGCATTTATGGCAGCTAGCCGGGAAATTAGAGGGCTCGTAAGGCTACTGCTTATCCCATATCGGGACGGGTTTCCAAATTGGGAAGGAAGTTTTTTCTGGTTCAGCGAGAGACTTTTTTCGGTAGAGCTGCCGACTGACCATAAAGCCACAAGTAGCAACAAGATAAAAGTACGGGGTAAGTGCGGTCTGGAGAAAACCTAAACTATTCTGAGGATGCCCTGAGGAATTTGAAAAAATGTGCTAATAACTAGAATCTAACCAATTAGCCTTTAGTGACGTAGATCCTATCAATTTTGAGACTTTACCGAATAAAACTCTAGAGAATAACGTGCTAAGCTTTAGGGGAAGGACTAATAACCGATCTAACATCGGGTTAGTAATTAACCAAATAATAAAGCCCTAACTAATTAACAGTCAGAGCTTTATTTTATTTTTAGTGACCTTGTCAGGATTCAAACCTGAAACCTCCTGATCCGTAGTCAGGTGCTCTATTCAGTTGAGCTACAAGGCCATCCGTGTAATCGGAACGCAAAGATAAGCAATAAATTCCTTTACAGGCAAGAACAATCTGAGAAAGAAACCAGCGTTTTTCTACGGAATGTTCCGCAATGGGTCTCCATCCCTGCTAAAATTCTTATACCTTTGCGGGCGTATGATAAAAACTGATAGAAGTAAATTAGTTCAACGTGTCACACTACTGTAAATTATTTCTGATATTATTCATAGTTGCATTAGCGGTTAGTACTACCGCTCAGGCGCAGGATGCCCTGCGCTATGAAGGAGCTCAGCCCGATCTTCCTGGTATGCTGCAACTTGATTTTGGCTTTAACTTCCTAAGCAATGCCCCCGATTCTATGGATACCCGCATATGGGGATCGCGGGGGTTCAACATTTACTACCTATACCCAGTCATCCCCATGAAGGATGGTTCTAAAATCTCACTGCACACCGGTTTAGGGTTAGGGTTTGTCAATTACAGCTTCGAGAACGGAGTTACCCTTAATGACACCCAGGACTCTACTAGTATTATTCCACTTGATCGGGATGTTTACCCTTCGTTGCAGAAGACCCAGCTTTCTGTACATTATCTTGATATTCCGCTAGAGCTTCGGTTCTTTGCTAAAGACAACTATCGGGGGTTCACCTGTGCTTTGGGAGGAAGAGTTGGCCGCATGATTAATTCCTATACCAAAATTAAATTTGAAGAGGGCGGAACCGATAAAGAAGATAAGTTCAAACGTCGGTATAATCTAAACCCCTGGCGCTACGGGGCTTACGCCAAGCTAGGTTTCCGGGGTATTACTCTCACCGGGCAGTATATGTTCTCTGAGCTCTTTACTCCCGACGAAGGTCCCAAGGTTAACAATTATAAATTGGGGGTAACCATCGGTTTGTTCTAGTACCTAGAGCTCCGTACCATTGCATTGGGTTGATACGGTAGTAGATAGTACCTTGCCGAAGGTATATTTCTACTTATTACTAAGCCTATCGATTACTCTTACTCTAGAGAATGTGGGCAACGAATACCTCACTATCAATATTATTTTGTTCGCTCCGCCAGTATTCGGTGGTAGTACCCCGGGTTTAATGGTTGCCTATTTGCGTAACTCCGAAGTTGCCCAAGGCAATACTGTCTTCAGGGACAATTACTTGTTCCGTAGCACGAATCATCTGTAATTTATCGAGATTTACCCGAGCTATAAAGAGCGGTGCCCGGGCACATGATTGTTATTCGCTAGCAGGTGTATACCAGGAAAAGCTCATCGAAGTGAGTGCCCCATGCGTATTGTAGCTCCCTAGTACTTCGCTATCGTTAAAGGTCCACTCCTGAGTGGGCTAATAGTGTAAACTGTTTGTACTTCTGGTTACGGGTGGCGGTTGTCGATAAACTAGAAGAGCTTTATCAGTTTGAGGCAAAGCTAGTAACTTTCAGCAATGGAATGATAGAATATGCTTATGCCTTTACGTTCAAGAATATGTACTACCTTCTCACCCGTACGAAAAAGGATACATCTACGAGTGGTGTTGATGGCCTGTTGTGGCAGTCACCCGACGGAGTGGTATTTGATCAGCCGGTTACCGGGTATTACGATCTGGCCCATTATCACCCTAAAGCTCTGAGTACGGGATGGTCAGTTTGAATGTCCTCAGTTATTACTTATTGACGGCCGCCTGCGCTATCTTTACACGGCCGGCCCCTTTCATACGAAAGGACGAGATGTTACCTCCACTTCTATGTTTAGAATAGATTGATATTACTATGAATGCTTACTTCCATCGCAAACTACCATTAAGGATCTTATTACCTCTACTTGGCTTGCTCTTCGGTTGTGCCAGTGAACCAACTGCCAATCAACCTAACCTAGTACTTTTCCTGGCCGATGACCTTTCCTACTTTGATCTGGGCGTAACTGCTAACACTGCCGTACAAACGCCCCACGTAGATGCCTTTTCTGCTCAAAGTACTTCCTTTATGAACATGTATACCCCAACGGCCATGTGTGCACCCTCTCGTTCGGCCTTGTATACCGGATTGTATCCTCATCGGAATGGCTGCCATTACAACCACGGATCGGTATACGACACCATCCGCAGTCTGCCGCACTACCTTTCCGAACTAGGCTATAAAGTGTTTTTAGTGGGCAAACGGCATATCAAACCCCAATCTGCCTTTCCCTTTGAGTACTATCCCCAAGCGAGTTTAGACAGCCTGATGACGGCTCAGCGAAACCAACCCTTCTGCTTAATCTATGCCTCGGATGAACCCCACGGGCCGCATGTGGTTGGCAATGTTTCCCCCCAAAATGTATTTCTGCCACCCCGTTGGGTAGACACTCCCGAAACGCGTCAGCACCTGGCAGATTATTACGGCGACGTGCAACTTATGGACGAAGAGTTTGGCCAATTGGTGAATTCTCTGCAAGAGAATGAGTTATACGATAATGCTCTGGTGATTTTTACCTCTGATCACGGCTACGAATATTTCAGTAAATGGACAACCTACAATACTGGCTTGAAGGTACCCTTTTACCTGAAAATGCCCGCTCAGTTGGAAAGCACTCTTCCAGTGAATGCGCTTACCAGCTTTGTAGACATCACCCCTACCTTCGTGGAACTCGCAGGCGGTTCTCCTGATGCAGTGTTTAACGGTAAGAGTCTGGTAGCCCTACTAAATGAAGAAACTGATAATCACCATCAGTATCTGTATGGCTCCCATACCAACCGGGGTATACTCTCGGGCCAACTTTACCCGGTTCGTTCCGTCCAGAACGATGAGTTTCGCTATATTGTGAACCTAGCCCCAGACAGCATTTTCCAGAATATTAATACTCACGGCCGAACTTACGATACTGCCCAGGCCTCGCCCGTATGGAAAAGCTGGCTGCATAAAGCCCAAAGCGATAGTCTAGCTCACCAAAAAACCCAAAGTCTGCTCCGACGGCCTGAAGAGGAACTGTACCGCATCGTCGATGATGAGTTTGAACAGGAAAATCTAGCAAGTGATCCCCAATATGCTTCCGTAAAGCGACAGCTTCGCCAGGAACTGTTGGCGTGGATGGAGCAGCAGGGTGATAATGGCATTGCCAGTGAACTAAAAGTGCCTTTGAAATACGATCAATAACTACCCATGCAATCCGATCACACTATACAATGAAGGTTTTTACTATACTTTGTTTGCTGTTGTTTACTATAAGTCTATGGTGCTATCGGGCCTATTCCCAGCCTGATCTAGGGTTATCAGACAATCAACACTATCTGGTAGACCAAGACGGTACCCCTTCTACTGGATTGGCGATACCAGCTGGGCAATCTTTCAGCGATTAAACCGTGAGCAGGTTGATAACTACCTCGACGTTCGTAAAGAGCAGGGCTTTACCGTTATTCAGGCGGTGGACTTCTGGTATCCGCACGGCTCCTTTCGCCCCTTTGGTCCGTTAAATGAGACTAATGCTATCGTCCATCGTCCCTTTATCAGTACAGAAGATGACCCTCAAACTGCCCAGCCTCTCATTAGGGAAGACGGCTCTCCTGAAGTCCCGAACGATTACTGGGATCACACTGACTATGTGATTGAAGCAGTAAAAGCCCGAGGGCTGAAATTGGTACTGCTTCCCTATTGGGCTAATGCTTTTATTAGTAACCGAGTGGACGGATCGCGCATCGTATTTACGAAAGAAGACGCCCGAACGTACGGAAGATTTTTAGGTGATCGATACCAAAACTAAACGCATATCATTTGGTGTATGGGCGGTGACGCAGCCACTATTGCTAGTGATAGGTTGCGGAGTGCGGTGACGAAGGCTACTTGGATTGATCCTCGAACGGGCGATCAGCAGGAAGCTCAGCCCCAAGAAGGCAATATATTCGCCCCGCCTCAATCTTGGGAAGATGCTGTTCTGATCATTGAGTAACCCCGGCTTTAAACAGACATCCAAATATTGCTCAACCAAAAACAGTTTGGAATGCTCAGCCGGAGTCTTTCCGGTTTTTTCTTAAATGATTTATGCTAAGTGCTGTTTGGTGGATTTTAGTATATTGAACTTACACCTTCTTCAAACCGATATTTTGTCGAAACGAGCCAAAAAGATATATTGAAAATAAACGCGGGTCACGCCAGACCAGTACGTGCCACGCTATATGATGTTTATTCCCCGTACTAGGTAGGATAAATATAATTCTACGTTTATTCGATGTTGGCTGCTAGCAGAAGGAAAACAAACTTAAAATATATGAAGAACAAAGCTGTATTTTTTCTACTGATCCTGATACCGATAACTCCATTTTTATATTTCTTCAGGATGGAAAGTCAATGGAATCACTGGATGACATTTTATCTATTTGCTTATCTAATGATTTATAGGCCAATCCTTGATTACTATAGGCTAAAAAGCAAAGGTTTGATAGAAAGAAAAGATCAATGGAAAATCTTTATTCCTTTTTATCGGATAAAATATATAAAAGGTATATTTGCCTAAAAAAGTAAATCTAAACAGAAATAGAAAAGTCAGCAACCAACATCGCTTAGCCACCATACTTCGGCTAAGGCCTTCGTCGGTGGCTGCGCAAGCATTAGGCATCATTTCACTATGAACAGAAATATCAAGTTAACTCTAATGTTGCTACTAATCATTATTGGTAGCTCGTACGGACAGAACGACTTCAGAAGTGGTTTTATAGTAACTCTTGATAACGACACCATTCAAGGGCAAGTGGACTATCGTTCCAACTCAAAGAATTACGAATCATGCATTTTCAAAATTGAAGAAGGCGAAAAAGAATATTACCCCAATCAAATAATAGGATTTGGGTACAACGACGATAAGTTCTTTTCTTCTCAAATAATTGAAGGTTCTTTCGTCGAGGTTTTAGTAACAGGAGAAATTAGTTTATATAAATCAAGGGACAAGTATCACATAGTAAAGGACACTTCATTTTTCAACTTGGAATCAATTATTGAAAAAGTTGAGATCGATGGAAAAACCGGAAAAAAAGAGATAGGTAAATGGAAGGGGGTTTTGACTTACCTTATCAGCGACTGCTTACAGAATCCAAATGGTCTTACCTCAAACATGAAGCTTAGTGAGAGGGGGCTAGCTCGACTGATTGTTAAGTATAATAAATGTACGGGTACTGAATTGGTAGAGTTTAAAGCTAAGAAACCATGGACAAAGTTTGATTTTGGAGCAATTTTAGGAGTATCAAGGTCTGAAATAACTACTGAGGGTTCAGGATTTTTTTCTTATTTAGATGACTCATACAGTTCTATTGATCCTTCTATTGGAGTACTTATTGCGGCTTCATTTCCTCGCATCACAGAAAGAATGGCTTTTCAAGGAGAACTTCACTTCCTAAAATCCAGCTACTCATCATCAGTTGAATTACCCATGTCATTTATTCAGCTTCACGACACATTCATTGATTTGACTACCTTATCGCTTCCAATCTCGTTGAAGTATTCCTTCCCCGAAAAGAGATACGGTTTCTACATACAGGGCGGTATTAATTTCGACTACCATTTAAATTCAAGTACAAGACTTATAAGTGAGCAAATCAGAGGCGATGTGGTGAATACTTTCCCTGAAATTTCGCCATTTGAAATAAATGATAGTCAGGTAGGATACTGGGGCGGTATTGGGATTCTTAAATCCTATAGAAAGTTTAGAGGGAGTATAGCTATTCGGTATTTTCAAATGCCTGGACTTGATCAAACTGACGGTTTCACTGCCAATAGTAATCGAGTCTGTTTAAATCTTATTCTATTCAAAAAATGAGAGTCATTTTAAGAAATGTCTTGCTGATCTGTTTATTGGGGTTACTTGTTAAATGTGATGAAAATGAAGTGACTAGCAGAGATTACCCAAGATTAAGAACCCTGCAAGTAACGGATGTTTCAACGGAAGGAGTGCAGTTTAATGCTGAAATCATACTTCGAGGTGCTTCTGAAATTATTAGCTACGGATTCGTTTGGGGAGAAAGTGAAAGTCCAACGAAAGAAAGGAGTAATCTAGTATCAGCGAGTAATCTCGACTCAGATAAATTCTCACAAAAAATTCTAAGCATACTTAATAATTCTAAAACCTACTATGTAAGGTCATTTATTGAGACAAATAATTACCTAGTATATGGAGAGATTAAAGCTTTTACGTTTGGGAAAGAGCCAATTGGTGAGCTCTACCTCGATCTATTCTCTCCCACAAGTGGAGTCGATTTTGTTGAACTCTCTGACGGATCGATTATGGTGTTGGGAACTACTAGTGAAGAATCTATAACAAAACCCTTTGTAGCAAAATTTAATGATAATCTCACGTTACAGTGGCATAAGATATTTGACGAAAATATACTTCCAGGAAATGGAAGCATACTTGCAACATCGGATAATAGTATATTTATAACGGGTACCTTTATTAATGCAGACCTAACCTATCAGGGTGGGATAATGAAAACGGACTCATCGGGTAATTTACTCTGGAAAAAAACGCACTTTAATGGTGAAGAAAATAATACAATTAATTATTCTACCGTAGGTGCAGATGGTAGTATTATATCCATCGGATCAATCAAATCAAATGAAATCTTTTTAGAAGGTTATGTAAGCGTTCTAAAAATTAATGAAAATGGTGAACAGGAATGGCAAAAACAGTTCGACAATGAACTGCTTTTGAACTCATATAATATCGAGCCTATTCCTAGTGGCTATTTATTCGCCTCAGCAAGTCCTGGAAATAATACTAATTGTCTTGAGTGCCAAAATTATTTAGTCATCACTAAGCTTAGCCTAAGCGGAGAAAAAATTTGGCAGAATTCTTTAGAACGGTATGTTCATGGTTCAGGCGGTTGGCCAAATACAATAGCTGCTAACAGTCAGCATATTATTGCTTCCAATGGTTACACCAATGATTATCATGTATTTGATATAAACGGAAATTTTATAAGAAAGGGCTCTCTAGAAATGCGGAATCACCAGAAAATCAACACTACAGGTGATGGTAATTTTATTAATGCTGGTGGTGGAAGGAGATTTCAACACGGTAGGCCGCATATGAGTTACCTAAATGGGAACGGTAGGCTTATTTGGGATGATGGGTTTGGTCGTTCATGCAAGCTATTCAATAATTACGCATCTAATGCAAAATCGTTGAACAATGGATTAATTTTGGTTATTGGCACCAGTTATGAGGAATGTGATGACGAAAGCTCATTGTATTTAGCAGTAATTAATAAGAAAGGGGAAATTCAATAAAATATAGGTTAATTCAGGTGAGGAAAAAACAACTTAAATTAGATTATTCTAAACATAGATTCTTCTTTGAATCTTGCTTGGTTAATTTTTTTTATCTAAGAATACCTATGACATTCACAGCCTCTAACAATGCCTAACAAGTACTAAAATGAATGTGCAACTAGCCATTTTAAAGGATATTGCGAACGGAGATCCTCGTACTCAAGCAACTGGGGCGCATACTCATTTTAGCTAGTTGTTAAAATAGATCAGCGTGCTAAAGCCTCATCGGTAAACTCTTCAGAGCTGAAATTACCCTGGACTCATACCGATTATTTAACAAACTCTCTGAATCCAGAGTACCCCAAATTCAACTCGGCGACCGTCGCTTCCATTAATCTGAAATTTTGTGTCTGGAGTAAATTTGTTTAGTAAATTGAGTTTCAGGCTTTTTTTCTACCCTGTTTTTCAAAAACTATTGCTATACTGCTCCACCAACTATATTAATCAATGACGCAGCTTAGTGACTCAAAGGTGATCTCAACGGATGTAAACCCACTCAGCATTGAGCGAATCAAACCCCTAACCGCTAGCGTAGGAGTATTAGGTGTAGGACACCATACCTACTGGCCTCAGTTTGATGGCTTGTTGGAGGAGATTTTGGAAAAGCAGCGAGTGTTTGAAGAGCGAATTAGCGGTAACGGCATGGAAGTAATCTCACTGGGAATGTCGGACTGTGCCGAAACGGCTTACGAGCTGATACCCAAGATTAAAGCCGCTAACCTGGATTTGCTGTTCATCGATATGCTGACCTACGCTACCTCCAGCAGCATTGCGGCTATCTTCCAGCAGGTGGATCTACCGATGGTGATGGTGGCGTTGCAGCCGATGGAGGCCATGGACTACTCCCGGGCTTCTACCTACATGCAGTTGCTAAACGACGATATCTGTGCCATTCCTGAGTTTATCAATGTAGCGGTACGACTGGGCCGTCCCGTTCCTCCGATGGTCATTGGGACGCTGTATAATGATGAGGCGGCGGAGCAGGCGGTAGCTGAGTACTGCCAGATTGCTAAGGTGCTGCGTAGTCTGAAAACTGCCCATGTCGGGCAGATGGGCCACGTACTGGAAGCCATGCTGGATATGCACACCGACCCTACTCAGCTTAGTGCAGCCTTCGGTTGCCATGTAGTTCAAACCGAACCCGACGACGTGCTGAAGCACTACCAAAACGCTGATGATGCTGAAGTAGAAGAATATGTTCAGAAGATCCTCAGTTTCTTTGACACTCCTGATCCTAAATCTGATCCTATCACCGAGAAACTTTCTCAGGAAGATTTGTACGAGGCCGCCCGAGTAGGAGTTAGTCTCAATCACTTCATCACAGAGAAAAAGCTGGACGGACTAGCCTACTATTACGAGGGACAACCCGAGTCGGAAATTAGAAAGGTAGTGACCAACTTTATTGTCGGTAACTCTTTGCTCACTGCCGGGGGCTTTCCCATGTGTGGGGAGCTGGATTTGAAAACCTGCATTGCCATGCTGATTATGGATCGGCTAGAGATGGGCGGCAGCTTTGCCGAGTTTCATCCGGTAGATTTTAAGGAGGGCTTCGTGTTGGTAGGGCACGATGGGCCCCACCACATTAATATCGCTCAGGGAAAACCGGTGCTGCGCAGCCTGAAGAAGTACCACGGCAAGCCGGGCAAAGGAGCCAGCGTAGAATTTACGATTAAGGCCGGGCCAATCACCATGCTGGGTATTGCCCAGAAGGCCGACGGCTCGTTTAAATTTATCATTGCCGAAGGCGAATCCCGGAATGGGCCCATTCCGCCCACCGGCAATACCAACACCCGCGGATTTTTTGGCCCTGATGTACGCACCTTTCTGACTCGCTGGTTCCAAGAGGCCCCTACCCATCACTTTGCTCTGGGCATTGGGCATCGGGCTAAAACTATTCAGCAGGTGGGAGAATTTCTGGGTATTGAGACGGTAATTATCGATCAGTCATGACCGCTACCTACGTATCGGTGGTGATTGCCGCCTACTTCGGTTTGCTATTTCTGATTGCTAAAATCAGCTCCCGTAAAGCCGATGCGTCTACCTTCTTTCTGGCGAATCGAAATGCCCCCTGGCCGCTGGTGGCCTACGGCATGATCGGGGTGGCTATCTCCGGCATCACCTTTATTTCGGTGCCGGGGCAGGTGGGCGATACGCAATTCAGTTACTTTCAGTTTGTGGTGGGCATCGTGATTGGCCTGCTGGTGGTGGCACTGGTGTTGCTCCCTATTTTCTACCGAGCCAAAACCATTACCATCTACGGATTTCTGCGGGAGCGTTTCGGCCCGAAGTCACACAAGACCGGAGCCTTATCGTTTATGGTCGCTCAGACGGCTACGGCGGCCTTCAAGCTTTACCTGATGGCTCACGTGCTGCAATTGCTGATCTTCGATGAGTTGGGCTTACCCTTTGCGCTAACCGTGTTAGTCACTTTGTTGCTCATCTGGCTCTACACCTACCGGGGCGGTATTCAGACGGTGATTTTGACTGATACGCTGCAAACCACCTTTCTGCTGCTAGCGGTTATCGTCAGCATCTGGTCTATCGGCAACCAGCTCGACTTTTCGGTAGGGGAGTTGTACGAGGCGATGCAGGAGCAGCAGGTGAGTCAGGCTTTTTTCTGGTCGTGGGACAGTCAACAGAATTTCTTCCGGCTGATGCTCACTGGCATTTTACTTACCGTGATGACCAACGGCTTAGATCAATCAGTAATGCAAAAGCACCTGACCTGCCCCAATCTACGCTCGTCGCAGAAGAATATCATTTCCCTAGCAATCATTCTGATTGGAGTAAATATCTTGTTTCTGTTCTTGGGCGGAGCCTTGCAAGTTTACAGCGATGTGCAGGGTCTGGCGCTTCCTGAACAAACCGATAGCATTTATCCGGTACTGGCTATTGAGCATCTAGGACTGATTTCCGGTACGGCTTTCCTGCTGGGCATTGCCGCCGCCGCTTACTCTTCGGCTGATTCTTCTTTAACCGGGCTTACCACCTCCTTTTGCGTGGATATTCTGAATTTCGGGGTAGATGACGATCGGCCACAACTGCGTAAACTGGTACATCTGGGCTTTACGCTGCTGATTTTCCTCATCATTTTGCTCTTTGAGGCCATCAACAACGATAGTGTGTTGTACGCCTTTATCCGTACTTCCGGCTTTATCTACGGGCCTTTGGTAGGGCTGTTTGCCTTCGGTATTTTCAGTCAACGTAAGGTGCCCGACCGCTGGGTTCCCTGGGTGGTCATCCTGGCCCCATTGCTATCGGTACTAATTGATCTTACTTCAGAAAGCTGGTTGAATTATACGTTCGGATACGATATTTTACTGGTCAATAGTTTTATTGCGGTACTGGGACTGTACCTACTGTCCTTCTCTAAGCAGAAAAAAACTGATCACACGCTTACTACATGAAATACCTAACCCTAACATTCAGCTTACTTCTTCTTTTTCAGTCGGGCCAGGCGCAGCAATCGCTGGAAGAAGTGTTTCGTAATCCACCCCCGGAAGCCCGCCCCTGGGGCTACTGGATTTGGTCACACGGTAATTTTGACTATGCCACGATGGATCGAGAGCTAGAAGCCTTTCAGGAAATGGGTTTGGGGGGAGTAGATATCTTTGATATTGGGGTGCGCGATCGGCTGGACGTTATTCCGCCCGGCACCGCTTTTATGAGTACTGAGCAGGTAGATGGAATGGCTTATGCTCTGAACAAAGCGCAGGAGTTGGGTTTGGGCATGGGACTGATTGTCTCTAGTAGCTGGAACGCCGGGGGTAGCTGGACCAGGCCCGAAGATCAGATTAAAAACCTCGTAGTTTGGCAGGATACCCTGGAAGGGCCGGTAACGTTAGATCAATTTCCCTTTCCTAAAGTGCCCAAGGAGTTTGTAAAACCCTACGCCACGCTAAAACTCTATCCCGAACTGGATAGTGAAGGCAAGCCACAGTACTATCAGAACGCAGCCCTGATGGCGTATCCGCTTTCTAGCGAAGGGGTAATAGCCGACACAGCCTCCCTTAAATTCTTCGATAAAGACTTACCGGAGACGGAAGCAGGAGCCTTGGAACTTCCGGAAGGCAAGTGGGTAGTGAGCCGGGCTGTTGAGACCAACTACGGGCAGAAGTTGTTCGTCCCCAGTGATAGCTCTAATGGTTATACCATCGATCACTTCAGTAAGCAGGCTACTCAGCGGCATTTCAACTACATTATTGAACGGCTGCAAGCCCGACTGGGCGATCTTTCCAAAACAGCACTTCAACGGTTCTATCTGGCTAGTTATGAGGCTACGGCCACCATTATGTGGACTACCAGATTGCTCGAGGTCTTTCGGGAGCAGAACGGCTACCGACTGGAACCCTTCTTACCGGCTCTGACGGGAACGGTGGTAATTGACGAAGAAACTACCGAACGTTTTCTGTACGATTACCGAAAGACTATCTCCGAGTTGTTTATCGAAGGCCATTACCGCGAGGCTCGAAGAATTTCCAATCAATATGGACTTAAGATTGCTTCGGAGTCGGGCGGACCCGGTCCACCCTTGCATAATGTGCCAACCGAAGACCTGAAAGCCCTGGGCTCAGTAGATATTATGCGGGGTGAGTTCTGGAACCGCGAACCAATTCACCGCCACGAAAACGGGCTGGATGTTCTGCAGGTAGTAAAAAATATTGGCAGTGCGGCTCATATCTACGGCCGGAAGATCGTAGAGATGGAATCGTTCACTAGCATGCAGCACTGGCAGGAGGGGCCAATGATACTGAAAAAACTGGCCGATCAGGCTTTTTGCGAAGGCATGACGCGGGTAGTGTACCACACCATGCCCCACTCACCGCCCGAGGCTGGGGTGCCCGGCTGGAGTTATAGTGCGGGCACCCACATTCATCCTAATATGACCTGGTGGGAGATGTCTAAACCCTTTCATCGCTACCTGACTACCGTTAGTGGGATGCTGATGCAGGGTAACTTTGTGGCCGATGCGGCTTACTACTACGGTAGCAGTATTCCCAATTTCGCCCTACCCAAGCACGTTCGTCCCGGTTTGGGCTCTGGTTACGACTATGACGATCTGAATACGGAGGTGCTACTTACAGCCGATGTACGTGACGGGCGAGTGCTGCTACCTAGTGGAATGGCGTATCCGCTGCTGGTGCTTCCCGACGATGAGCGGACGGAGTTACCTGTACTGGAAAAGATCGCTGAACTGTTGCAGAAGGGGGCTACCGTACTCGGCCCCAAACCTACGCGGGTTTACGGGCTAACCAACTACCGTGAAGAGGAAGAAAAACTGAGCCAATTAGCAGATGAAATCTGGGGCTCGGGTAAAGGTAAAAAAGTGGATCGTAAATACGGGGAAGGCCGAATTATAAGCGGATCAGCTGCGCGGGAGGTACTGAGTGATCTGGGCATTGTGCCGGACTTTCAGTTTCAGTCGTCATCATCGGGCGAAGGGTTGGATTATATCCACCGGCGTACCGAGTCGGGCGATATATACTTCATCCGAAATATCGATTCAGTGGCGGTGCAGGTAGAAGCGAGTTTTAGAGTAGCCGGTAAGCAACCCGAATTCTGGGACGCTACGGACTTATCTATGAAGAAAGCAGGAATCTTTCAGGAAAAGGACGGGCGTACCCACCTACCGATTACTTTGCCCGCCTGGGGATCGCTGATGGTAGTTTTTCAGGATGATCTTATCGGTAATGACCGATATATTACTCAGGTAGTTCAGGGAGAAGAAAAGCTATTTCCCCGCACTGAAGAAATGGAACCCTATCGTCCGTTTTCAATTATTCAGGAAGAGGACAATCCCTGGGCTTTTCAGGCGGCGCAGCCCGGCAATTATCAGTTACAGTGGAGCAACGGCACTACGGAAGAGATTACGATAGACGAGTCGCACACCATCGCCTGGGGAGGGGCCTGGGAAGTAGGCTTTCCCCTTGGATGGGGAGTGGAGCCATTGCAGACTTTTGAAGAATTGGTTTCCTGGACGGAAGCCGAGGAACCCAACCTGAAGTATTTCAGCGGAACCGCCACTTATCGTAACCAACTCGAGGTCACGGCTGAACAATTAAGTGGCGAGCAGGAGGTATGGCTGGATTTGGGTGAAGTACGGGAAGCCGCTAACGTTTACTTGAACGGCGTACAGGTCAACCGCAGTTGTTTTGCTCCTTACCGCTACGATGTAACTGATGTGCTGCGGCCCGGAAAGAACTTCCTGGTAGTAAAGGTAGCTAACACCTGGGAAAATCGTATGAAAGGAGATGTGCACGTTGCTCCTGAGGATGCTTTCACCAATACCAACGTGGCCAGTGGCAATAGCTGGGCCGATCGCCCCTGGAAAGACAAACCTTTACAACCATCCGGTTTGTTAGGCCCGGTGCGTATCATTCTTCAACCCACCGTTAACCTATCTACTCCATGATTAAATTCTTCACTGATTATCTACTGGTAGTGGTAGTACTGGCATATTACTTATCGGCTTGCTCCGGATCGCAGGAGCCTACTGAAACCGAGTCCTCTCCACCCAACATTCTGCTTATTTTCACCGATCAGCAGCATACGAATGCGATGAGTGCCGTAGGCAATCCTCACCTGCGTACTCCCGCTATGGAAGAGCTAGCGAGCGAAGGCGTGTTGTTTACCCAAGCGTACTGTACCTCTCCGGTCTGTGCTCCGGCCCGTAGCAGCATCATCACCGGGCTAATGCCCCACGAAACCGGAGTAGAGTGGAACGGGCAAAGCATCAAATCCAGCATTCCGAACATCGGTCAGCTACTGAGAAAAGAGGGCTACCGTACGGTTTGGGGTGGCAAATGGCACTTGCCCGAGAGCTATCCTCAGCGTACTAAAGCCAAGAATAAAACCGTAGACGGCTTTGAGCTGCTACCATTTTGGAATCCCGATCAGGAGCGCTGGATGCTAGGTGCCGAAACCGACCCACCACTCACAAAAGCCGTAGTAGATTACCTGGACAATTACGATCAGTCGCAGCCACTGTTTATGGCAGTGAGTTATCACAATCCTCACGATATATGCTTTTACGCCCGTAAAAACGGTTGGGTCACGGCTGAAGATTCTTTGTTGGAAATACGGTTCTACGGCTTTAAGCACAAGTTACCCGAAGTAGTTGGCCGCCACTACAACGAGTTTGATAATCTGCCGCCCCTGCCCACCAACTTTACCGTAGGCGAAAACGAACCATCTTTTGTGCAGGATAAGCGGAAGTACCATAACGAGTACGGAGTGGAAACCATGCTGGCGAACCAGGAATTTGACGAGGCCACCTGGCAGGGTTATCTCAATGCGTATTACCGATTAACCGAGATGGTAGACGCCGAAATCAGGCAGGTGATTGGGGCTTTGAAAGACAACGGTATGTGGGAAAATACCCTGATCGTGTTCACCTCCGACCACGGTGATGGAGCTGCCGCTCATCAGTGGGCCGCTAAGCTAAGCTTGTACGAAGAATCCGCCAAGATACCCATGATCGTGGCCTATCCGGGGCGCACACCCACCCGAATCGATAGTACCCATTTGGTATCCCAGATTGATATTGTTCCCACCATGCTGGACTATGCCGGAATTGAAGCGGAAGCCTCTTTTACCGGCCAGAGTATGAAGACCATCATTGACTCGCCCTCAGCCGATTGGCGGAACTTTGTGGTGACCGAACTGGCCGATTTTAAACCTGACCCCTCGCGGAAGGGCCGGATGATGCGAACCCCCGTGTACAAGTACAATCTGTACAGCAACGGCGAAGAGCAACTCTATCGCCTTAGCCACGATCCGGGTGAAATGGTCAACCTGTCGGCTTCAACTGACCTTGAAGCTGAGATAAAACAGCACCGTCAGTTACTGAGAGAGTGGGCAAGTAGCACTCAGGATACCTTCGCACTTACTCAACTCAAGAGATACTAGGCCGTCAGATAGTCTGAGAATCAATCTTATTTTGGCGGTAGGCTCGGCGATACTGGCCGGGGGTACGCAACTTTAGTTGTTTGAACTGCCGGTTAAAGTTGGCTACGTTATTATAGCCGCTGGCATAGCAGATTTCAGCAATGCTCAGGCTACTCTCCCGAAGCATTTTGCTGGCATATCCTACTTTCACTTCCTTCACGTAGTCAAAAAAGGTGCGCTGGGTCGTTTTCTTAAAGTAGCGACAAAAAGCGGCGGGAGAAAGGTGGACCAGATCAGCCACCTCCTTCAGATTAATTGACTTGGCGAAGTTACGATTGACAAACTCGTATATCTTATTAATCCGCTGATAATTGTCGCGGTTGGCCAGGGGGGTATAGGTAGTACTGGCTAGCAGTTTTCGGTTCTGGTTAGCATTGATCTTCTCAAAGATTTCCAGTAGCAGTAGTACCCTCCTTAACTCGCGGGCATCGGCCAACCCTTTCATCTTATAGATTATTTTCGCCAGTGCATCTTCTTTGAGCAGCATACCTCGAACCGATTGCTGAAGTAGCCCATAAAAGCCAGAGAATTCAGGGATCTGAAAGAAATCTTTTCCCAAAAAGTTTTCGGTGAAATGCACCACGATGGCTTTGGGCTTTTTTCCGTTGTAAGACTCAGCAATATGCCAGCAGTGAGGTACCTGAGGTCCAACTAATACTACCTCATCGCCGCTAAACTCTCCCACGTGGTCACCAATAAACCGGGTGCCTTCTGCATTCAGAATAGCTACCAGTTCGTAGTCATCATGAAAATGAAGAAAAGGATCATGGTAGGGCATATACTTGACCTGCACCGAAAAGGAAGCATCCGATGGGTCGGTAAACTTTTCTGCTAATAGTTGCACGAGATAGGTAGATTAGGTTTCAGTTGTATACTTAATATATCAAAATAGTATAGATTCTCACAAATATAGTAGTAGAATATTGTTGATAATATCCATTCATTTGTAGTAGACCCTTAAGAACTAGGGAAGAAAGCGGGTAATTTTTGCCAGGTTTGCGATAACCGCTTTCTGGCCGGAAGCAGACTTTTGCGGATGGTGATCGGCATAATCTATCGCGGCCCCAGCTATGATCTCCAATCAACAACCTAATACTTTTTACTATGAAACATTCCTACCTCCGCTGGCAAACCAGCTATCTCGTTTTTAGCATTCTCTTATTGTTGCTTCCTGGTTTAGTACTCGCGCAAAATACCATTTCCGGTAAAGTAACCGATAGTGAAACGGGTGATGCTCTACCGGGAGTAAACGTTTTGGTGAAGGGAACCACCACCGGGACGGTTACCAACGTAGAGGGAAGTTATTCGCTTTCGGTACCCGCAAGTGCCGAAACGTTGGTCTTTTCCTCCGTAGGCTATACTTCTACCGAAGTTCCCATCAACAACCGCAGTGTTATTGATGTAGCCATTAATTCCGATATAAAATCCCTCTCCGAGGTGGTAGTAATTGGTTACGGAACCCAGGAAAGAAGAGACCTAACAGGAGCAGTTTCTTCGGTATCTTCGGAAGAAATTACTCAACTGCCCAATGTAAATATCGCCCAAGCCTTGCAAGGTCGTGCGCCAGGGGTAGTTGTAACGGAGAACTCCGGGAGGCCTGGTGCTGCCGCAACTGTGCAAATTAGAGGTATAGGTACCGTAGGAAATAGCAATCCGCTCTACGTTGTCGATGGACAGATACTTAATGATAGGAGTAGACCTGATGGCACCGGTGCGCTAGATGGCCCCTCTGGATTAATTGGCCTTAACCCCAATGATATTGAATCTATGGAGGTTCTTAAAGATGCATCAGCGTCGGCTATCTACGGAGCGCGGGCGGCTAATGGAGTAGTGCTTATTACTACCAAGCGAGGGAAAGCCGGTCAAACCAAATTAAGTTACCACGGTTACGGCGGCACCCAGTTCTTCAACGATCGGCTAGAGTTTATGAACGCCCAGGAGTTTGTGCAAGATGCCATCGACCGGGCCAATGCTGTAGGGGAACGATCCGTCTGGGAAGATGAGGGGGATCCAGCTCAGTTTGGGGAAGGAATTAGCTATTGGGATAAACTGTGGCAAACCGGCTATATTACTGACCATACACTCTCGCTATCCGGAGGTAACGAAAACTCTCAATTTCTGGTCTCGTTAGGTTATCTGAAGAACGAGGGGGTAATGATTGGACAGAGCTTCGATCGCTACTCATTACGACTTAACAGTGACCACCAGATAAACGATTGGCTAAAGATTGGGCAAAGCTTACAGGTAAGCCGGGCTAATGAAGAAGCTATTGGTGGAACTGGAGGTTTCAACTCCGTATTCGAGGCTGGCTGGAGAATGAAGCCTACAATTACCCCGGAGCGATTTCCCGACGGTACCTGGAACGGACCGACTCGCCCAGGGGAGCCTTTTAACTTCTCGACGTTTAGCCCCAATCAGTTTGTCGATGAGTGGGATAACCTGGAAAAGCAGTGGCAGGCGCTGGGAAATGTATATGCGGAGATACAGCTAATAGACGGCCTCAGCTTTCGAACTACCCTAAACGGTTTGTTCGGATTTAACGATCGCACCGACTGGCGGCCTCAGCTAGTTAACGCCGGTGGCGGAGGTAACGCAACTATTCTGAATCGAAACACCAATGTTACTACCAACTGGCAACTGGATAATATCTTGACCTATTCTAAAAGTTTTGGAGCTCATAACTTATCGCTTTTAGCCGGATATACTGCTCAAGAGAATAGATTTGAGTTTTTAAATTCTGGTATTAATGATTTTTTGGATGAGTCGGTAGTAGTAATCAACGGCGGTAATCCTGAAACACTTACCGGTAGTGGAGGAATTGATGATTGGGCACTTAACTCTATCATTGGCCGTATTACCTACGAATTTGATGACAAATATTTGTTTCAGGCCAATATCCGGGCCGATGGTTCCTCCCGCTTCGGGGAAGAGAACCGCTGGGGATACTTTCCTTCCTTCTCCGCCGGATGGCGCCTTTCCGAAGAAAGCTTCTTCTCGGTTCCTTTCATCAGCGACCTGAAACTACGGGGTAGTTGGGGGCAATTGGGTAACGATCAGATTGGCCTCTACCCTTTTGCTGCCGCGGTAAACCTTTCCCAACGCTACACCTTGGGTGAAAACCAGAACATCCTTCCGGGAGCCGCCCCCCTGCAACTAGCTAACTCGGATATTAAATGGGAGGAAACCACTCAGGTAAATGTAGGGATGGACGTTGGAATGCTGGAAAATAGTGTATTGCTGACCCTGGATTACTTTGTAAAAACTACGGACGATATGCTGCTCCAAGTGCCCATTCCGCAGTCTAGCGGATATAGCCGCGCCCCTTTTGTAAATGCGGGTAGTATCGAAAATCGGGGTTGGGAAATGGCCTTGACCTACCGCGACTATGATGGAAGCTTTACTTGGGATGCAACCCTCAACGTGTCAGCAGTGCAAAACGAAGTAACGGCTTTAGGCCAGGGCGAACGTATTATCCGAGGAGCTAACAATGGCGATGAAATTGCCGATGTCGGTACCGAGGTGTTCGCTTTCTTTGGTTATCAGGCCGACGGACTGTATCAGAACCAGGCGGAGATTGATGCAGTAAACGCTCTCAATCCTGAGCGGGACTACGATCCAGGCGCAGTACCGGGAGCGGTTCGCTTTAAAGATATTGATGGTGATGGGCTCATTACCGACGAAGCCCGCACCATTATTGGCTCACCGTACCCTGATTTATCTTACGGTCTAAATTTCACCGCTCGCTACGGTGGCTTCGATCTTTCACTATTCCTTCAGGGCACCGTGGGTAACGACCTGCTCATTGCCAACAATGACAATTTTGCTATTCAACCCGGCGGATTATTGCGATACAACCTTGATCGCTGGACAGCCGATGGTAGCACCAACGATCCCGTACTTTGGGGAGTCGGCGGTTTTCAGAATGCCAGTGGCGGCCGCGATGGTCGGGCCGCCGACTATATGGTGTTTGACGGGTCTTATATGCGAGTGAAGAATTTGCAGCTAGGCTACACAATACCTTCTTCAATTACGGATAGGATTAATATCTCTCGCCTGCGCTTCTACGTAAGCTCTAAAAATCTAATTACGCTCTGGGATCGGCCTGAGTACAATTTTGTGAACGATCCTGAGTTAGGCCGAGAAGGCTCCGGTTTCGGTAAGTTTAATCTGACTACCACTCCGCAAACTACTACTATTTTGTTTGGTGTAAACCTGGATCTGTAATCTCCGATGTGTATTTAACTTTCAACAACTATGAAAAAAATATTAATTATACTTCTAATCGTCCCGGTTTCGCTGATAACGTATATCTCCTGCGACAATAGCTTTCTGGAAAGAGCACCTCTGAACGAAGCCTCTGACGTCACCTTTTACCAAACCAAAAGTGATGCAGTAGCGGCTACCAATGCGATCTATGACGTGATGCAGTACGGCCGGATGTGGAAATTTGAGATTAGCGTAATTGGTAATCGCTACAACAGCGACCTAGGCATTATCCCCCGCCCTACCCAGTTTCCTTCCGACTTTCAAGCTACTAACGGACGTCGACTGAGTATGTGGGAAAACCTGTACATCGGAATCAACCGAGCCAATATTGCCTTGGAACGAATCCCTCCTATTGAAATGGATGAGGACTTGAAAGCTCGTCTGTTGGGCGAAGCCAAGTTTCTACGCGGGTTTTACTACTTTACACTGGCCACATTCTTCGAAGATGTACCGATCCGGCTCGAGCCCACCAGTCTGGAAAACCTGGAGATGGCCAAGTCACCCAAATCGGAAGTGCTCGACCGGGTACGGCAAGACCTAGGAGAAGCAGCCCAGGTACTACCCGAACGTTCGGCACAGGACCCGGCCGATTTGGGGCGAGCTACCAAGGGAGCGGCTAACGCAATGCTGGGCAAAGTAGAACTGTACCAGGATAACTTTGCTGAGGCCGCCCAACTCTTCGAGACGGTAATCTCGTCTGGAGAGTACATGCTGGATGAGGAATACGCGCCCCAATTTTTAGCCGGGGGTGACAATACTCCTGAGTCGATTTTTGAGGTACAGCACGCCGTAGGTGGTGGGGGCTGGAACGACTCTAATGAAGGTAGCTGGATGAGCGGGTGGAACGCCAGTACGCAGCCCGATGCTGTTAACTTTGGCTTTGGTGGTACGTTTCAGCCCAATGAAGAATTTGTTAATGCTTTTGAGGAGGGAGACCTACGCGAGGAGTTTATCATTGTAGAAGATGGTGAAGATTTCTTCGGCGTACCCTACGATGCCAGCCGCGGAGCTACTCCTTTCGGCCTACGCAAGTACGTATTCCAAAAACAATTAGAACAGCAAGCCGCCGACTCAGAGATTAACTTTCATATTATTCGCTACGCGGATGTACTGCTGATGTACGCTGAAGCCCTCAACCGGGTAAACAGCGGGCCTACTGCTGAGGCCTACCAGTCAATAAATGCTGTACGAAACCGGGCCGGTCTGGCTGATTTACCCGCTGGACTGTCGGAACAAGAGTTTTTTGACGATATTGTTCAGGAGCGACGGATAGAACTGTTTCTGGAAGCTCACCGAACCTGGGATTTAATCCGCTGGGGGTTGGCTCCTGAAGTACTCGGTCTTACCAACGGCTTTGTAGCTAATCGCCATGAGCGCCTGCCCGTGCCGCAGACCGAATTGGATACCAATCCGCTGATGGAGCAGCATCCGGCTTATCAATAAAGTAATAAGCACCAACTACAAAAAGCATTGTATCTCAAGTACAGTGCTTTTTGTGCTTAGCACTGAATAGGATTGTTTCAGGCTGCCGTCGTTTTATTAATTGCTTATCTTATCGAAGATCGTTAGCTTCCGGGAAGATGCCCATTATCGTTAAACCATTTTCAGTTGTGATGACCAGTTGCTCACTGCTGTTGGCAGGCTGGTTTTCATCGGCTACTGCCCAACAACTGACTATCACGGCTCACGATAGCATATCGTTCGATATTTTCCAGTTCCCACGGGATCATATTCCCCGCATCGACGGAAAAACCGATGATTGGGCTATGGTACCCGACCGCTACACCTACGGTTCAGAATTACTTAACGATACCGAAGATGGGCAGGGGGTGCCTGATCCGGCCGATTTGGATGAACGGGTGAAAGTGGGCTGGGTGCAAGGATTGTCGCGGCTGAATTTTTAGTACGATGCATAAGATGATATTTGGGACTTTGAACGCTATAACCCTCAGGGCTACCAGAACGATATCTTTGAAATTGTGATAGATGGCGATCGTTCCGGCGGCCCGTTCATCTACAATCCGCTAGTACCCGAAGCCCGAAAGTGGGGCAACGGTGAAGCCCATATCAGCAATCATTTTTCTTACAGTGGCGTTCACGCTCAGAACTACCATATTTATACCCCACCGGTACATAATGCCTGGTGTTTGGTATGGGGCAGCCAACCTTGGGTGGCCGAATTTCCCCAGTCTAACTACGCCTACGATTACAATTTCTCCCAGGGCGATAGCGGCCGACTGATACTGGAATTTTGGGTTACTGCCTACGATTACGCTCCTCATCAGGGAGTAGAGGGTGCAGTTGCTACAGTATTGGAAGAAAACCAGCAAATTGGCCTTTCCTGGTCGATTCTGGACTTTGATGGCGGAAAGAGAAACGGGCACTACAACCTCGCGCATAATGTGAAAATGGTATACGATGCCTCTTACCTACCCGCTTTCCGGCTGATGCCCCTGGAAGAGGAGTTTGTTGACGACCTGCGGGCCGAATGGTCGTTTCAGGTGGTGGATGCTGACCGGAGATTGGTGGCTTTCCAGGATGAGACCGTGGGGGAGGTAACGCAGTGGAAGTGGGACTTTGGCGACGGTACCACCTCGGAAGAGCAACACCCCGTTCATGAGTACCGCGAACCGGGGGTGCACTATAATGTCACATTAGAGGTACTGGGACCGGCCGGCTCTTCTAAAAGAACTCGGTTTTGGGAAGTGATGGTACGTTAGTTAAATTCTGCTCATGCATCAGCCATTATCCCGATCCAAGAAAATCATCTTCACGCTACTAACTGCGCTGTTGGTTTTGGGGGTGCTGGAGCTGGGTGCCCGGGTTACGGAAGCAGTGGTGCAACGGCTGGGTAGCGGGCGGAAAGCTTCGCCCTTTGTCTCCTACCAAAATATGCGCGACGTATTTACGGTTAGCAACCTCGGGGGTATTGACTACTACGTTCGTACGGATTATCATCCGTATATTTTATCCGGTCTTCGCTTTCGAGCCGTAAAGCCCCCGAATACGTTTCGGGTGTTTTGCCTAGGTGGTTCGGCAGCACTGGGGTGGCCTCATCCGCCCGCTCAGAGCTACCCAGCCTTTCTAGCAAAAAAGCTACAGCTACTGTATCCGGATAAAGAATTTGAAATGATCAACGTTGCGGCTTCAACCTACGCCAGCTACCGGGTGAAAACGATCTTCGACGAGATTATCCACTACCAGCCCGACCTGATTCTGCTCTACACCGGGAACAACGAATTTCTCGAGCGGATCCTTTACCAACCTGCGCTGGAAGCTCCCTGGAACTACTCCGCGCTAGCTCGTACTGTGTACCAAAGCTACCGGCACTTCAGTCCGAATAAGCAGATAATTGATGTAGAAAACTATCGCCCTACCTTTCTGATTGACGTTGCTTTGGGCAACACTTCCGCCCTGAAAGTATCCGAAGAACAGTACCAACAGGTAGTTGATCATTATTGTTACAACCTGACCGAAATGATAAGCTCCGCTCAACATAATTCTGTACCCATCATGCTGCTGACGATACCGGTCAATGTACGAGACTGGAGTCCGCACGCTTCGGTGCACCGAGCCGAGCTGGATAGTGCCGGACAGCAGCAGTGGCAACGAAGGTTTGCTCAGGGCTTTAGAGCGTTCAGTAATCAGCAGTACGAGGAGGCTCTTCCTCATTTTCTATCGGCTTTGGAAATGGATGATACTCACGCCGAACTACAGTACCTCACCGGCAAGTCTCACGAACATTTATCGAAACCGGCGTTGAGTCGTACTCATCTCCTACGCAGCCTGGAAGCTGACGCCTACCCCTTCCGGGCGTTACCTCAATTCAACCGAATTTTACACGAACTGAGTGAAGAGAGCCAGGTACCTCTGGCGGATATTGAGCAGGTACTAGCCAACGAGGCGGCGATGGGAGTTATTGGAGAAGATTTGCTGGTCGACCACGTTCACCCCACCGTGGCGAGCAATCAGTTGATTGCCGACGAAGTGCTGACTACCCTTTGGCAGGAGGAAGTTTTACCGGCTAAAGAAGGTGTCGATCCTTCATCGGTTCGGTTGCCGGTTCCTTCGCAGGTGGAGGCTACGTTGCCCCTGATGCAACATCTGTTTCTTATCTACTGGGTGCTACTACAGTTCGATAAAATGGATGACTTGTACCAACGCTGTACCGATTTGCCCGACTACGATAAGAATACTTCTCAGTATCGAG
>CAKZYJ010000523.1 GCA_937884755.1 uncultured Flammeovirgaceae bacterium
GCCGGATGGTACGAGCGTCAACTACATCTGGAAAGAAAATGATGAACAGGGGCGAACTTTGGCGCAGGGAGACCAACCGGTCATTAGCATGCCCGTAGGTGATAATCTGGTAGCATTGATTGTTGAGGACAATGATGGAGCTACCGCCAGCGATGCGGTGATGATCTACGTCGAGGCCCCGGCTAATGTACCGCCAGTGGCTGATGCAGGTTTGGATCAGACGCTCATTGATATGGATAGAGATGGTAGTGAGATTGTAAGTCTGGATGGTTCGGGTTCTTCAGATACCGACGGTAGTATTGTGAGTTACGCCTGGAACTGGCCGGGAGGGGGCAGTGCTTCGGGGGGCACACCCGATGTAAATCTACCGGTTGGTACCACCACTATTACGCTGACGGTCACCGATGATCAGGGGGATACCGATACCGATCAAGTAATCATTACAGTGAACGAACCTGCTAACCAACCCCCTACTGCCGATGCAGGTACTGACCAAACGGTAACTGATACCGATGGTGATGGCAGTGAAATGGTGACTTTAAACGGGTCAGCTTCAGAGGATCCTGAAGGCGAATCTCTAACTTACGAATGGAGCTGGTCGGGTGGGGGCAGTGCTTCGGGTGAAAGTCCCGAAGTGACCTTGCCCGTGGGCGAGACTATTATTACGCTGACGGTGTCTGATTCAGAGAATGCTACGGATACAGATCAGGTGACTATCGAGGTAACAGCCGCTCCTCTTCCCGAGTTTACGTTGTCTTCTACCAGTATCGTTATTAATGAAGATTTTACCAACCAGCCACAGGTAGAAGCACAACTCAAGGACGATAATCAGGAAGTTAGTTTCAGTATAGATCCCCCAACACTAGATTTTGCGACGCTAACTGCCGATAATTCTAACGGTATATATGTGATAGCTGCTAGACCTCATCGGATTGGTATGGCTGATCTGGTAGTAAGAGCTACTAGTGCCATTAACCAAACCTATGAACAACCGCTAAAGGTAGAAGTAAAAGCAGTGAATGATCCACCTTCGTTCAGGATTTCAGATGATGAGGTTATAATTACTGCCAATAGTGGCCTACAAACTGTACCTAATTTTGTAACTGATATCGTTCCTGGACCTCCCGAAGCCATAGATGAAAGTGATCAAATTTTAAGTTTTACAGTAGAAGTAAGCAATCCTGGTTTGTTCGCCGAACCACCAGTAATTAACTCCGACGGCACGCTAACCTATCGAACAGCCGAGGATCAGGTCGGAACCTCAGATATACGGGTTAGGCTTACTGATAACGGAGGGGGCAATAATACCAGCGAGGAGGAAACTTTCATCATGGCCGTAGCGTCACCTCAAGCATCTAACCTCAGATTACTGGGAAATACTGTTTTAGAAAACCAGGATGTAGGAACCTTAGTAGGTACACTAGACGCCAGAGGATTAGGGATTAGATATTCGCTCACTGACGGGACTTTAGACAATGCTGATTTTAGTATTTCTGATCGTAATAAAATCGTAACAAATAAAGTATTTGATTTTGAAGAACGGTCGACATACCAAATTGAAGTCGAAGCCAGAAGTTTTCTGGCAGCGCCGACAACAGAGCGGTTTACAATAGAAATTGGTAATCTAGAAGAGCCGCCTACACAAATTGAGTTAGACAACGATGAATTTGAAGAGAATGTGGATATGGGAACGGTTATTGGCCGATTCTCAACTACCGGAGGGGCTATCCCATCGGATGACATAGTTTACACGCTGCTATCAGGTGGTGATGACTTCAGTATTGTAGGGAATGAGCTACAAACGGTGAGAAACTTTGACTACGAAACTGATCCCGAACAATACGCTATCGAGGTACAGGCACAAGGTGATGGTACGATTTCGCGTGAGTTTACTATTACTTTGGAAGATGTAGACGAATCTGTTCCACCTACCATTATATCGTTACCTGATAATGAAGTTGCCGAAGGAGAAGCTGGAGCGACAGTGGGTACTTTCTCTTCCGATGGCACGGCACCAGTTACGTTCAATCTGGTAAATGGCGAGGGGGCGGCTGATAACGATAAATTTACATTGGATGGTGCTACATTAAAAACCGCAGTAGCACTAGATTTTGAAGATGAAGCAGTTGCCGATGGACTTTCTATTCGCGTTGAAGCTTCCAATGGAAAAGGTGCTTTTTCTGAATCCTTTGCAATAGAAGTAACCAATGTGGCTGAGCCACCAGGTTTGCCAACCCTAACTCCTGCGCAAGGAAGTGAATTAATAGTGATAGAAAATGCAGCAGTAGGCACTGTAGTGGGCACTCTATCAGCTGAGAATACCGGGCCAACCCCAATCACCTTTTCATTAATCGGTAACAACAACAATAACGATTTCTTTACTATTGATGGCAATGAGCTCAAGATAGCCAAGTCGCCCGATTTTGAACAGGAGACTTCTCTTGATGTGGAGGTGCGAGCCTCCAATCCCGATGGTGATGGCCCTTCTGAACAATTCACGATTAATGTGTCTAATGTAGAAGAGCCTCCCACTAGTATCACATTGAGTAATAATAGAGTAGTTGAAAATAGTGTTGGTATCTCTGTTGGAACACTGGATGCAGAAGGAGGCCCTGGGCCATTTACCTTTTCTTTGGTTGGGAATAATAATGATAATGCACTATTCACAATTGAAGGGAATGAACTCAAAACTCAAGTCGCGCTGGATTTTGAGGGTAAGTCTAGCTTGACGGTTGAAGTGCAAGCTAGCAATGATGGAAGCACTACTGAAAAATTTACTATTAATGTCACTAATGCTGAAGAACCACCTACTGACATTACCTTGACTTCTAACTCAGTAAATGAAAATGAGCCAAAAAATACGCCAATCGGAAGGTTATTAGCTGTAGGAGGAAGTGTAACTAATCCGAGGTTTCAGTTTGCGGAAGGAAATAATGACAACGAATTATTTCGTCTTAGTGGAAGTCAGCTACGCACCAACGAGATATTTGATAGAGAAACTAAAGCATCTTACCGAGTCAGAATTCGAGCAATCGGAGACGGAAGTTTTGCTAAAGACCTCACTATCATAATTTCTAATGTAAACGATGCACCAGAAATCTCAATCACAGAAGACCGAGTCTTTTTTGCGGAAGGAGATGATCCGGTAAAAATCCTTCCTGATGTTGGAGTAAAAGATGTAGATAATCCTACTTTGAGCCGTGCCGTTCTACGATTTACAAGAGAATACATAAGAGAAGAGGACGAATTGATTACTGATGCCGATCATCAGTGGAACAACAATCAAGGTAGATTAACTATTAATGGACCTGTCTCACTTTCTGATTTACAGACAGTACTCCGCAATGTGCGTTATAGGAATAACAAAACGATCAATCCAACTTCTTCTACCCGAGAAGTAGAAGTGGTGGTTAACGATGGGGCTTTAAATAGTGATACGAGACGTGTATTAATCTTGGTAGACAATCCTAATGTACCTCCCAGCCTGACAGACTTTAATAGCGAAGTATCTGAAGATCAATCGTTAACGCTATTAGCTAGCATTTTTGAGGAAAATTACGAAGACATTGACAATACTTTTCCGAATAAAATTTATATCAGGTCAGCTCCAACAGAAGGCGTGCTTACCGCTGATGGCACGGCAATAACTAATGCCCTGATTCTGGATAATCGTCCTGATGGCTACCTCGTGGATTTTTCGGAAGTAGAGGATTTAACCTTCACTCCTTCAGAGAATTTTAATGGCGAAGATCTATTCCGGTGGACAGTGGCCGATGAATCAAATTTTGGGAACGAAGCAGAAGCCAAGATTACTGTAATTCCAGTCAATGACCCTCCGGAAGCTTTAGTGCCCGAGCAGTTAACCGCTCAGGAAAACAGAGAAACGACCTTGTCTGATATAGTGTTTTCGGAAGTTGATGATGATAAACTTTTACTGACGCTTTCGGTCAGTGACGGCTATTTAACGGTTAATCAGTCTCTGTTCAGTACGGTCTCCATTCTAGATGAAGATGATAACGGAATTAAGCGCCTGCAGGCCTCCGGTAATGCTACCGACTTAAATACACTAATAGAAGGTATCAACTATATCTCGAATCAGAATCCGGCTACGGAAGATGCACTAACGCTTCAGTTAAGTGATAGTCCTTCCAATACAACTGGTTCATTTAGCCTGGATGAAACGATTGCAATAGTGATTGTTCCCGTCAATGATGAACCTATATTGTCGGGAGTAGAGGAATCTCCTATTGCCTACGAGGAAAATGGAGAACCGGTGCTAATAACTGAAACATTAGAAATATTTGATGAAGAAGAAGACCCCGTAGCCAAAGCCACCTTAACTATTGTAGATGCTCAAGAAGGGGATGAATTATTACTCAGTGGGAATGGAATACAGTCTTCATTCAGTGAGAACACGCTTCTATTGGAAGGGGAAGCATCTTTATCAGA
Organism: uncultured Flammeovirgaceae bacterium; assembly: GCA_937884755.1. Taxonomy (GTDB): domain Bacteria; phylum Bacteroidota; class Bacteroidia; order Cytophagales; family Cyclobacteriaceae; genus Tunicatimonas. The sequence continues at coordinate 4,450 of CAKZYJ010000523.1, forward strand.
CTATCAAGAGGCAATTCGATCAGTGCAGTTCTTCAGTACTGATGATAACCCCAATCCAACTGAACGACTCATCGAGATACAGGTAGCTGACGCTAATCAAGCACTTAGTAATGTAGTAAGTCGTGCAGTGGTTATCACAGCAGTTGATGATACCACCGAAATAGCTCAGCTTGCCCAGGAGGCATTCTATATCATTGGTACCGAGGAATTAGCATTATTTGAGCAGGCGCTAATTCTCGATCCCGATGACGAAATATTGAGTAGCTTAGTTATTCGGTTCCAAGATGAATTGTATGTCCCTGATTTAGATAATCTAGTCATCCCTATCGAGTCAAATTTAACTGTAGGTTGGAATGATGAAACTGGTGTGCTTGAAATTAGCGGAGATGGCACACTGGAAGAATATCAGCTTGTATTGCAATCTATTCTTTATCGTTATGCTGGTAACGAAGAAGCAGAGAAGCTTTTAACAATTACAACTACTACCAGTGCAGGAGTTACAAGCCAAACCAATCAACGAATTCGTATTGTCTTTAATCAGGCTCCACAAATAACTAACCTCACGATAGAAGCCAATAGTGGTCAGGTTCGTCAATTTACCGCCAGCGACTTCCTGAATGCTTATTCTGATCCGGATAACTTTCCAACCGTCGATAACTTTGAAGCAATCAGAATATTATCGCTACCTCAGGCGGGCCAGCTACGAATGGATGAAGAAATAATCACGATAGATGAATTAGGAGACTTCGGTCTTCTTATTACCCGCGATGATATTTCATCATTAAGCTACGTAATACCTACCAATGAAACCGAAGCCGACCAGTTTAGCTGGAATGCTACCGACGGAGCCGAGTTTGCTGAACAGAACGCGACCGTAGCTATCAATATAAAGCTATTGTCAGTCGAGCTGACTAGCGGAGTTGAAGAGGTCTGTTTAGGGCTGCCAGTTGATCTGACTGCCACTGTAGAGGGTGGAACCGCTCCATTCACCTACCAGTGGACCTGCGATCAAGCTGAATGTGGAATTGTAGGAAGTACCGATGAAGTGACGGCTACACCTATGGAGAGCGGGAGCTACCAGGTAATCGTTACCGACGTTAACGGTATTCAGGTTAGCAACTCTATTTCTGTGGTGGTTAGTGCTTGCGATGTGGTGATTCCTACCGGTTTTACTCCTAATGGTGATAATATCAACGATACTTGGGAGTTGCAGAATATTAATACCTTTGAGCAGAGGATAGTAGAAGTATACGACCGGTACGGCCATCGAGTGTTCTTCTCTGAAACGTACAATACTGCCTGGGATGGATCTTACCAGGGAAAGAGTCTGCCAACGGGGACATACTACTACCGGGTAGATTTAAACAATGGTGAAAAAAGCTACCAGGGCCAGGTAACGATCTTAAAGTAATGCAAAAGCCTATTTTTTTAACGTATTTCGGCTGTCTGTGCGGTTTTGTGAGCTTACTTTTTCATACCGCGAGTGCCCAGAGCCTAACCAATATTGAAGATAATGCCCTCACGTTCACTGAGGGACAGGAGCCGATCCAGCTTACTGAGAACGTTAAGGTGAATGGTAATACGCCTATCAATTACGCGGTAGTAGCATTTGAAGCAGGTTACGTGGCTGATGAAGATACACTACTGTATTCAGGGGCGGAGAACGTCTTCTCAGTATTTGATGAAGAAAGCGGCCGATTATACCTGCTGAGCTATCCGGCAGGAACCTCACTGAGCGGGGCTGACATGCAAACCGCACTTCGTTCGGTGTTTTACCAAAACACGAACATCGCTCAGCCCGAACCGCAACGAAGAACGGTCTCTATGACTGTTTACAACCAAAACGATGCGGCTAGCAATTCACTATCCCGCAATATTAATATTCTTCAGGAGAGTGACCCTCCTCTGTTGCGGAGCACAGCAAATGCTCCGGTAGTGGTGTTTACGATAGTGAGCCCCCAAGCGGTAGCTCAGGACGTAGTACTAACCGATCCAGACGATGATTTTATTATCAGAGCTGAGATTACCGATACTGATTTCGAGGAGGGGGATGTATTGTTTTACCAGGCACCGCCTTCAAGCCCAATTTCTGCTGTGAATGAGGGGCTTAGAAGGTTAGTATTAACAGGTAGAGCTACTAAAGCGCAGTACCAGGAAGCTTTAAGAAATGTATTCATTGTGAACAACCTTTTTACCCGAGGCCTTGACCCGGAGAAGAAAAGGTCTATCTTAATTCGGGTGTTTGATGAAAACAACCTCGCCAGCCGGAATCTTCAGCGTGATATCATCGTAAGGGGCATTGCCCCAGTGCAGACTCCCCCCAGCGTAGTTGACCTAGCCGTTAACACTGAGCAAAATCAGGTATTCAATTTTAGCCAACAGCAGTTTGCTCAGGCTTATAACGATCAGCAAGAACCTCAGCTCGAGTCTATACGAATACTTTCACTGCCTGATCACGGATTGCTAAGTTTGAACGGTGAAGTTATTGACGCCAATTTTGTAGTAGTGGATGAGGGTATCATTAACCGAAGTGATCTTAATCAACTAGCCTATACCCCTGATCCGGGATTCTTTGGCAGCGATCAGTTTGAGTGGAATGCTTCGGACGGAATTGATCTGGCTGCCAACCCAGCTTACGTTACTATATCGGTTAAGCAGGCCCCGGTATTGCTATCACTCTCTGTACCGCCCTCGGCTGAAGTAGATGAAGATGGAGCTACTGTGTTACCGCCTATCTTAGTAGAAGCTTCGGCTTCACTGACACTAAACGTAGAACTGACTGTACAGAACGGTCAGCTTTCTCTCAACTCTGCTTTGCTATCTCTAGTGAATGGGTTAAGCAGTGGAAGCCGTACTCATGATGATGACGATGACGGTGATAGCAGTAACGATAATGATGACGACGATGATGATGAAGATGAGAAGGAAAATGGTGGTGGGGATAAGAACAAAGGGAGAGGTGGCTCAGAGGAACAGAAGCAGAATAACAGCGATCTGGCTTTTTCTGTTATTAGCTCAGTAGTTCGGTATTTACTTAGCGGCATACAGTATCAGCCCGATGAAAATGTGGTCGGTAGTGATCAGTTGAGTGTGGTAGTAAGGTCACTCGATGAACGGGAAGAAGGTATAATGAATATTACCATCGTTCCGGTTGACGATCCCATTTTACTGTCCAATATAGAGGTCGATACGTTGGTATATCAGGAGAACAGCCCACCGGCAACGATTACCAACGAAATCGCGTTGAGTGATCCTGACGGTGTTACCATCGTGCGGTCAGCAACCATTACGGTACCTGAAGGACTGTCCGAAGAAGATCAGATAACTTATACGTTGATTGCCGGAGTATCCGCAGAGCAAATTGAAAACCAGGTACAGTTTTCCGGGGAAGGTAGTCTGGAGCAGTATCAATCCATTTTTCGGTCAGTGGCCTACGAAAATAGCAGTGAAGCCCCATTGACCACGTTCCTTACATTTGAGTTTCAAGCCCTTGATGAGAACGATAGTGTGAGCAACCTGGTTTCTCGTACCCTTGTGGTGGTGCCGGTGGACGATAGCACTGTTTTATCTACTTCCGAGCCCGAAATTCTGAATTATGTGCTGAGAAGTGGGGAAATACCCATTCATTCTACGGTACTACTTTCAGATGTAGACAGTGATAGTCTGACTCGCCTAACGGTAGCGTTTGAGACTAGCTACAATGCGGCTTTAGATACAATTCTGGTAGATGTTTCGGCAGAGCAATCGGTTAGTTGGGATGATGGAAACGGTATTCTGGAAGTGACCGGAAAAAACTCTTTAGCCATCTATCAAACTATAATCCGTTCGCTACGCTTTCGCTACAGTGCCAACGAAGGACAACCCAACCGACGAATACTTTTACAAGTTTTCAATGATGATACACCCAGTAATATACTCACCCGAACTGTCCAGATCATTGAAAACGCTCGCCCTCTACTTTCCGACTTTCAAAAGAAAGTTGTACAGAGCGACTCATTAATCTTTTCTCTGGAGGACTTTCTTGGTAATTACAATGATCCAGATGATTTTCCCAACGAAGGACAGTTCAGTAGCTTACGAATTGTCTCTCTCCCTACCCAGGGAGTTTTGTCTATGGGCGATGATACCATTAAGGCAGATGAGATTGATTCTCGAGTCGGAGGATTCTTCCTTAATGCAGAAAATATCAGCCAACTTCAGTACCGGCCAAACCCTGATTACGTAGGAGAGGATACTTTTAGTTGGAATGCTTTTGATGGAGCCGAGCTGGCGGAAAACAGTGCCATGGTAGAGCTTACTATTGTACCCGGACTTACTATCTCAGTAACCGACTCAGTGACGATCTGCCCCGGCGAAACAACCGAACTTACCGTGGAAGTACTCACTGGCGACGAACCATTCACCTATTCCTGGTCCTGCGACCGAGAGGACTGTCGGATTAATTCTGCTGTAAACGGAACGGCTATTATCGTCTCTCCGATAGAGTCTACCAACTATATTATTTGGGTTGGAGGGGCTGAAGGATTAGATAGTGTACAGGATACTATTGCCATTACGGTTCGCGATTGTTCGGATGTAGATCCGGAGATTCCCTCGGCTTTCACTCCGAATGAGGATAATATTAACGATCAGTGGGAATTTCCCAATGCTGTGATTTTTACGAGAATACAGCTGAGAGTGTATAATCGTTATGGGCAAACGGTGTTTGAAAGTGCCAACTATCAAAATAACTGGGACGGAACTTACGAGGGAAATAACCTTCCGGTGGGTACGTATTACTATACCGTTCTGGCTGATCCTGGAGCTAAAGAATATACTGGAACAGTAACCTTGTTACGATGATGAAAAAGCTTTACATACTATTTATTCTGGCCTTTTTTGCCGCCAATATGCTGCCCGTCGCCAGTAGTTCAGGGCAGCAGCTGTTTCGCCTTACTCAATATTTTAATAATCCGATGGCCATCAATCCGGCTACTACCGGTATTGAAGGGTTTATGGATGTAAAGATTGGCTACCGTCAGCAGTGGTCGGGGGTGGATGGTGCACCAGAAACCTATTATCTAAGCATTCACTCTCCGCTAAGATCTAATCAATCCCAAGCCAGCTACCGCAACAATGCACTTCGAATCAGTAATCCATCCTTGTACGATCAACTCGATGGACCGCAGGGATACAGCCCGAGTCGGGTAAAACACGGAGTGGGCGGTTACGTTATTAGCGACTCACAAGGTATATTTGCTCAAACTTCTGGATTTCTTTCTTATGCTTCTCACCTTTTAGTAGGTGAAAAATTGCGGCTCTCGTTAGGTGTTTCGGCAGGTATCAATAACCAACGGATTGATGTTTCTCAGGTGACCGTGATCGACCCTAACGATCCTACGTTCATCGCCTACGGCAATCAGCAAAGGCAAACCACCGATTTCGATGTAAATGCGGGATTGTTTCTGTACAATGATTTATTCTACGTAGGTTATTCAGCCGCTCGTATTTTTCAGAATAACCTGTACAACGATAGCGAAATTTCTGCTCAGCAACAGCTTACTCATTTCGGGATGCTTGGTTTCCGCCTCAATCTATCAGAAACTTTGATGCTGATGCCAGGGGCCTTTGTCGCTACCGATGGAGCTAATCCTCTCACCTACGATGTAGGAGCCCGCCTGAAAGTGCAGGATTTATTCTGGTTTGGAGCATCTTACCGGAATAATAATACCGTAGCTGGTATGGCTGGCGTGTCCATCAACAATACCTTTAACATCAGCTATTCCTACGATTATGGTTTATCAGGAATCAATAATATGGAGGCAGGTATTCACGAAGTTGCGTTGGGTTTAACACTATTCAACACCCGGCAAGTAGCTCCATATCTGTGGTAATTTTAAGCAATTGACTTATGAAACGAATATCATATCTTCTAATCTGTGCTTTAGCGTTTTTGGCTTTGCCCGTTTGCGGACAGACTGTTTTCTTTTCTGAGCCCGTAGCGCTGAATGATACCGTAAATAGTACTGCTGAAGAAGGGTATCCATTGTACTCAGCTACGGACAGTACCCTCTATTTTGTGCGCTCGTTGTACGCTCAGAACACCGGAGGGATGCGTTCCGGGCAGGATATATGGTACAGCAAACAACAGCCTTCTGGTGCATGGACCGAGCCAGAGAACAATTTAGAAAACCTGAATAACCGGAATAATAATGCCGTAGTAGGGGTCAGCCGTACTGGTAATACAGTCTACCTACTCAATTCTTATCAGACAGAAAAAGAAGAAAAACCGGGCATGGCTTTTAGCTTTAATACGGGGCAGGACTGGCGCGAACCTAATGACATTTCAATCCCTGGGCTAGAGGAGAAAATTGGTAACTTTTACGGCATATACGTGCTACCCAGCGAAGATGTGGCGGTAGTGTCTCTTCAAAAAGAAACCTCCCAGGGAATGGAGGATTTATACATAACCGAAAAAAATCCTTCTACGGGCGAATGGAGTGAGCTAATTCACCTGGGCGAAGTTATTAATACCGAAGGCTACGAAATATCGCCGTTCCTGTCGGAAGATAAGAAAACACTTTTCTTTTCCAGCAACGGACACCCCGGCTATGGTAACGCCGATTTGTTCGTTAGTTATCGTCAGGATACATCATGGACCAACTGGAGTAAGCCGGAGAATCTAGGCGATGGCATTAACTCATCAAGTTTTGATGCCTACCTGACTATTTCGGAAAACGAGCAGGTCTTTTTTATCAGCAACCGCTACGGTCGTTCGGCTGATATTTATCAGTCGCGGGTAATTAGCCGGGAAGAGCGAGAGCAGGAACTTGCCAGCCGTATTGTAAGCGATGGTTCGGGTACTCGCCTTACCTTAGATGGTCAGTCGGGAGCAGGTATGGAATTGGATGCGGAGACGCAGGCCTTGTTGTTGGAGACACAGGCACTGCTAGACGAATTCAAAAAGTCTAACACTGAAGGAGGTAACCGGCAGAACAGCGGAGGTACGGCTCCTGAGAAGACATTTGAGAGCAATACAATCTACTTCAACCTCAACTCCAGCCAATTACTGCCAGCTGGTTACGAAGACTTGAAAGAGTCCATTGATATTTTGAAAGAAAACACTAGCCTCTATACCGAGGTTGTAGGGCACGCCGACGATTCAGGAGGTAAAGACTATAATTTGAAATTGTCTATTGAAAGAGCTCAAGCAGTAAAACGCTACCTAATAAACCGGGGAATAGAAGAAAGACGAATTATTACTTACGGCAAAGGATCTACTCAGCCCGCTTCAAATAACGCCAGTCCTGAAGGAAGAAAACAGAACCGGCGGGTAGTCATTGGGTTTGGTCAATAATAGTGGAGGAGAAGCATAATCGGTAACCGATTATGCTTTTTCTTCTACGGGATTTTCTTTAAGTAGTCTTCTAAGAATTTTACCTACATTAGACTTAGGTAGTTCATCGCGGAACTCGATGTACTTAGGTACCTTGTAGGCAGTCATATTCTCTTTACAGAAGCTCTTTAGTTCCTCTTCAGTAAGCGAAGGATCTTTCTTCACCACGCAGATTTTTACCACTTCGGTTGATCGCTCATCGGGAACACCAATAGCGCCAACTTCCAGTACTTTCTCATGTCCGGAAACAATGTGCTCAATTTCGTTAGGATACACATTAAATCCTGAAACATTTATCATCTCCTTCTTACGGTCCACTATTCGGGTAAAACCTTCTTCGTCCATCACCCCTACATCGCCGGTTTTAAACCAGCCGTCTTCGGTAAATACTTTATCGGTTTCATCGGAGCGGTTCCAGTAGCCAGACATTACTTGGGGGCCTTTAGCGTAAATTTCACCCGGCTCACCAGTAGCTACTTCTTTGCCTTCGTCATCAATGATGATAATTTGAGTGCTAGGTAGAGGAATACCTATGGTACCAATACGTTCCAGCCCCGCTACCGGAATATTAGAGGTCAGTACCGGAGAGGTTTCAGTTAATCCGTAGCCCTCAGCGATTGGAACACTAGTCTTCTTCTTCCAACGCTCAGCAATGGCATTTTGTACCGCCATACCACCCGCACTGGTAATCTTCAGGTGTGAAAAATCTATCGTATCAAAATCAGGATGGTTCATCATACCATTATATAAGGTATTTACTCCAGTGATTACCGTGAACGGATGCTTCTTCAACTCCTTAATAAAACCCTTCATGTCCCGAGGGTTGGTAATCAGTACGTTTTTAGCCCCAATTTTCATCATAGACAGGCAGTTCACCGTAAGGGCATAAATATGGTACAGCGGCAGGGCGGTAATCATTGTCTCTGACCGTTTATTCAATCCGATGGCCATCCAGGCAGAAATCTGTTCCATGTTGGCTACCAGATTAGTATGGGAAAGTACAGCTCCTTTAGAAACTCCAGTAGTGCCCCCGGTATACTGCAAGAAAGCAGTATCTTCTCCTTTCATAGTTACGCGTTCAAAGGTTCGTTGGCTTCCCCGTTTCAGGGCATCGTTAAATTTAATGGCAGTTGGCAAATTGTAGCTGGGTACCATCTTCTTTACGTACTTTACTACGGCATTCACCAGTGTTTTCTTTAATCCACCCAAGCGGTCGCCAATTTCGGTGACGATCACGTGTTTGATAGAAGTTTCAGAAAGAATTTTCTCAAGATTATAGGCAAAGTTAGCCAGAATCACTATAGCATCGGCGCCTGAATCGTTGAACTGGTGCTTCATTTCCCGGGCAGTATACAAAGGATTGACATTTACCACGATCATACCTGCGCGCAGTGCACCTAGCATAGCCACTGGATATTGCAATAGGTTCGGCATTTGTATAGCCACTCGCGATCCCTTGGCTAATTTTAAGTCTTTTTGGAGAAAAGCTGCAAAGTCTTGAGACTGCTGATCTAGTTCATCAAATGTGATGGCGGCACCCATACACTCAAAAGCAGAGAGAGGACCGTACTCTTTTATGCAGGTTTCCAGCAAGTCAACTAAAGATTCATACTGGTGAGAATCAATTTCTTGAGGAACTCCCTCTGGGTAATGCTGAAACCAGGGTGATGTTTTGACTTCCATATTTAATAAGTCTGTTTATGATGATTTACTAATCTAAACGAATTTTTTTGTCGTAAATTAGCAAATCTTCAAGCAAAAAAGAAGGAAGTGTGTTTTCGGGAGGGGAAAGGGAAATAAAAAAAGGTCATGAAAGTTCATAACCTTTTCCAGAAACAACATAAGCTAGTTTATTCCGTTGTCTCCACCCTCGAGACGGGAGGGCATGGCTGCCAGTTTCATCACCCTACAGTGTATAAGCCTTCGCAGCTTTGTCGTTGATTTATGATTGCTAAATTAATAAGTTCTCTATTAACTTAAAAAATATTTAATAAATTTGGTAAAAATTTATATCCATCGTAATTTAACGGCGAAATCATTAGATATAACCTAATTTTCAGCACCAAAATGAGCAAAAATTTAGAAATTGACAACATTGATCTAAAAATCTTAGCCCTACTTTCAGAAGATGCCAAAATCCCTTACACCGAAATAGCCAAAAAAGTTTATGTGTCAGGAGGGACGGTGCACGTCCGAATGCGAAAAATGGAGGAGATGGGTATTGTGCAGGGTACAACCCTGAATATGGACTACTCTAAGTTAGGTTACGATATCACTGCGTTTTTAGGAATATATCTGGAGAAAAGCTCGCTTTATAGTGTTGTAGTAGACGAACTAAAAAAAGTACCCGAAGTTGTTAAAATTCATTACACCACCGGCAACTACAGTATCTTTATCAAAATCCACTGCCGTGACACTAAACACCTCCGGGAAGTATTGCACGATAAAATTCAACGCATAGAAGGTATTGTCAGAACTGAAACCCTAATTTCACTGGAAGAAAGCCTAAACCGTCATATTCAACTGGGTGATTAAATTTTAATTTTTTAGTAGTAGGTTTTGTAACTCCTCTCGTTTAAATTCGTTCTAAATAATGAAAAGTCGGTTTGAGAAAACTTCGACAAGTTTTCACCTATTTTTTCGGAACGTTTCGCTCTGTGCAACGTTATCTAGGAAAGATTTAAACAAAAATCATAATGAGTAAAGACAACCAGATCCTAGAGGAGTTTACCCAATCTGATTACAAGTACGGTTTTGAATCCAATATCGAGCAGGAATCGGCTCCCAAAGGATTAAACGAAGATACCATTCGTTTCATTTCGGCCAAAAAGGAGGAGCCTGAGTGGCTACTGGAGTGGAGGCTTAAAGCTTACCACCATTGGCTTACCCTCAAAGAACCTACTTGGCACAATGTGTCTTTTCCCGAAATTGATTATCAGGATATTATCTATTACGCAGCCCCCAAGCAAAAAGTCCAGCCCAAAAGCTTGGATGAAGTAGATCCTGAACTACTAGATACTTTTAAGAGATTGGGTATTTCGCTAGAAGAGCAGAAGCGGCTTACCGGAGTGGCAGTTGATGCAGTATTTGACAGCGTATCGGTGGCTACCACTTTCAAGGATAAGTTGGCTAAGTTAGGTATAATCTTCTGCTCCTTTAGTGAAGCAGTGAAGGAGCATCCCGAGCTAGTGCGTAAGTACATTGGTTCAGTGGTGCCTCCGGGAGATAATTACTATGCTGCACTTAATTCAGCGGTGTTTAGCGACGGCTCTTTCTGTTATATTCCCAAGGGGGTACGCTGTCCAATGGAGCTTTCTACTTACTTCCGGATCAATGCGGCCAACTCGGGTCAGTTTGAACGTACCGTGATTGTTGCTGAAGAAGGTTCCTACGTGCGCTACCTGGAAGGTTGCACTGCTCCCATGCGTGACGAGAATCAGTTACACGCAGCGGTAGTGGAATTGTACGCAGCTAAGGATGCTGAGATCAAATATTCTACTGTACAGAACTGGTATCCCGGTGATAAAGATGGTAAGGGTGGTATCTATAATTTTGTTACCAAGCGGGGTATCTGTGCAGGTGAGCGTTCAAAAATTTCCTGGACGCAGGTAGAAACTGGTTCAGCCGTAACCTGGAAGTATCCAAGTTGTATTTTGAAAGGCGATAATTCAATTGGTGAGTTCTACTCGGTAGCGGTAACCAATAACCATCAGCAGGCCGACACTGGTACCAAGATGATTCATATTGGTAAAAATACCCGTAGCCGAATCGTTTCTAAAGGTGTATCGGCTGGAGTAAGCCAAAATAGTTACCGAGGACTAGTGAAAGTTATGAAACGAGCCGAAGGTGCGCGTAACTTCTCGCAGTGCGACTCCTTGTTAATGGGAGACCGCTGCGGAGCCCATACGTTTCCTTATATAGAGTCTGACAACAGCACCGCTCAGATTGAGCACGAAGCTACTACTTCTAAGATCGGCGAAGACCAGATTTTTTACTGTTTACAACGAGGCATCGATGAGGAAGACGCGGTAGCATTGATTGTAAATGGCTACTGCAAAGAGGTGCTTAACCAACTTCCGATGGAGTTTGCCGTAGAAGCTCAAAAACTTCTGGCACTTACGTTAGAAGGTAGCGTAGGGTAATTTTTCTAAATTTTTAAAACTGAACATTACGAAATCAGAAGGGTTATCCAATGTGGATGCACTTCTGATTTTGTTGCTATAATACACTCTTCATATGTTAAAAATAACTGATTTACACGCTCGAGTAGAAGAAAAAGAGATACTAAAAGGAATTGAACTAGAAGTAAAGCCGGGCGAAGTACACGCCATTATGGGGCCTAACGGTTCGGGAAAAAGCACCCTAGCATCAGTGCTGGCCGGTCGCGAAGATTTTGAAGTTACCCAAGGTTCGGTAGAATATCAGAGACAAGACCTATTAGAGATGGAGCCGGAAGAACGGGCTCGGGAGGGTATTTTTCTGGCCTTTCAGTATCCGGTAGAGATTCCTGGGGTGAGTACGACTAACTTTTTGAAAACAGCTGTAAACCAAGTACGTCAGCACAAAGGGAAAGACCCACTGGATGCCGTTTCCTTCCTGAAGCTGATGAAGGAAAAGATGAAGCTGGTCGATATTGACCAATCCTTGCTGAGCCGTTCACTTAATGAAGGCTTTTCTGGGGGAGAGAAGAAGCGGAATGAGATTTTTCAGATGGCGATGTTAGAGCCAACGCTGGCTATTCTGGACGAAACTGATTCGGGACTGGATATTGATGCCCTCCGAATTGTAGCCGGTGGAGTAAATGCATTACGCAGTGAAAACAATGCTACCATCGTGGTAACCCACTACCAGCGATTGCTGGAATACATCGTTCCTGATTTTGTGCACGTACTGTACAATGGCCGTATCGTGAAGTCCGGTGATAAGGGTTTGGCCCTGGAACTGGAAGAAAAAGGGTACGACTGGATTAAAGAGACGGCAGACGCTACCGCATAGTAATTTTATAGTAGTACCCAAGTATGACCTAGTAGAACATAAGCTTGGGAAAAGTAGCCTAATCAGATTCACACCATTTTATGAGTTTACAAGAAGCATTTATAACCTATTTTAATGATCGGGAAGCTGCGATTAATGGTCAGGGAGAAACATCTTGGCACCAGCGGAGGAGAGCTGCTCTGAGCGATTTTGAGAAACTAGGATTTCCCTCTAAGAAGAACGAAGAGTATAAATATACCCCGATTGGGCGAGCGTTGGAGCGGGAATTTTCGGAAGTTAATCTGGCCAATACTTCATTTAATACCGATTTGGTGCAGGAACTACTCGCATCAGTCATTCCTGCTGATGTTCAGGCCAACCAATTGGTTTTTGTCAATGGAGAGTATCAGCCGTCACTATCCAAAGTGATTAGCTCATTAGAAGAAGTGACCATTGTTCCATTATCAGAGGCCTACCAAAAGCATGGCCAAGTAATTGATCAGTATTTCTCTCAGCAGCCTTCATTTCATCCAGATTCCTTCGCCGCCCTGAACACATCTATTGCGCAGGAGGGGGTGATGGTTCATGTTCCGAAAAATGTTTTAGTAGAAACACCCATACTCACCTATTTCATCAGTGATACTTCGACTGGAGTGAGTGTCGCCTCTCCCCGAAATCTGTATGTGGCTGAAACCGGAAGTAAATTTTCGGTGGTAGAATCATTTTACACCGTAGGGGGTGCTGCTAGTTATCAGAACGTTGTGAGTGAGATTTGGGTACAGCCTAATGCTTCGGTGCATTATACCAAACTACAGCCCGAAAGCGCCCAGGCTTATCATACCGGAACTACTGAAGTATACCAGGCTCGGGATAGCCGCTTTACGGCAGTGACGGTTTCTTTACAAGGGACGATGTTGCGGAATAACCTGAACATCGTGTTGGATGATGAAAATTGCGAATCTCACATGTACGGCTTGTACATGCTAGATGAAAAGTCGCACGTAGATAATCACACGGCCGTAGATCACCGTAAGCCTAATTCGTTCAGCAACGAATTGTACAAAGGTATCATGGATGATAATTCTAAAGGTGTATTCAATGGGAAAATTTATGTGCGGCAGGATGCGCAAAAGACCAATGCTTTTCAGTCTAACGCCAATATTCTGCTGACTGATGATGCCTCCATTGATACTAAACCCCAATTAGAGATTTGGGCTGATGATGTGAAGTGCTCGCACGGGGCTACCACCGGCCAGATAGATGAAGAACAACTGTTTTACCTACGTACCCGAGGGATGAGTAAGGAGCAGGCAACGGCCATTCTGCTCCGAGCTTTTGCCGGAGACGTTTTAGAAAATATTGAGCTTGATTTCATTCGCCAGCAAATAGAGCAGGTGATTGATACTCGCTTAGACAAATAACATTTAACCGTTTGGTATGAATACCGAAAACGCGGTAGCAGCAGCTACCCAATTTGATATAGACCAGATTCGCCAAGATTTTCCGATTCTTCACCAGGAGGTAAACTGCCGTCCGCTGATTTATCTTGATAACGCGGCTACTACCCAGAAACCTCAGTCGGTAATTGATGCGCTTACGCATTATTATGAGAAAGATAACGCCAACATTCATCGGGGCATCCACACTTTAGCTGAGCGAGCCACTGCCGCTTTTGAAGAGACCCGTCAAGCTATCCACCGGTTCATCAATTCTAATGAACCCGAAGAGATCGTATTTACTAAAGGTACTACCGATGGTATCAATCTGGTAGCGTCTACTTTCGGTAGGATGAATGTACAGGAGGGCGATGAAATCATCATCTCGGCCATGGAGCACCATTCGAATATTGTTCCCTGGCAGATGCTATGCGAAGAAAAAGGAGCACTGTTGAAAGTGATCCCGGTAAATGATCGAGGTGAAATAATACTAGAAGAATACAAGAAATTACTTTCTGATAAGACTAAGTTAGTAAGCATAGTATACGTTTCTAATTCGCTAGGAACCATCAATCCGGTAGAGGAGATTATTGATCTGGCCCATGAGCACGGGGCTAGCGTACTGATCGACGGAGCTCAATCTACCGCTTACCTGGATATTAATGTACAGGCATTGAATTGCGACTTCTATGTTTTCTCGGGTCATAAAATTTTTGGTCCTACCGGAGTAGGAGTGCTGTACGGTAAGCGCCGCCATCTGGAGAAGATGCCTCCCTACCAAGGTGGGGGAGAGATGATCAAAAGCGTAAGCTTTGAGAAAACCACCTACAACGATATTCCTTATAAGTTTGAGGCTGGTACTCCTAATATTGCCGACGTAGTTGCGCTGAAAGCTGCCATTGAGTACATCAACCAACTAGGAAAATCGGCCATGCAGGCTCACGAAGAAAGCTTGTTAACCTACGCTCATGAGCGTTTAGCTGACGTACCGGGTATCCGCTTTATTGGTACGGCCGAGCGAAAAATGAATGTGGTTTCTTTCGTTTTTGATGACATCTTTCATTTTGACATTGGTCAGATGCTAGATGCACGCGGTATTGCGGTACGCACCGGACACCACTGTACTGAGCCACTGATGAACCGTTTTGGACTAGAAGGAACCATTCGCGCTTCCTTCGCTATCTACAATACCAAAGAGGAAATTGATCAACTTGTTGAGGGGTTGAACCGTATAGTAACCATGATGAGGAGATAGCCTATGCCGCAATCAATTACTGAAGTACAGGACGAGATTATTGAAGAATTTGCTCTGCTGGATGGTGACCCGGAAATGACTAATTTCTATATTATGGAATTGGGTCAAAAATTGCCAGCACTGGATGAATCTCAAAAAGTAGATGAAAATACAGTAAAAGGGTGCCAATCGAAGGTTTGGTTGATTCCAGCAATGGAAGACAGTCGGATGCACTTTGAAGCGGATAGCAACTCTGCGATTACTAAAGGGTTAGTGAGTCTGTTGGTGCGAGTATTTCAGGATCAAACTCCTAGTGAGATTGTAGATGCCGATCTGTATTTTATTGATAAAATTGGGATGAACCGCTTCATCGGCACCCAGCGTTCTAACGGCTTTGCGGCGATGATTAAGCAAATGAAATTGTTTGCGCTAGTAAGCAAGGAACAGCAGGCAGTTACGAAATCAGAAGAGAAGTAAATTATGAGCGAGACAGCTACAACAAATACCAAGGAATTACGAGAGAAAATCGTATCGGCCATTAAATCCGTATACGATCCGGAAATACCGGTAGATGTATACGAATTAGGGCTGATTTATGAAATCAATATTTATCCGGTGAACAACGTCTACGTTTTGATGACGTTAACCTCACCGGCTTGTCCTTCTGCCGAAGCTATACCGGCTGAAGTGGAGGGCAAAATAAAAGCCATTGAAGGAGTAAATGAAGTAAACATTGAACTGACGTTTGATCCTCCGTACACCCAAGACATGATGTCTGAAGCCGCCAAACTCGAACTAGGGTTTATGTAGAAGTTGAAAGAGGGAAGCGCAAAGTTGGAAGTCCGGATTCCGAGTTTATTGACAAATGACCATCAGCCTTTTAGCAATTGAACAATAGAGCATAAATATTATCACAAAATAAATTAAATACATATGTATCCTGCAGAATTAGTGGCGCCAATGCGCACCGATTTGACTTCAGCCGGATTTGCTGAACTGACTACCGCTGAAGAAGTTGTAAATCATTTAGATAATCACGAGGGTACCTCGTTAATGGTTATTAACTCCGTATGTGGATGTGCTGCTGGTGCCGCTCGTCCGGGAGTGAAACTAGCTGTACATCACTCTGAGAAGAAGCCCGACCAGTTAACTACTGTATTTGCCGGAGTTGATCAGGAAGCGGTAGCTAAGGCTCGGGAGTATACGCTTCCCTACCCGCCTTCTTCACCTTCTATTGCTTTGTTTAAAGATGGAGAATTAGTGCATTTTGTAGAGCGCCACCACATTGAAGGCCGTTCCGCCGAGATGATCGCCGAGCACTTACTAGATGTGTTTGACGAGTATTGTTAAGCACATGGTATTCACGTATTCAAGTGTTCATGTTTTTGATAAGAAATCAACTTGAATACATGAACACTTGAATACACTTATCAAAAAGAAAACCGCGTTTTAAACTCCTCCATTTCATCTAGCAAGGAACGTTCTTCCCAACGGGGTATATGGCTGAAGATTTTTAAATCTGTATCTACCGATAATTCCCGCAGCCCTAAGTGCCGGTTAACAAAGATAAATTCTAAGTCAAAGTAAATAGCCTTCACTACGTCTATGATATCGAGGATCTGAAAATTTTTATCTACCAGATTATAGGTATCAGAGGGCATATCAGCGTTAAGCAGTTTCACTAAAGTCTCCCCGGCTAGCTGTACACTAATAAAAGCCCGTCGCTGTTTTCCATCACCGTGAATAGATACTCTTCGCCGAAAATTTGCCTCAAACATAAACCGATTGATTACCGCATCGAAGCGTAGGCTTTTGTTATAACCGTATACATTTCCGCACCGAATAATGTAGGTCGGTAATTTCGAGAATAGCCGTTGCACATGCTCTTCGCCTCGTAATTTAGAAATACCGTAAATGGTCTGTGGATTCGGAACGGTATCTTCCCCAGCGTGAGCTGAACCGTAAACTGAGGTGCTGCTCACGTAAATCAGTTTTTTTACTCGCGGAGATTCTTCAATGGCGTACACCAACTCAGCAGTGCCCCAGTGGTTCGTCTGTTCGTAGGCATGTCCGTCCGTAGTAGCAAATGGAGTAACCACTTTAGCTGCCAAATGGTATACTATATCAGCTTCTTGCACAACGGATCGCAGTTTTCGGGTATCTAGTAGTTCTCCGGAAACAAACTCAATTTTCAACGTATTATCAGTGCGCTTATAGAGTGAGTGGCCCAGAAAGGCATTGTAATTATCCCGTGACAGGTTATCGTAAATGATAATACGCGATACCGAATGATCTTTCACCAATTCAGCCACAAGCTGGGTTCCAATGTAACCTGCCCCACCGGTAATTAAAATAGTCATAAGCTTATGATGATTGGGCTAAGTCGGTATTCAATCCACACTCTACTTTGTTCATGCCGTACCAGCGAGCTTCCCGTTCATGCATTTCAGGATCAGGCTTCTTGGTACAAGGTTCACAGCCAATGCTCGAATAACCCTTGGCATCGAGTGGGTGACGGGGTAGGTCATACTCGCGCAGGTAGGCGAAAATTTCTTGGATAGACCAGTCTAGCATAGGATGAAAACGCAAAACATTATGTGGGGCAGGTTGCTCCACTTTCATAGCTTTACGGACTAAGCTCTGATCAGCCCGTACTCCATTGATCCATACATCGTAGTTCCGTAGAACCTCTTCCATCGGCTGAGTTTTGTTCAAGAAGCAGCAATAATCCGGGTCAGAAGTGAACAGTAAATTACCTCCGGCATCACGTTGCTGGTGTTTCGGGACAATCGGGTTCAAACGAACAGTGTTGAGACCGAATCGTTCTGTAACTTCATCCACAAACGCTACGGTTTCAGGAAAGTGATAACCAGTATTGAGAAAATAAACCGGAATGCTACGATCAATACGGGAAAGCATATGGAGGAGTACCAAGCTATGCGACTGGAAAGAGGAGCTAGTAAATAGTTTTTTGCCCTCTCGCTGATAGGTTAGAATGCGGGCGTGTATTTCTTCAAAAGTCATACGTTGCTTACGAATAAATAAGCTTTAAAGTTAACAAAAAAGAATCAGCTAATACCAGTTGCCCGACAGAGCGATGTTTTAGTGTCTCAAGGTTTTATCTCAATGGGGGTACCGATAGCTACACTGCGGTAAAGTTCTTCCATTTCTTCGTTAGTAACGGCAATGCAGCCCGCTATCCAGTCTTGCTGGCGATGAGCTGACCCAATGAAACCTACTCCATTTTTTAGCCCATGAATTTTGATATCGCCTCCTGGCGATTGACCTAAGGCTTCAGCATGAGTCCGATCTTGTTCATTAGGGTAGGAAACACCTAAATTGAGATGATAGGCACTGTTGGGATTCTTGCTGTCAATATAGTACAATCCCTCGGGAGTTTTTCCGTCTCCCTCTACCTCTTTATGCCCTACCGGACTAAAGCCCAACGCAATGGGGTAGGTCTTCAGTAAAGAGTCACCGAAATATACGTGCATCTGCCGCTGGCTCTTTTCTACTACAATGTGGTCAATTACAGCGTCTTCTGGAAGACGGTTTGAGTTAGAAGACATACCAAAGAAGTATGTACTGATTATTACTAGTCCAATGAAGGTCAACAAATATAGAGAGCGGTAAGGATTCACAAAAAGTATTATTTTTCAGAACGAACATGTCTTTCACTAAAAGTAATTGCTAGAAATTAGCGTATCTTTTCATAGAATTCTTTTGAGAGATTCACTTACAACAACTGTAATTACTTATGTCTAGTATCTTTTCAGTTATCCTATTATTATTTGGGTTACTTTCTAGTATTGCTCATATAGCCGTTGGGCAGGTTTCTGGAAATCATCCTAACATTATTTACATACTGGTAGATGACTTGGGCTACGGGGATGTGAACTTGGGACTTTCGGGCATCACTGAATTTAGTAATCCTCATGTGCGTACTCCCAACTTAGCTAAGCTGGCTCAGGAAAGCCTAGTGTTTCGGCACCACTATTCGGCATCTCCGGTTTGCTCTCCATCTCGGGCAGGCCTTCTGACGGGGCGAACTCCCACCTGACACAATATCAATCTGTATATCCGGGATACTAAAGATGATGATCAAATCTTTCTACCCGGAAAAGAACTTACCATTGCCGAAGTGTTACAACAAGCTGGTTACCAAACGGCAATTTTCGGGAAATGGCATTTGAACGGAGCTGACTGGGAAAAGAAGGAGAGTTGGGCTGGGTGGACAGGCTCATTTCCTAAGCAACAGGGTTTTGAAGCGGGTATGGTCAGCAAGGAAAACCCACATTTTACCCGATTACTAAAAACTAATACTCAAAAACACCCTGGTGACTTTTTTAATATAGATGGTGAGCCCCTAGGATCTATCCGAGGCTATACAAGTGACATAATTACAGAGGCTGCGGTAGATTGGCTAAACAATGAGCGCGATGCTTCCCGTCCATTTTTTCTTTATTTACCCTACGATGCGGTACATATCCGGGTACTAGCAGCGGATAAGTACGTAGATCGGTACGATACTGGGAACGCCCGCAAGGATGCCTACTACGGTAACATTACGCATCTGGACGCAGCTATTGGCGACTTGCTAGCTGCTTTAGATTCTCTTGGACTTGACGAAAGTACCTTACTGTTTTTTTCTAGCGATAATGGCCCTGATGTACTCCAAAGATGGGAAGCGACCTATTTTTGTTACGGTACTTCATATCCTTTATTTGGGCAAAAATATCAGTTGTACGAAGGGGGTATCCGAGTACCGGGCTTAGTTCGATGGCCAGGTTGGATTGTTCCTGGAGTTTCTAATGAGCCTAACAGTACATTAGATATTTTGCCTACTTTTTGTGAGCTAGTCAGCCAGCCTTTGCCTACTGATCGAGCACTGGATGGCAGCAGCATACTGGCTCATTTGTTAGAAGGGGTACCAATTGAGCGAGAGAGCCCACTTTACTGGCAGTTTGAAGACCCAGCTGAGTATGAAATAATAGGGGGTGGGTACAACCGCCGATTGGATGGAAGCCAACGCAAACCTAGAGGGAGTGATCCAGTTGTAGCCATTCGAGATGGTAACTATGTACTCCGAGGATTACAAAGTGAAGCTTTTACTCAGCCAACGCAGTTTGTTATGTACGATGTAGTAAATGATCCTGAAGAGAAGCAGGAGTTATCGCAACAAAAACCAGGGCTATTCCGCAGTATGCTGGAAAAGCTGCTGGCTAAATACCAAGACGTAAATAAGGAAAGAGAGGAAATGGCTATTGAAATTGCACAAAAGGTTTCACAGCTAGAATGAGTGAAGCCTAGCTTATAACCTTGAAAAGTAGTTATGATATTTCAGCCAATTTGCTTTCTAGATTACGAATGCCATTGGCCACCTGCTCCATCAGCCACATGGGAGTAGAAGTGGCACCGCAAACACCTACGGTTGCTACGCCTTCAAACCATTCGGGCTGTAGTTCTTCTTCGTTGGCAATGAAGTGGCTTCGTTCGTTGGTTTCTTGGCACACACTGAACAGAGCTTTACCATTAGAACTTTTTTTGCTACTCACGAAGATTATCACATCTTGTTCTTCCGAAAATTTACGAAGCTGTGGTTCCCGGTTCGATACCTGGCGACAAATGCTGTCGTTCGCATTAAAATCCACAGTTTCTAGTTCACCATTTTCACTATTGGCGGCTTTCAGGCGCTCTTCAATCATTGCCTTCATACGATAAAAGCCCTGAGTGCTTTTGGTGGTCTGACTAAATAAAGTAACTGGCTTGGTGTAGTCAATCTTCTCTAGGTCTTCATCGTGCATGACAATAATCGCTTGACCCCGGGTCTGTCCAGTAAGCCCAATTACTTCGGCATGACCGGGTTTTCCGTAGATTACAATCTGCCCATCTACCTTTTCCATAGTATCAAATGCGTTTTTCACCCTATTTTGCAGTTTCAGCACTACTGGGCAGGACGCGTCAATGAGCTCGATATTATTTTTTAGGGCAACTTGGTAGGTTTCCGGTGGTTCGCCGTGGGCACGAATAAGCACTTTACAGTCGCGAAGGTTCGCCAAGTCATTACGGGAAATAATGCGGAGGCCTTTCTCGTGTAATCGCTTTACCTCCATGTCGTTATGAACAATATCTCCTAAGCAGTAAAGATTCTGGGATTCAGCCATTTCATCTTCGGCCATCTGAATGGCAAACTCAACCCCAAAGCAGTATCCTGAATTTTTATCTATAGTTACTTTCATAGTGTGTTTATGTTATTAGGGCGCTTGCATCGCTTCCCGTGCTATATCTACTACCCGCTGCACCTGCTTATTAAACTCCAAATCTGTAGTATCGATCACTACCGCATCTTCGGCTTTCACTAGTGGATTTTCCTTGCGGGTGCTATCGATTTGATCGCGCTCCGCTAAATTCTCTACAATTTCCGATACCGCTACCGATACTCCTCTTTCTTTCAACTCCTTTTGCCTTCGGCTGGCTCTCACATACAAGTCAGCCGTCATAAAAACTTTTACTTCGGCATTCGGAAATACATTAGTGCCAATATCGCGTCCATCCATTACAACACGTTTATTTGCGCCCATGTTCCGTTGTAAGCCTACCATTGCTTGGCGTACCTGAGGAATAGCACTAACTTCACTCACGCTGTCCGATATATCCATGCTCCTGATCTCCCGTTCAACGTTTTCACCGTTTAGGTAGGTTTCGTACAGCGGTAATTCAGCTTCCATTTTCATCTTAAAGGTAATTTGCATCTGCTCTAGCGCAGCTACTACCGCCTCAATATCCGAGAAGCTGATTTTATCTCGTAGTAAATATAGCGTTACGGCCCGGTACATAGCTCCGGAATCGATATAGGTATAATCTAAAGCATGAGCTACGGCTTTGGCCGTTGAACTTTTTCCGCAGCCGGAGTAGCCATCAATAGCAATAACAATATCGTTTGGCATAGGTAATATTAGCAATCTTTCACCGGACAGGGAATTGGGCCTCGTTTTGGTTGTTTTCGGGGTTTACTACTGTGACATGAACCCAGTAGTACAGCTCCCGTAATCATGAAAATCAGTAGGTTCCGCTTCATCAATCTTGCACTCATAACACCTGTTTATTTTCTCAAATTTACTAAACAAATTGGTTCCTCAATATTGCTTTAAAATCTATTAGCAAATTTGATTCCGTATAAGCCGACTACCACAGTTTACTGAAGAAATATAGAATTGAATAAATGAACGATTATTTGTCTAATACTTTTATGATAAAAATTAAACAAAATAATGGTCTGTCAGGTTCTTAGACCAAACCAATTATTAGAAAGATATGAACCCTGAGATGACTAGCAATGCTATTGAGAAGCTGAGTGTACGGTACGGAATATTAATGGCTCTGGGCCTAGCTGGGTTTTTCTTTCTTATGAAAGCCTTTGGACTAGAGCACAATCTGGAACTTAGAGCGCTAAACCTTCTTATCCTGATAAGCTTTGTGTTGATGTCTATCTAGGACTACAAGAAAAAGAAAAATGGAGCATTACCTTATTTGAAAGGATTGGGGCTAGGAATTTTGACTACCGTGGTGGGAACGCTGAGTTTTGCGATCATGGTGGTTTTTTACGTTACTGTAGTTTCGCCGGAGTTTATGGAGCTAATTAAGACTCAGGAGCCTTTCGGAAGTTTTCTAAATCCCTTCCTAGTTGCCTGTACAATCGTTATTGAAGGGGTGGCTTCTGGATTTTTAGCTACTTACGGAATAATGCAGTTTTTTAAACCTTCTCGGGTATACGCTGCGGCCAAAGTTCATGACTAAAAATGACGTGTTTAACATTTGTGATAAAATTGTTAACATTTTTTTGAAACATTTACTATCCTATTTCGTGTTTACTGTAAGAACAAGAGAATATAGAAGGAATTTATTTCCGATTTATATAAAAATTTTGATTGAGTAGTTTTAGGTTGTTGTATTAGTAGTGAAAAAAGTGAGCCTCTTAGGTTCACTTTTTTTTTGCACTTTCCTTTACCTTTGATGTATGATCTACTTATCTGTTGAGTCGCTCAGCAAACATTATCTTACGACTGAAGGCCGAGAAAAATTTTTGTTTCAGGATATTTCATTCGGTATTGAACAGGGACAGAAGATAGCCTTGGTAGGGATTAACGGCTCCGGTAAGTCTACATTGATGAAAATAATTGCCGGACATGAAGTTGCCGATAGCGGAGAGGTAGTACTTTCCCAAGGAGTACAGATGGCCTACGCCGAACAACAACCGCAATTCGGTTCGGCTGATACTATCATTTCTTTTATTTACGATAGTAATGATCCAACATTGGCGCTGCTCAAAGAATACCGACGGTTATTGCACCATAATCCGGCCAATGAACAGTTAGCCGACCTTATTCAACAGATTGATAGCCGCCACGCCTGGGATTATGAAAGCCAGATCGAGCAGATTTTAGGCCAGCTCGGTATCTACGATCTGGATCAGCCCGTAGCTCGACTATCGGGTGGGCAACGAAAACGAGTGGCTTTGGCCAAGGCCTTAATTGAGAAACCGGATTTGCTAATTTTGGACGAGCCTACCAACCACTTAGATCTGGCCACTATTGAATGGCTGGAGAATTATCTTTCTGCTCAGAATATGGCACTGCTGCTAGTAACGCACGACCGCTACTTTCTGGAGCGGGTTACCAATCAGATTATTGAATTGGATCAAGGGCAGATATTTCGCTATCAGGGGAACTATGCCTACTTTCTAGAGAAGAAAGCCGAACGTATTGCTCAGCAACAGGCCTCGGTGGATAAAGCCCAGAACTTGCTACGCAAAGAGCTGGATTGGATGCGTCGCCAACCCAAAGCTAGGGGCACCAAAGCCAAATACCGGGTTGAAGCCTTTTACGATTTACAGGATCAGGCCAGTCAGAAGGTAGATCAAGCCACGACGGAACTAAGTATGCAGGGACGAAGGCAAGGAAAAAAAATTCTGGAAATCGAGCATCTGAGGAAGTCGTACGACGGAAAATCGATCATTGAAGATTTTTCCTACGTGTTCCGCCGGAAAGATCGGGTAGGAATTATTGGGCCAAACGGATCGGGCAAAACTACCTTTCTTAATCTTATTACCCAGCAACTGGAACCGGAGAAAGGAACCATAGAACTGGGTAGCACTACTGCTTTTGGCTATTACACTCAGCAGGAAATTACTTTTTCCGACGATCAACGTATGATTGATGTGGTAAAAGAAGTGGCTGAAGTAATTGATATTGGCAGAGGGCAGGTGATTACTGCTTCTCAGTTGCTACAGCGCTTCCAGTTTCCAACCGATATGCACTACCAGCGGGTGCAAGACCTAAGCGGAGGCGAAAAACGCCGACTCCAACTACTGCGGGTGCTGATGCAAAACCCGAATTTTCTTATTCTGGATGAGCCAACCAACGATCTGGATCTAATTACCCTGAATATCCTAGAAGACTTTTTGCTACAGTTTGACGGCTGTTTAATTCTGGTGACCCACGACCGTTACTTCATGGATCGGCTGGTAGATCACCTGTTTGTGTTTCATCAAGATAGCGGACTGATCCGCGATTTCCCCGGCAACTACACCGATTATCGCAGCATCAAGTCGGATAGTTCTACTCCAGACAGTCGCAAAAAGACTGATTCTCAATCACTTCCTAAGGAGAAGAATTCTCCCGCAAAAACAGAAAATACGAAAAGCCGTAAACCCAGCTACCGCGAAAAGCGAGAGTATGAGCAACTGGAGCAAGAGATTACTCAACTAGAGGAAACCAAAGAGAACTTAACCACACAGCTTGCCGAACTCTCCTCGACAACTCAACCCGATCATCAAGCCCTGACTGAAACCTCCCAGCAAATACAGCAGGTAACTGAGGAGATTAATACCAAAACTGATCGGTGGCTGGAGTTGGCTGAGCGGATGGAACAAAGCTAGCGGTAGCGGGTTGAACCAAAGCAATGGCCGCTACGCAGCATACCGAACTCAGTCCGGGCCTCGCCTGGTTTCAGCAGCAGGGCTGGATACCTTTCGCTTTTCAGCAGGAGATGTGGAAGGCTTATCTCAAGGGTGAAAGTGGACTGTTAAACGCTCCAACCGGTAGTGGAAAAACCTACGCCCTGTGGATTCCCTGCTTACTGGAATTCATTCGTCAATACCCGAATGACTACACCGAACGATCAAACAACAGATTGCAGATTATCTGGATTACTCCGCTAAAAGCCTTAGCCAAAGATATTCACTTGGCGATGGAGCGAGCGGCGGAAGGCATGCATATACCTTGGCGAATTGCCGTACGGAGTGGCGATACTTCCTCTAGCGAACGACAGAAGCAACTGAAGAAAATGCCGGAGTGCTTAATTACCACTCCAGAAAGTATGCATTTGCTGTTGGCTCAGAAGCAATCCAGTCGGCACTTTAAGCAACTCAAGTGTGTGATTGTAGATGAATGGCACGAACTGCTGGGTAGTAAACGTGGGGTGCAGATGGAGCTGGTGCTGTCTCGCTTACGGGCATTACAGCCTGAACTCAAGACCTGGGGGGTGTCGGCTACCATCTGTAATCTGGAGCAGGCTCGTGATGTGCTCTTGGGCAAACCTTCAAATGCTGAGGGACGCATTATTAGGGCTGATATTAAAAAGGATATTGAGATAAAGTCTATTGTACCGGATGAAATGGAAAAGTTTCCTTGGACCGGTCACCTAGGTATCCGGATGCTTCTTAAAGTCCTTCCTATCATTGAGCAAAGTCGGGCTACCTTACTATTCACCAATACCCGAGCACAGACGGAAATATGGTACCAGACATTGCTAACCAAAGTACCTGACCTGGCCGGACAAATGGCCATGCATCACGGCTCCCTTGATCCTCAGGTGAGAACCTGGGTAGAAGAAGCGCTGCACGGAGGCATCTTAAAACTGGTGGTATGCACCTCTAGTCTGGATTTAGGAGTGGATTTCCGTCCGGTAGAAACGGTTATTCAAGTGGGCAGCCCCAAAGGCATTTCCCGGTTCTTGCAACGGGCCGGGCGGAGTGGTCACCGACCGGGAGCAACCAGCCGTATCTACTTTTTGCCGACTCATGCTCTAGAACTAATCGAAGCTGCCGCAATTCAGGAAGGTGTGAAAAAGGGAGTGGTGGAGTCGCGAAAGCCATTAGAGCGGTCCTATGATGTGCTGGTGCAGTATTTAGTGACTTTAGCAGTTGGAGAAGGGTTTAAGGCTGACGAGCTTTACTCGGAAATTACAACTACCTACGCTTATCGAGATCTGACTCAAGAAGAGTGGGAATGGGCCTTGCGCTTTATAACCTCGGGGGGAGAAAGTCTGGGACAGTACGACGAATTTTCCAAAGTAGAAGTAGAAGATGGAGTCTATAAAGTAAACAACCGTCGGACGGCACTTCGGCATCGCCTATCAATCGGTACCATTGTAAGCGATCCGGTACTGAAAGTGAAATACGTAGGGGGCGGCTATATCGGTGCAATTGAGGAAAGCTTCATCTCTCGCCTGAATAAAGGCGATAACTTCTGGTTTGCAGGTCGTAATCTCAAACTAGAGCGGATCAAAGATATGACAGTACTAGTGCGAAAGGCTAGGGGGAAGGATGGAGTAATTCCCCGCTGGACGGGAGGAAGAATGCCACTTTCATCTCATTTATCCGGTTTAATTCGGCTAAAACTAGACCATTATTTACAGGGAGAATATACTGAACCAGAACTTGTCGCATTAGAACCATTGCTGGAATTACAGCAGGATTGGTCGGCGCTACCCGATCAGCAGCATTTTCTGATTGAGCGACTGAAAACCCGCGAAGGTTATCATCTATTCTTTTATCCGTTTGCCGGACGAGCGGTTCACGAAATACTTTCGGCTCTGGTAGCTTGGCGGATTAGTCAGGTGCAACCTATTTCGTTTTCCGTTGCTATGAACGACTATGGCTTCGAACTGCTCTCTGATCAAGATATTCCGCTGGAGGAAGCGTTGGAGCTGGATTTGTTTGGCACCGATCATCTGATTGAAGACATATTGGCGAGTGTAAACAGCACCGAAATGGCTCGTCGCCGCTTTCGGGAAATAGCGGCTATTGCCGGATTGGTTTTTCAGGGCTACCCCGGAAAACCTATTGGTAACCGTCATTTACAGGCTTCGGCCCAAATCATCTACGATGTGTTTAAAGAATACGATGCGGACAATCGGCTGCTAGGGCAGGCATTGGACGAAGCACTGTATCAACAAATCGAACATACTCAGTTAGCCGATACGCTGGAAAAAATTAACCAACAACACTTTTTAATCCGGCAGCCACCGTATCCCACTCCCTTTGCCTTTCCGCTCATGGTAGACCGATTACGCGAAAAGATCAGTTCCGAATCGGTAGAAGACCGCATCCTGAAGATGCAACAGCAGTTAGAAGCCTACGCTGCCAATGGTGAATATTGAATAGTGGAAAATGGATAATGGAAAGTGGATAGCAACCCTCAGGCGGTTGATAATGCTCGAAATTTCATCACCAGACATCAATTTTCATTCATCGCTCATTGTCAATTCTCCATTTTCACCTGTCCATTGAATTGATTCTTCTCAAACAATTGCGTAAAATGAGGGCTTATTATGAGTAGCTATGAAGGTGAAGTGTTCGCTTATTTTTTTAACTATTTCCCTAATTCTGGCTGGTTGTAATAAGGACTTTATTCTGTTCTCGACAGTAAATAATCTATTGCGACCATCTCCACCCGAAGTTAAAATCGTTGATGTTCAATATGAATTGCAAGCTTCATTGAAGCTAGATCGAAAGAATCAGTACGCATTTCAGGAAGATCAATTGGCGACTCTATTTGTATATCCTACTTCACCTTTAGCAGAGATTACTACCCCCGCTTTTACTCCACTGGATTTAGATAATAAAGTCAAGAATCTTTTCGGCTATTCGACCGATCAACTGCCCAATCCCTACGGTTTTGTTGAGAATGAAACAGTAGATTATCCTGACTCCATTTACCGTAAGCGCTTTCGGCTTATTACCTCCGAAGTACCGCTGGTATACAATCATCAGGTAAAAGTATATATTGATGTATACGCGGCTCGCCAACGAAATCTTACTCAACGTATGCTAGGGAAAAAACGACTTTACTATCCCTATATTGAGCAGGTGCTGGCCGAAAAGCAGTTACCTGATGAATTAAAACATCTGGTAATGGTAGAGTCGGCTATGCATACTGAAGCCTATTCTTCTATGTCTGCGGTTGGGCTTTGGCAATTCCGTCCGGCTACCGGTCGCAGTTTTGGGCTAGAGATTAATTCAGTAGTTGATGAGCGGCTTGACCCTTACGCAGCTACCGATGCGGCCATTAGCTATCTGAAGCGACTTTACGAAGTGTACGGTGATTGGTTGTTAGCGATTGCAGCCTACAATTGTGGGCCGGGCAACCTGAATAAAGCGATTGTTCGTTCCGGTGGCAGTCGTAATTTCTGGCGAGTGAATCGTTACCTAACCAGGGAAACCCGAAATAACGTTCAGGCTTTTATGGCGTTGGTGTATTTGAATACCTTTTCCGCCGAACATAATCTACGACCAGAGTATCCTCAATTATCATTTAGTGCGGTAGACACAGTTCGACTCTACCAAGAAGTGCCATTACAGGATATTGCTGTAGCCACTTCCGTAACCATGGATGAGCTGAGACTTTTGAATCCGGCGCTGGTAAAGGATCGAGTCCCGTTTCGGAAAGGAGGTTATCGGCTGGTGCTTCCGTTAGATAAGGTATCCCGGTTTGAACAGCAACGTTACTATTTACTCAATGCTCCCGATTATGCAGCAGAAGTAGAGCGTACTGCCCAAGTTTCGCGCAAGAAGAAGCCGATTGTACCCGAGACTACAAATCTTACCAAACTGGTTTATCAGGTACGACGGGGAAATACGCTGATCAGCATCGCTCGCCGCTACGGCTGCTCGGTAAAAGATATTCAGGACTGGAACGGTAAATCAGACCATATTGTGCGGGTGGGAGAGGAGCTGAACCTATATATTCCCCGCGCAAAATCGGCCCGATGAATTTAGACTTGACTATTTACTGCTTCGTCGGAGGTTTTTCGATTGCGGGGTACAACCACAAATAGTAGGAACAAACCAATTAGCACTAATGGAATGCTAAGCCACTGCCCCATATTCAGTGGAATATCACCTTCCCAGGCTACCTGATCCTCTTTAAAGAACTCATGTACAAACCGCAATCCGAATACAAATATCAAAAATAGACCAAGAAACAGCCCTTCAGGAGTTTTCTCTTTCATACGCGACCATAAAAATAGCAGCAGCAAAAATACTAAAAAGGTGCTCAACGACTCGTACAATTGAGCTGGGTGCCGGGGAATAGCGAAAGTTCTAACTGTAGCTACAAATGCCCCGCGACGTTGAGCCAGATCGTAATCTACTTCGGTATTTGCTGGTTCATAAATGTGTTCGCGAATAGATGGATAACGTGTAAGAATATCCTTCACCTGACTTTCCAGATAGCGCTGAATTTCTACCTCCTGATAACCTTCGCCAGCGAAGGTTATCGTTACGTCCACCGGTTTATAAGGTGACTCGGCCCCGTCAATGTCCTGACTATCCATGGGCTGCAATGGGCCATTAGGAACCGGTGTATCCCGGTCGCTGGCTCTGATCTCAACAGTTTCAATGCCCTGATTTTTTTCAAGGGTTTCCTTCAAACTATGACCGAAAACTACCCCGTAGTCGCTGTTGGTAGGTTTCCCGATAATTTCGGAATTCATAAAGTTACCAAAACGGATTAGCGCACCGGTTAGGGCTACTACAATCACGATACGATCTACCACCCATAACCAGCTTTGCCGCGGTCGCTTTTGCCGCTTAATATGACCTTCAAGCTTGAGGAGGTTGTACTTGATGTCGTAGTTGCTGTACAGAAACAGAGCAAACAGAATCCCAATTGCGGCCCCGTGGCTGGCGAGTCCACCTTCCCAAATTTTCAAAATATCAATGGGGTTAGCCAAATACTTAGCCGGTTCGTAGAAGAAAACGTGTCCGAGTCGGGCACCCAGAATGGTAGCAATCACCATAAAAACGGTCAGCGTTTCTACATCGCTTTCCTTATGGCCTTCCTTCCGAAAAATATAAAACAGGATTTGCTGGGAAATCAAAAAACCAGCGGCAAATAACAATCCGTACCAACGTGGCGACCATCCATCCCAGGAAAAAACTTCCGGGTTGGCAGTCCACACAATAAACTCAAACAATGAAAGCATACTACTCTGTATCATTTGGGCGCAAAGATACCATTTTTCTGATAAGGAGCCGGATAAATACCGGACACTTCTGGTTGGGTAGTAATGGTTGGAGAAAGGTTTTCCTAGACTATTTCTGTGAACTGAAATGAACGATCAGGATGAATTACCTGACCTTTCAGCCAACTAAACTGTAGTTTTCCTAGTCTTGAATATGAATTGTCTAAAGGATTAACAATGAAACAGTTACTTAGCCTTCCGATAGTTATATTGACTCTATTTGCTTGTAGCGATGATGATAATTCTACAACGGGGCTAACCGAAGGAACCTATATTGGAACGTTCTACCGAAGCAGTCCCAATGCCCGCTGGGCTACCGCCGATGTACAGATTACATTTGAAGAAGGCCGATTTTCAGGAAGTAGCAGTATTACACGCTATCCGGCTATTTGCGAAGGAACTTACTAACGCTCCACATCATCAACTATTCAGTTTAGTAATGAATGCCCGTTCACCGCTGACTTTGACTGGACATTCATACTAGATGGTGAATTTCAACTGCGTCAGGAAGGTACAAAGCAGATTCTCTCTCGATCTTACGAAGGCTTAGTATCTGATACTTATGAGTTAGAGCTTAAGTAAAAGAACATTAGGATGCAAGCTGTTGCTTTAGCTCCTCAATAATCTGTTGATACTCCCGTTCTTTACGGCCCATTTCTTCCTGGGTAGCTGCAAGCTCCTCCAGATTTTGCTGCATTTCTTCTTCCTGAGCTCGCAATTCTTCCGCCTGTTGTTGCGCTTCTTCCAGCAGTCGGCGGGTTTGAGAGTTTATTTTGGATTTTGATATTGCAGCACCTATCTGCTCACCAATCTTAACAATAAATTGTAGTTCATATTCTTCTAGTTCCCGGAAAGCAGCAAGCTCCAGCACCCCGTAACACTCATTATTGTAATTTAGGGGGCAAGTCACAATGAATGTAGGAGGGGCTTCGCCTAATCCTGAAGTGATGTTGACAAAATTCTCAGGCATTTCGCTAAGAGCTATTAATTCTCGCTCTAGAAATACCTGCCCAACCAGACCCTCACCCGGTTCAAAAGAATCTGTAATATATTTACGGCGTCCGTAAGCATAGCTCGCAGCTCTGAAAAGCACAGGTTCTTCTTGATTGTCATCTAGCAGAAACAAAGCACCTTGGTTAACATTGAGGTATTTTACCGAGAACGAAACTAAGGCATTGTATAATTTTTCCTCCTGTTCGGTTTCTTTGCGGAGAATATTCCCTAACTCAGCCAACCCACTATTTGCCCATCCGGATTTCCTGTCTTCCTCTGCTACCTCTTTTAGTTTGCTTCGCATTTGTAACAACGAATTACCCAATTGGTCATTTTCTCCCGCTGACTCGAACGAGTGGTCAAAATTACCTTCGCCCACTTCCAGAGCAAAAAAGCTGGCTTTTTTTAGATGGGTACTTAGCTTATGCGAAGCCTGGATAATCTCGTTTAGCTCATCGCTAGAGGCTTGAGTACTCTCTACTAACTCGCCCTGAGCCATTTTTTTCAGTAAATCAGTAGGTTTTTGAATTGATTTTCGTAGGCTACGAACTAAGGTAACAGCCAGGATAATTACCGAAATATTGGCGATGAGCGACACCAGAATTAGAATAATATTAGCTCGGTTAATATTCTGGATTACTGCTACATTATCCTGACGAAGTAGGTCTTCTTGTGCGTTATTAAGAGGCATCAGTTTTGCCCGGATATTCTTACGGGCTCGTGATGCATCACCAGCTACTAATAAATTAAGCTTTCGTTCAAACTCTTTTTTGCGTTGTATTCTTTCCGTTACCTGTGCTAGGGCAGTATCTTCCAGAATCAGAGTGAGTAAATCGAACTCTTTTAAATTTTCCTCAAAATACTGATCAATTTCTTCTTGTAGCAATTCATAGCTAGCAACCAACTCAGCTGCTTCATCCACAGCTGTTTGATGATCTTCTACCTTCATAAAATTCCGGAGCTTCTGTAGCTGTTCTAGAGCCGGATTGATCTGCTTTTCCCAAACCATTCTTCTTTCCGCCTTGAATTTTTCATCTCCGGTCATCATATATGCGCGTTGTGAGGCTGATACCCGATTGGCCCCACTGATAATATCTGCCGTAGCAATAGGGACTGGAATCCGTAAGTTCTGCATATTACTTAACATTTGGCGCGTATTATTTCCCTGTATTAGCAGCACCGTTGCTAATGTGATAAGCACGATCATGAAAATTGCTATCAGGAGAATTACCTTATCAGTGATGCGGTGAAAGTCGATTAGCTTTTTTTTACTTGCTTTTTCGTTCATGAGTAGTCGGGTTTAAAAAAATAGCTGTACTAGTTTTACTTTTACTGTGCATTCCAAAAATTGGAAAATAGTAAAAAAGATAATCCAAAATTTGTCACTTTGAATTACGTTGTACCTAATCGGAGCTAATTAGCACAACTTAACTTTAGGGTAACATTAGCATGATACTAGTAGGGGGCTTTAATTAGGGTCTCACATCTCAGCATTTTCTGATTGAGAAAATACTGAAATTTTATTCTGAGAAAAATACAGGTAAGTTTTAAAGTATTACTATCATGAATAGTAGAAATAATTTTATTCCTTGAGATTCCACAACAAATGAATTATTTCCGAACAGCAGTTTAGCCGAATAAACTAGCCAGAATCTTTGAAAGTCATTACTGATAAACTAACAAGTACAAATGAATATCCTACAATATTGGCCAGATGATTTGGGCTATCAAGATTGAAAAAGCGATACATATGTTAATAATAAAGCTTACTATCTGACCTCAGGTAGTTTGGTTGAGATGCCCAGTTTTTGAAGTGAAATGAGTAGAAGATACATCAAGACCAGTCAGAGCAATCTGAGCAGAAGTATTGGTAAAAAATCGCCCCAGCTTCAAAGTAACTCGACATTGAGCAACTTGAAGAGTAGTTGAGAAACCCGATAGGCTGGGAAAGAAGTCTTGGATTCAGACTACCATTACCGCAATACGGTGGCAGGCATTGTTTAGATAGCCTCGAGGGTTCCAGCCTGGTACCAGCATAGGTTGGGCATTGCCCTTACTGTCGGTAGCGCGAGCCCATACTTCGTAGTAGCCTTTTTCTGGGAAATTCGCTGTAGCGCTCCAATGCTGCCAGGCTAGGCGGTTCTTGGGAGGAAGTAACTGGCATGGTTGCCAGGTGCTACCAAAATCAATGGAGAATTCTACTGTTCGTACTGATAAGTCTCCTGCCCAGGCGTGCCCTCTAATGTCCAGCGATTGCCCCAAATCTAACCGCCCCCCGGTTTTAGGATAGGTAATCAGGGATTTTACCGGCATAGATTCAATAATACACATGTCCTCTTCGGGCACTACGGTGCCGGGAGCTACTGGCTTGCAGGGAACCCGGTAGGAATAGCCACCCATTTTTGGACCATCATGTACTTGATTACGAACCGAAATGCGGGTGAGCCACTTACCACTGGCAGAAGCTGGCCAGCCACCAAAGATCAATCGGAGAGGGTAACCGTTCATCAAAGGTAAATCTTTGCCGTTGATAGCCCAGGCAATCAACGATTCGTCTTCCAGCGCCTTGCTCATGGGAACACCTCGCGAGATTACTACCTTCTCGGGGTCACCACTTAGATGAGAATCGTTACCATAGTAGCCGATGTAAACAGCATCAGATTTGATTCCAGCATCTTCCAGCACATCTCGTAAGCGTACTCCGGTCCATTCGGGAGAGCCTACGGCACCGGTAGTCCACTGATTTCCTCGCGCTGGGGGATTAAATTCGCTACGTCCGTTACCACCGCATTCCAGCGTGAGCTGGTAGGTATACTGAGTAAACTTTTCTTTTAATTCAGCGAGGGTATAAGATTGAGGGCGTTCCACCGACTCGCCATCAATGGTAAGCACCCACTGACTAGCATCTACCGATTGAGGAGGGATACCGTTATTTCTAATGAAGAGTTTATCAGCAGGAGTAATTTGATCATCAAGCAGGTGAGGAGGGGTTTCAGCATTCACGGGTCGGTCATTCAGCACTACCAATTCGGGGTGCTTGCCGGGGATTTCAAAGGGTGCTTCCTCGTGGAGTAGGGCAGCGGGAATTATTCCGGCCGGCAGCTGTTTTCCAAAAACGATGGGTCCACCTAAAACCGCTCCCATACTTAGTAGCGCTGACTTAGAAAGGAAGCCTCGTCGCGAAAGAGAGGAAGAACTTCCGCCCCAAAGCCACTGGCCGGCCTGTTTTGGGTATTGTTGGTAAAGTTTACGTAGGCCAATTCGTTTTTTCATGATCTTAAATGCAGGATTATATGCTTTAAAGTATTCCGGCTATTTCTATGATGATTTTAAGCACGGTTCTTAAAATTTCTAATATAGCGAAAGCCGTTGATAGTGCAGGTGAATTATCCGTTATTTGCTAGTGCATAGAATGGCAAGACTACTTTTCAAAACTATTGTTATCGGATTTAGTGCTGCTTTGGTAGCTACTGGGCTATTTGGGAAAGAGGAGCTATTCCGGTTTTTGGCACCTACCCAACCGGTTGAGGCTGAGGTACTGGTAATTGAGGGTTGGATCGGAGAGCATGCCCTTCAGCAGGCGGTTGATGAAATTCGGCGGCAGAACTATCAGAAGATTCTTGTCACTACTATTGCTTACGATCCGGTATTCCGGGTACACAGCCAAGGGGCGCTTACTTTTCGTTTGTACCAGTTGCAAAACCCACTGACTGAATTTCAGCAGATTCGGATAAAAGCCTACGGTGATCCAGCCGGTGGGATTCAAGCATATGCCCGCATTCTGGTAGATACTGTTGAGGTGGGTGAGTTTACTACTACCCATGAGCCGGAATGGTACACTATCTCGTTATCACAGTCAATAGAAGCAGACTCAATCATTATAGTGTATGATAATGATCAAATCATTGATGAAGAGGATCGCGATTTGTATGTGTACAGCATTCAAGTAGATTCTACCGAAATTCCGGTGCGTCACCCAGCAGTTGGTTACGACCGGGGTAAACTTGACGGAAAGAAGGTGTATCGTACCGATTACCGAAGTGAAGCCGATGAATCAGCTGAATTTATCATCAATCAAGGTGTAGATCCCGAATTAGTACAAGCACTAACGGCCCCAATGGTGAACTTCGAGCGTACGTACACCGCTGCTTTGGAAGTAAAAAAGTGGTTGCCCGATTCCATCCGGGCGATTAATGTTTTTTCAGAAAGCGTGCACGTCCGACGTAGTCAACTGGTATATCAGCGAATGCTGGGCGATTCGGTACGGGTGGGAGCGATTGCTTCTAAGTCAGAAAACCGCCAGCCTGAACATTGGTGGAAAGAGTCTGGCTCCCGAAATTATGTGCTGTTGCAATTGGCCAAATACTTGTACGCAAATGTTTTTGTGTTTCACCATCCGGAATAGTAAGAATGCCCCCGAGGAAAAAAAACTGCGATTGGTTTCTCTTTCGTGGAAGGTATTGTATATTCAAGAAGTATTCATGTGTTTATGTATGATTGAGTACATCCGGACACCGGACACCATTTTTTGACTGTGGGATTATGAAACAAATTTTACTCTCTATTCTACTCTACTTCTTTCTTGGAATCTTTAGCGAAGCTCTTCATTTTACGGCACAAGCTCAAAAAACTACTTGGAGTATTAATATTGCTCCCAGTATCTCCTACCGTTTGCCGCAAACTAAAACTTTGCCAGCCTACGCAGAATCGGTGCGGAACGGCGAGCAGCCTATGCATACATTCGATTTTGGTATTGATTTCAGAACGGCAATCAACGACCATTGGTATGTAGGTACCGCGCTGTTATACTCCCAAAAAGGCTTTGCCAATACCCACGTAGACTTACCCTATCCCGATATTCGGATACCACGCACCTACATAGTTGATTTTATTCAGAACTATCTGGAAATCCCATTTTTCGTTACCCGAACGGTCTACAAAACTGATAAGTTTAAGCTCTATCCATTAGTAGGAATTACCAATAGTCTGCTGATTGATGAAAAGAATCGGGTAGCCGTGCGTACCGGTGAGATTGCGGAAGAAATAGAAGAAAACTTATCCGAACCCTATTTACGTACCCGGCAGATACACAATATAGGAGTTTTGGGTGGATTTGGTGTTCAAGCAAGTGTAGATCCTAAAACCTATATTGGGCTGGAAGCCCAGACCAAGGTGATGCTTTCGCCTATTTCTGATCTTGCTTCCCAATCGAGACGAAACCTTTACAGTGTAGGGCTAAACTTCCGTTTCATCCGCACTCTTTAGTAGCTGAATATTGAATTTGTTAAAAAGTATAGGGCTGCCGTTAATAGTAATCTTTGGTATGGTAGCTTGCAAGACTTCGCCTCCTTCCACAACTTTAGCGGTTAAATCCTGGCCAATTGTGTTTGACGAAGATCGGACTCAACTCTCACTGGATTATATGCAGGAGCATTACGGGATGACGCCCGAAGCTCCTACCATTGATCCTAAAATGATCGTAGTCCATTGGACTGCCATTCCTACCCTACAAGCCTCGTACGAAGCTTTTTACGAATCCCGCTTACCCGCCTCCCGGGCAACCATTGGCAAAGCTAGCCCGCTGAATGTATCAGTACCTTATCTAATTGATCGTGACGGGGCTATCTACCAACTAATGCCAGATACGCTATTTGCCCGTCATGTGATTGGGCTAAATCACTGTGCAATTGGGATTGAGAATGTGGGTGACGGTGGTGAGCACCCGCTTACCGAAGCGCAGTTTGTTGCCAATGTTCAACTTATTAAACAATTGCTGACAAAGTACAATATCCAGTATGTAATTGGTCACCATGAGTATCAGCAGTTTATCGGACATCCACTCTGGAAGGAAAAGGATGCGAATTATCTTACTAAAAAAAGTGATCCGGGCGATGCTTTTATGCAACGGATAAGAAGTGAGTTGAGTGACTTTAATCTTTTGCCCCTTCCGGCGGAAGATTCTATTCGTCAGGGAATTAGCGGGCAAGTAAGATGGTATGAAGGAAATTTGATGCCAACCGTAGGAGACGCCCCTGCCCAGCAACAGGGTGAAGCGGTGCAACGTCGGATACACGTTCACGAACTAACCCATCGTGATCAGGCTACGGAAGAATCAGGCTTTTTCAGTAAAATGCACTCGCGGCAGGTGGCTACGGTATATACTGATTCTTTAGGGCTTTTCCTGCTTTCGCTGCCGGTAGGAAAATACTCGGTTCTGGTAGAAGAAGAAAATGGGTTATTTGCTAATCGCTTTGACGGAGAAGGCCATATTGCTCCGGTAGAAGTAGAGGCCGACGAGGTAATCAGACTCGAACTGAAAATTGATTATCGAGCGACCTATTAGCATAAATCCGAACCGCCTTTGTAGAAAAGTCAGCAATCCGCTGAAATAATTCAGAAATTTTTGCGCCCTTTC
The DNA here is from genome assembly GCA_937884755.1 of uncultured Flammeovirgaceae bacterium. GTDB lineage: Bacteria > Bacteroidota > Bacteroidia > Cytophagales > Cyclobacteriaceae > Tunicatimonas. The sequence continues at coordinate 42,183 of CAKZYJ010000523.1, forward strand.
CAACGTTCTTTCCGCAAGTAGGGTCTATCCTATTGACAATCACCTATCAGCCAACTATACGGTAACCAACCGACTGCATGCAAGAAGAATCAGCGCTGGTAGCCCAATGCATAAAAGGCGACCGAGCAGCTCAACATGAATTGTACCAACGATTTGCTAGTCAGATGATGGTGGTTAGTATGCGCTATTGCAAAAGCCAGGAAGATGCCGAAGATGTGCTACAGGAAGCGTTTGTGAAAGTTTTTAATAGTTTGGAGAAATTTAGAGGAGAAGCGTCTATCAAGTACTGGATCAAGCGAATTGTAATCAACACGGCACTTAACCACCATCGTAAGAAAGTGTATTTATATCCTCATCTGGATATTGAGGAAGTCCACAATATCGGTGACGATGATGTAGAGATCACCAACTATAATTACCGTGACCTACTTACGATCATTCAATCATTACCTCAGGGTTGTCAGGCGATATTTAACCTGTACGCCATTGAGGGGTATAAACACAAAGAAATTGCCGAAATGCTAGAAATCAGCGAAGGAACGTCCAAATCGCAGTATGCCCGGGCTCGCTCGCTGATTAAAGAATTAATTACCGAAACCGGGGAGGTAAAACATGGCTAACGCACCCGAAAAGAAATCGTACGAGGAGCAATGGCGGGAAGTCTTTAATCAGGCTGAGATGCCGCCCTCGTCTAATGTTTGGAAAAGTATTGACCAGGAGCTTACCACGCAGGAGAGCGGAAAGTACAGAAAGGGCTTCTTTTTCTATCGCGCCGTAGCGGCTGGTTTGTTACTATGTATTGCTGGTTTGAGCTGGTATATACTCACTCGACCGGCAGATTCTGATCAGATAGTGCAGGGTGACGTTTCCAGTACCGAACAACAAATTACCCCATCAGACGAAGCCAATCGGGAGTCTAACCTGGCGAGTAGTTCGTCAATGGGTAGTGCTACCCAGACCGAAAATGGGACAGAAACTGAGTATCCATTGGCAGATAATACCGATCAGTCTAGTGGTGATGATAAAACTACTTCTACCGCGGATAACGTAGCTTTAGGAACCAGCGAAGAAGGTAATTTAACTGCTGGCGATGGAACAGAATCCTCAGCAAAAAATGCTACCCAGTTGGCAGTCAACGATGCGAAAGAACCTGCTTTGGCAGCAAAGACGCTTATTTTTCCGAATGAAGAAGTAAGCCAGAGGGAAGAGGAACTTCTCTCAGATAACCATCGGGTGGGGCGGGTTGCCGCCCTTCCGCCCGATGCCTTAGCCATGAATGCTCCCACCTGGGCAGATAATGTAGATAAATTGTTCTTGGTGCCTCAGTACCGCAAGCGGGAGGTTGCGGATAAGGAAAAGTCAGGAGCCCAGTTTTTCGCTGGTTTAGCGATGGCTCCTAGCTTGTTTGATCCTAATTTTCAGTCTCAGAATGAAGCTGCTTTAGCTTCAGCCGATGTTCCGGTTGCAGAATCGTTTTCTTACGCCCTGGCGGCTGACGGAGTATCGAACGCACGAAATTTTAGCAGTAATACCGTAATGGTTGCTGAGGGGTTAGAGAATCAGTCGTCGGTTTCGCTGAGCTACGGATTTGATGTGGGACTTACCTTAGGTGAACACTGGAGTATTGAAAGTGGCCTGGATTATCAGAATTTTCAGACGGTAACCCAAACCCAATACAGTGTTGTTGACTTGCAGTCGGGAGAGCGTTATCCGTTGCTGGCTACCAATGCTGTGGCTAATCAGGCTAATGCTTTTAACGTTGCATCTACTGGTTCAAATAGCGAGGTAGATAACCAGTTCCAGTTTGTTTCCGTACCGCTGCGGGTAGGTTATAATGTGCATTTCTCGAAAATTACCTTATCGGTAAGTCCATGAATTGACGCTTATTAATAATTAGCTAACAGCATCTCTTCTCAGGATTATTCCTCTACTAAACTAAATATAGACGGAGGTAGCCCGTTTAATTCGCAGTATATCAGTGGCTTACTTAGTGGTGGGGTTTACTATCAATTGCTGGAGAACTATTCTTTATCCTTCAGTCCTTCGTATCAGTTTGCTCTGAGCGAGTTTGCCCGAACAAGCGCCGCATTCAGCAGTCTGCCTCAATCTTTGGGCTTAAAATTTGGCTTCCGCTATAATTTTCAGTAGTGGTAAACAGCTCTCCAGACGTTCTCAGGTATTAATAATTATTTTCAACAAATAGTAACTATAAATAGTTTGTCTCGTTATTGTATATACAACAATTGTTTATAACATAAATATTATTGCTATGACTTACCGAGAACGAGCCGAAGACCTTTACAACATGATCAATTCTGGTCAATTATTGGATGCTTTTGACAAGTATTATCATAATGATTGTGTGATGACCGAAGCTACTGGTGACCGTCGGGAAGGAAAGGACGTTAATCGTCAGTACGAAGAGAAATTTTTATCCAGCGTGAAAGAATTCCACGGAGCAGGAGTAGGAACCATTAATTCTAATGAGGATGCCAAGACTACCTCCGTTGAATCTTGGATGGACGTTACCTTTCAAGATGGTAATCGGATGAAGTTAGAGCAGGTAGCGGTGCAGAAGTGGGATGGTGACCATATTGTAGATGAGCGTTTCTATTACAATGCACCTAATTGATTTTTAATTACTTTTGCTGAAAAGGGCATTACTCAACAGTACTGCCCTTTTTTTGTGCATCTGGAAATAGATCTTTTAGTACTGTTTGGGCGGCATGATAACCACACATACCGTGTACTCCGCCACCGGGAGGGGTAGAAGATGAACAAAGATAAACCCCTTTCTGAGCCGTGCGATAAGGAGTTAGACTGAAGGTAGGGCGGGTGAATAGCTGGGTAAGTAGTTGAGCGCCTCCGTTAATATCACCTCCAATATAATTAGGGTTAAATCGCTGCACATCTTCAGTATTCATAATATTCTTATGTAAAATAGTATCCCGAAATCCAGGAGCAAATCGTTCAACCTGCTGTTCAATAGCTTGGGTCATGTCTCGGGTTGAGTAGCGCGGAACGTGGCAGTAGGCCCAGGCGGTATGTTTCCCTTCCGGTGCCCGGTTAGGATCGAACGGGCTTTGGTGGACTAATAGTACATAAGGACGAGCATTGTGTTTTTTATTCCAAGCATCCCGTTCAGATAGTGCTATTTCTTCCAAGGTACCTCCGATATGAATAGTAGCAGCCTCATTGGCCTTAGAATTTTTAAAGGGAATAGGATCGCTCAATGCCCAGTCTACCTTGAATATGCCGGGTCCGTAGCGAAACCGCTTCAACTGATTTTGGTAGCTGCGTGGCAAAGAGAGTCCCTTGATCTCGAGTAGCTGCCAGGGCGTAATATCCCAAAGAGTAGCTTTACAGGGAGGAATCTCTGAGATAGATTGTATTTCCCGGTCAATTTCTACCTCACCGCCTAAAGATTGGAAGTAAGCTGCCAGCGCATTGGTGATTGATTGAGCTCCACCTTTGGGAAAGGGCCAGCCTACTACATGACCTAGAGCTCCTAACACTAAGCCAATAGCCGCTGAGGATGTATGCTCTAATGGCAACATAGAGTGGGCGGCCAGTCCGGAAAAATACCCCTGCGCTTCTTCAGTGCTAAAGGTACGTTTGGCTAAAAAGTTACTAGACTGCAAAGCCTTCAGACCAAATTGGGCTAGCTTGAGCGGATGCTTAGGAAAACGCAGTGGACCTAGAAAGTCCGGAGCTATATCCTGCCAGTTATCTACTAGCGGTTGGATCATTTGCTGGTAAGCATTACCATCAACACCTAATTGGCGGGCGGTTTCCGTTACTGAGCGGCTGAGAGTAACCGTGTTTCCGTTATCCAACGGATGAGCTACTGCTTCCGGTGGGTACACCCATTCCAGCCCGAAGTCACTTAGTGGTAATTGAGAGAAAAATGGAGAAGCCACCCCTAGCGGGTGAATGGCTGAGCCAATATCGTGTATGAAGCCTGGTAAGGTTAACTCTTCCGAACGGGCACCGCCCCCTAGTTTTGATTTTGCCTCTAGAACCTTTACCGATAAGCCTGAACGTTGAAGTTCTACGGCGGCAGCCAGCCCGTTCGGGCCAGAGCCAATCACTACGCAATCATATTGCTTCATGAGGAAACCCGCCCGGTTAGGTGTTCCTCTAAGCCCGAAACACCACCCGAAACAATAAATTTCATAATCTCTGTACTGGAGGCACTTATAGGGGTAACGTATTGAGTAGGGACAATAAATAGGTTACCCGAAAAATTGTAAGAATGGGGTAAGTACACCGCCACCTGATCAATCAAACCTAGCTGAGATAAATCATTCTGGGTAATAAAGCCCGGTTTCCGGATGGTAAGATCTTCACTTAGCGCCACCAGTACCGGACGATCAAACTTCTTTTTATCGCCCACAAAAGCTGAAATTAAGTCCTTCAGTGATGAATAAATGATGTTAACTAACGGCAACTTGGTGAGAACTTCTTCTAGCAACCGAAATAGGGGAGCAGCCAGTAGGGTAGAAGCCAAGTAACCAACCAGAGTGATGGAAGCTAAAATAGTGAGCAGCCCCAAACCAGGTACCGAGATTCCGATAAGGCTGTCAAGCCAACGAATACTTACAACAATGAGGTAAATGGTAAGAGCTACCGGAACAACAAAGAGTAATCCGCGAAAAAAGTAGGTAGCTAGGCTTCGGTTTTTCATGTTAATAATTCTTGAAAAATAAAAAAAGGTTTTACCAGTGCTGGTAAAACCTTAAGTTACGAAAGAAATATGTCTTATATGGCAATACCCACGAAGGATAAAAACGCGATCCCCATTAGTCCGGTAATAATCATGGCAATACCCAATCCCTTTAACCCGTCAGGTACGTTAGAGTATTTCATTTTCTCGCGAATAGCCGCTAAAGCAACAATCGCTAAGAAAAAACCAGTTCCTGAGCCAAATCCAAAAACAGTCGCCTCAGCAATAGTTTGATCGCGCTGGACCATGAATAGAGAAGAACCAAGTATGGCACAGTTCACTGCAATCAGCGGAAGGAAGATACCCAGCGTTCCGTATAGTGCCGGAGATACTTTTTCGATTACCATTTCAACCAACTGTACCATGGCAGCAATAACCGCAATAAACATGATAAAACGTAAGAAGCCAAGATCAATATCAGCAAACTGAGCACCTGCCCAGGTAAGCGCTCCTTCCTTTAGTACATATTCTTGCAGCACCCAGTTGATAGGTACAGTAATCGTTAGTACAAAAATAACGGCGGCACCTAATCCAGTTGCAGTAGATACTTTTTTAGAAACAGCCAGGAAAGAACACATGCCCAGGAAGAAGGCTAATACCATGTTCTCGATAAAGATGGCTTTGATGGCAACATTTACTAATTCCATAGTAGCGTAATTGTAAGTAAGTTGATTATCGTTCTACGTAGCCAGTTTTGGTACGCTGCACCCAAATAATTAGTCCCAGAATGATAAAGGCTCCTACCGGGCTAACCATCAAGCCGTTGGTGGGGAAGTTTTCAATACCTGCAAGTTCAAAAACCTTTACGCCAAATACAGAAGCTGAACCGAATAGCTCACGGAAGAAGGCTACGGCCAGAATAATCCAAGCGTATCCTAATCCACTCCCTAATCCATCTAGGATTGAATCGTAGGGCTTATTTCCTAAGGCAAAAGCCTCCAACCGGCCCATTACAATACAGTTGGTGATGATCAGCCCGACGAATACAGTAAGCTCCTTCCAGGCATCGAAGAAGTAAGCTTTCAACACCTGGTCTACTAGGGTTACTAACGTGGCAATTACTGCTAACTGCACAATAATCCGTACCCGGTTAGGAATCAGATTACGTAGTAGCGAAATAATCAAATTAGCAAAAACGATCACGAATACTACCGAAACCGCCATAATTAGCGTAGGACTCAATTGGGTGGTTACCGCTAGTGCCGAACAAATACCGAGTACTTGTACCGTAATGGGATTGTCATCGTTTAAAGGATCGGTAATTAACTTTTTCCGCCGTTTGGAGAAGGCCGCTTCCGACGGCTCACTTTTCACTACCGGTTTATCTAGTACTTCTGTTTGGGTGCTCATATAAGCGAAAATTAGTTTTTATATAACTACGAAAGTAATACTATCAAAGATACAAGTTTTATTAAATATCAATTAGACATCAGAAGGTTGATGTTTATTATCAATTCCTGACATGGCCTGACCTGATACTTTTTCCAAGTAAGGCTTGTAGTAACCCAGGTAGTTTGCCAACATATCATTCACACCATTAGCAGTAATAGTTGCTCCTGACAATCCATCTACCTCATGGCTTCCGTAAATGCTGGGGTCACCAGTTTCACCTTTTACCATACGCACTGCTACCAGTTCGCCTATTTCATCGTAAATCTTCTTACCCCTAAATCTTTCCTGTACATCGACACTGGTGATGCGGGCCCCCAAACCGGGAGTCTCACCAGCGTGATCAAAGACAATACCTTTCACTGTCTTCAAATCATTTTCTAGGGCAACGTATCCCCAAATATTATCCCAAAGACCATTTCCGTAGACCGGAAGAATGTAAGCATCTATTTGATTTGATCCTTCGGTTTGGTACTTAAAAACCGGGAACAATCGCTCCTCGGCTGGAGTCTTAAACTGCTTACCAACATCAATGTCCTCAGCAACTACCGGGGCACCATCTACTTCATCTACTTGCTCACCTTTAGCATTTACTACCAGTGATTCGATGCGTTGGCTGTAAATTGCCGGAATATCATCAGTTTCCTTTAATTCCATAACCGCCCCCAGAATTTTTTTCTGGGTATCCAGTGCTACCTGCTTATCCTGCATGGGTTTCAACCCAATTGCGGAGAAGGCCAATAATCCGCCCAATATTACTGTAAGTATGGCGGAAAAAGCGATGACGTATACATTAGACTGTCGCACGTTGTAATCTTCGTTTTTTGTTTGCTTGAACTACATAATGATCAATCAGCGGAGCAAATACATTCATAAACAGCACCGCTAACATAATTCCTTCAGGATAAGCCGGGTTCATTACCCGGATGATAACCGTAATGATTCCGATCAAAAGACCGTAGACCCATTTTCCCCATTCGGTATGCGCTGCCGATACAGGGTCGGTCGCCATGAAAACAATTCCAAATGCTACTCCTCCCATCACAAAGTGATAGTGAGCAGGCATACTCATATATTCATTAGCACCTGCCAGGTTCAGGATAAGTCCCAAGATATAAACTCCGGCAAAGCCGCTGACAATAATCTTCCAACTACCAACTCCGGTAGCTACTAAGATTACGGCCCCAATCATTACCGCTATAAAAGAGGTAGAACCAATAGAACCGGGAATCAGGCCAAGTGTCATATTCCAGAAGGTAAACAGACCATCCTGAAATCCGGCCAAAGTAGCTGCTACAGGTTGAGCACCATCTAACGCTACCGCTTCAGCAGCTACCGCTAGTGGGGTTGCCCCCGAAAAGCCATCAGCATACTGCTTATCGCCTAGGTAGTACCAAACATCGCCCGACATGTCGCCCGGATAAGCGAAGTAGAGGAATGCCCGGGCCGTCATGGCTACATTCAGTACGTTCATACCCGTACCACCGAATACCTCTTTGGCAATAACCACCGCAAATATGGCTGACAATGCCACTTGCCACAAAGGTAGGGTAGGCGGCATAATAATAGCGATCAGCATTCCGGATACCAGGAAACCTTCGTTAATCGGGTGGCGGCGAATAATCGCGAAAACCACCTCTACTAAACCGCCTGCGGCGTAAGAAACAATTACAATAGGCAGCACAGCTATACCTCCAATCAGAATTTTATCCATGAAGGTAGCTTCTGCCAACTCGCCTACGGCTAAAAAGTGGGTATGCCCCACATTATAGATTCCAAATAACAATGCCGGTACCATCGCAATCACCACGGTAATCATCATTCGCTTCAGATCGATAGCATCGTGAATGTGAGTACCGTGCTTACCAGCCGTGGTGTTGGGAGTAAACAAAAACGTATCTCCCGCCTCAAATGCGTAATAAAACTTCTCTAGTTTGCCCCCTTTTTCGAAGAGAGGCTTTTGCTTGTCCAGCAGATTCCTTAAAACATTCATAGTAACTAACCTTCTCGAAGTAAATTAATTCCTTGTCGAATTATTCCTTGAATATCGTGTTTGGAAACATCAATGAACTCACAGAGGGCTACATCTTCTTCAATCACCTCGTAGATTCCTAACGCTTCCATATCGTCGTAGTCCTCCGCCATAATGGCTTTAAAAAGATATTCAGGAAGAATATCCATCGGTAAAACTTGCTCGTAAATTCCGGTTTGCACAAAGGCGCGCTCCTCGCCCTTCATGTTAGAGTTTAGAACATACTCTTTCTTAGAAGAATTCAGGAAAGAAAACAGTCCTAATGCTCTATGAAAACTCAACTTATCGGTAGTTGGTTTCATCCAACCCAGGAATTCGTATTCGTTTCCTTCTGGGATTACGGTTATCTGGTGATGATAGTATCCTAGGTAGCCAGTATCCTCTATTTTTTCACCAGTGAGCACGTTTCCGGAGATATGCCGTACATTCCGGTGCTCAATTTTCCCTTCAGTAATCTTATCAATACAAGCTCCCATGTAGGTATTGTAGTACTGAGGTTTGCTTACCTCAGAACCTGTTAAGCTGATGACTTTGCTAGCATCATAAATACCTTTCAGAAACAACTTTCCAATCTGAGCCACTCCGTAGGGATCTACTGTCCATACGACTTCGCCTTTTCCTATGGGACTGACGTGGTGGATGTGTACTCCTACATTTCCTGCCGGATGCTTTCCGGAAAACTTGGTAACCACTGCTCCTTTTACATCCGAGAACACCGACGAGACTTCAGCATCAGCATTCACTCCAATGTGTACCTTACCATTGGTAAATTTCTGGAGAATTTCCACCCCAGCAGCAAAGAAATTTCCTTGCCCTTTTAGAAGCAACTCAAAGTCAGGAGCTAAAGGGCTGGTATCAAAGGTAGAAATGAAAATATCTTTAGGAGTATCCACCGGATCGGCCACAATTCCGTAGGGTCGCTGAATAATCTGAGGCCAAACTCCAGCCTTCAGCATAAGTGATTGGGCATCTTCCCGACTGATGGAAGGCAAGTCAGACACTGAGTGCTGGGTAAACTCCTCGTAGACGATTTGCTTATCAGCTAGGACCTTAATTTCTAGGAGCTTTCGCTTCTCACCTCGTTTAATCTCTACTACTTCGCCACTCACCGGAGCGCAGTATATGACTGCCTCCTGCTTTTTGTCGAAGAGAAGAGGAGTACCTGCTTTTACAGTATCTCCCTCGTTTACAATAACCTTGGGGCGTAACATACCTAGAAAATCGGTAGGCTTAAGAGCGTAGGTATCGGAAGGGGGAGCATCGCTCACTTCCTTCTCTGGTTTTCCCGCTAAGTTAATGTCAAATCCGCGCTTTAATTTGATATGCTTTGGCATTGAATAAAAGAACGCTTAGTTAAGTGACCATTAGTTAAAATCGCTGCAAAAATAATTAAAATCAGGGAATAACCTGAACAATCAATTAATTGTTGAAGCAAACGTATCAAATGAAGTTTAAATGAGAATTTATCTCTGATTTATTAAATTAGACCAAGGCCAATATAGTTCGCTCTAACAGGCATTAGAAGGTTGATTTTCCCCTTCATGTACCTTCTAGAACATTTTTATGGTTCAACATTGTTATAATTTGGATTGATCAGTAATTTGCCGGTTCTGTTCATTCCCAAATTTTTAAGACGTTAAACGATAATTTTTATACACGCATGGCCGAAGTTATTAAAATGCCCAAGATGAGCGATACGATGGAAGAAGGTGTAATTGCCTCTTGGCTCAAGAAAGTGGGTGACACGGTAGAGTCGGGTGATATTATTGCCGAAGTGGAGACCGATAAGGCTACCATGGAACTGGAATCCTACGAAGACGGTACCTTACTTTATATAGGTGTGGAAGAAGGGGGTTCAGTACCCATTGAAGGCGTAATTGCTGTGATTGGAGAAGAGGGAGCGAACTACGAGAAGCTACTAAAAGCTCAAAAGTCTTCTGGAGAAGATAAAAGTGAGAAGAAAGGCCAAGCCGAAGATAAGAAGTCTGAACCTCAGCCATCTGATAATGGAGCGGAAAAGAAAGATGCTCCGGCCTACACTCCCAGTAGGGCGGAAGGAGAGAGTTCGAGTAGCAGCAACGGGAGAATCAAAGCTTCGCCATTGGCTAAAAAAATGGCTCAGGATCTAGGCTACGATCTTTCTAAGATTCAAGGAAGCGGGGAGAATGGCCGGATTGTAAAGCGGGATATTGAAGAATATGAACCCCAGGCTGAGCCAGCGAAACAGCCCGAGAAAAAAGAAGCCGCACCGGCCCAAACCATTGAGTTACCAAAAGTGGTAGGCGAAGAAAGCTACGACGAGGTACGGGTATCGCAAATGCGAAATAACATCGCTCGTCGTCTATCCGAAAGTAAATTCACCGCTCCGCACTTCTACCTGACCATGGAGATCAACATGGATAAGGCTATAGAAGCCCGCAAGAGTATGAATGAGATTTCTCCGGTAAAGATTTCCTTCAACGATATTGTGGTAAAGGCAGTAGCAGCGGCTTTGCGGCAGCATCCGGATGTAAACGTGGCTTGGGAGGGCGATACTATTCGCAAAAACCACCACATCCATATCGGTATTGCTGTAGCTGTAGACGAAGGCCTGTTGGTTCCGGTAGTACGGTTTGCCGATAATAAATCACTATCACATATTGCCGCTGAGGTGAAAGATCTGGCCGGAAAAGCCAAGAGTAAGCAATTGCAACCGAAAGATTGGGAGGGTAGCACCTTTACTATTTCTAATCTGGGTATGTTCGGTATTGAGGAATTTACGGCTATTGTAAATCCTCCCGATGCCTGCATCCTGGCCGTCGGTGGAATCAAGCAAACTGCAATTGTGAAGGATGGGCAACTGGTACCTGGCAACGTAATGAAAGTAACCATGTCTTGCGATCACCGGGCCGTAGATGGGGCAGTGGGAGCAGCTTTCTTAAAAACATTGAAATCACTATTGGAAGATCCTATTCGGATTATGATTTAAGTATCAACAAATACTTGTTTTAAGCCCGGCAGGTAATACTTGTCGGGCTGTTTATTTTCTGATTAAACCATTCCTAATTTCAAAGTCTATTGAATACTTCAGTGAGTATCCAATTTCAGTTAGAATAAAATCGTTTCAATAAACAATTAAGAAAGTTAAAAGAGTTATCAGCTTTGTGGTTTTACAATAGAGGTTAGTTGTTCTTCCCGCAACGATACAGTTGGGTTAAAGTAATTACTTTCCATATAGTTGATAATGCTTCTGAGCAGTTGTCGGGCTTCTAGGCGACGGGTTAGATCATTTTTTAGGTCAACACCACTAATCAGTAGCTTGCCATTCCCTACTTTAACCTCAAAGAGCAATCCTAGACTGCGGTTGGTAACCCAATCATCTATCACTCGGACAATGGGTTTAATTTCATCCGAGAGTTCATTTAGATTGACTACATCAGAATGGCTCATGGCATCCCACCACTGCCAGTTAGAGTGGAACTCAGTAGGAAATTGCTGTAAGGCGGGGTGCTCAGGGTCGCATAGGATACCTAGGGTGTGGGGTTTTTGCTGATCGGTCCAGGCGGTATTCCAGAAGATACTGGAAAAGCCTACTCCCACCTCTCCGCCTTTACCCTCGGCCACCTGACCTTTGCCCAGGCTACAGAGTACACTGCCTCCTGCTTTCAAATAATCAAGAGTGCTGGCATCAAGGGTGGATATATGCAGTATGTCATCGCTTGAAACCTGAGCGGGAGATGATAGGTAAACCCACAGATCCCAGCTGTTACTAAAATCACTTACGGTAACTTCTAGGGTAAGCATCCGAGGGCGATTCTGTTTTTTAAATGAGTGGGAAACTTCGCCCAGGCTGATAGCATTACCTAGCGGAATAGTTTGGGTTTCCAATTGCCCTTCTGCCACGGTATTACCTTCAGTATCTTTTATTTGCCAAGTAGGAGTAACATTCTGTAAGGGTATCTGCCCGAAGTGAGCAATCTCAACTTTAGCCTCCATCTTTTCACCTTCCTCGAAAACTCTTTTTTCTAATCGAACCAGCGGAACAGTACTACTACTAAAGCGACTGTATTCTTCTGGACTGATGTAACCCTTTTCTTCCCAGAAGGGATTTAGTACACCCACTAATGCCGTGCCCTGCCCTGGGAAATCGTGCAGATCGAGGAGTTGAAACCCGGCCTGATCTGGGGTACGTAGGGCACCTTCAATATCTGCTTTATAGCACAGAGCCTGCAGTTTGCCTGACGCCATCAAAAAGTCTTCGGCAAGGTCGCCCAACTTATGAGCATTCAGGCTTTTCCGAAACAGCTCGAAGTTGTTAGCCTTGAGAACACCCGTATAACGTTCAATTTCCTTGAAATCTGGATAGACGCACCATTGACCAATCTCGTGAGAAACTACCGCGATAGTATCATCCGGCAGATTTTTAGAAAAATCATAATCGGTGGAGGGTGGCTGACTATTAATGATACTGTTAAGCCCTTGCCCCCAGGCCTGTATGCGAGGTTCAGGTAATACATGATACTCATTTTCAGCAATAGCTGGGTGCTGCTTTGGGGCTCCGCCGGTCTGCTGCCC
>CAKZYJ010000524.1 GCA_937884755.1 uncultured Flammeovirgaceae bacterium
TTGCGCTGATGGAAGTAGAATTGATCGAACCTTCGTTGTATTTTCGCACCGATGCCGAATCGCCCTACCGCTTTGCCCGAGCCGTTGATGCGCGTTTCCGCTAACCTTTACCTATTATGCTTAAAACCACCCACCGAATAGATCAGCTTTTTCAACAGAAGGAAGGGAACATCTTGTCGGTATACTATACTGCCGGGTTCCCTCAGTTAGATGATACCGTTCGTATTGCTGAGTACCTGCAACAAGCCGGGGCGGATTTGATTGAAATCGGCATGCCCTACTCTGATCCGTTGGCAGATGGCCCTACCATTCAGGACAGCAGCCAGCGGGCTCTGGACAACGGTATGAGTGTTAAAGTACTGTTAGAACAATTGCAAGGAATTCGGTCAACCGTAGATATTCCCCTCATTCTAATGGGATACCTGAACCCAGTGATTCAGTACGGCGTGGAGAAGTTTTGTGAGCAGTGTCAGCAGATCGGGATTGATGCACTTATTATCCCGGATTTACCCATGCGAGCGTACCTGGACGGGTACAAAGAGCTGTTTGAATCCTACGGACTGTATAATATCTTTTTAATCACTCCCCAAACCTCCGAAGAGCGTATCCGGCTGATTGATGAACATTCTCACGGATTTATTTACATGGTGTCATCGGCCAGTGTGACTGGAGCAAAGGGTAATATCACCAAGCAGCAAATTGCCTACTTCAATCGTATTCAAGCCATGCAGTTATACCATCCCCAATTAATTGGATTTGGTATATCTAACCAAGAGACATTTCAGCAGGCCTGCCAGTATGCCCAAGGCGCAATTATTGGCAGCGCTTTTATTAAAGTCCTATCTGAAAGTAAAGATTTAAAGAAAGATATTATCGGTTTTGTTAATTCGGTTACCGGATAAACGAAACTGAGTTTTATGGCCCCCTTATGCTCACCCTTTATTATATGTGTAAGCACTATCGTCCGACATCACTAACACTCTATCTCTATGCCTTCTTCACCTATTAGATACTAGTTATACTACTGTTCTCAGTAGTAGGGTACTACAATGTACGGCGAATGAATGCTTAAAATACGTAGTTTTTGTTAACTTTGTTTAATCAACTGAACCTACAGTTACCCAAAGCTGTTTTTTTGAATTGACAAGACTTGCGCTACCTTTGAAACTTACTACAGGTGTAATTGATTTAATGTGAGTGCTTTAATTATGAAAACTATTAACCTACAAAACATCTCACTAGCTGTACTACTGACAGTGGCTAGTTTCCTGACAACCTATTCGTCATATGCCCAGGAAGAGGCAGCAAGTGGTTCACAACCTCTGTCTCAACAGTTTAATGAAATGGTTCAGGACGCCAATCCAGTGAAATCCAAGTCAGGAGCTGAATACCGAGTAGTGAGCCGGAACCGGCTGAACCGCTTTTGGAACAACGCTAAAGACTCTTTAACCAACGTTCGGCAAGATTTACAACAAACCCAAGCAAGAGTCGCTACTCAGGAAAGTGACTTAAATACACTTAATAGTAGTATTCGCGAGAAAGACGCCATTATTGCGGCCAGCGAACACGACAGTACCCATATTTCCGTGTTGGGGATGGATATTCCCAAGGAAGGCTTTCTGAATTTCTTTTGGATTACCGTACTAGTTCTGGCCCTGCTGCTAGGCGGAGCGATCTATCAGTACCGTAATAGTCAGAAAGTAACCTCTAAAACCCGACAGGATTACCGCAAGCTTCAACACGAGATCGAGGAGTTTCGTAAGACCTCCCTGGAGAAGGAGCGCCGCCTGCGCCGCGAGTTGCAAACGGAGCGCAACTTGGTGGAGGAACTAAAAGTGGTAGCCTCTCAAAAGCGATAATTCTAATTCAGTTTTTCTTTTATTTTACGGTCGTACCGGAGTCCCATCTCCTCTGCGTAGCTGCGTCCAGTTATAGTTGTTCTTCTCGGGTAGCGGGTACTTCAGCGCCAGCTCTTCGTTAACATCTACTCCCAAGCCGGGTACTTCGTTGATATACATGTAGCCATCCTTCATTTTTGGAGCTCCGGGGAAGATTTCCTGCAGGGTATCCGAGAAGCTTACTGCTTCCTGAATACCAAAGTTCCAGACGGCTAAATCAATATGGGCATTGGCGGCGTGGCCTACTGGAGAAACATCACCGGGGCCATGCCAGGCCGTTCGCACATTGAACCACTCGCCCAGCCGGGCTACCTTCACTGCAGGGGTAATACCGCCAATCTGCGAGATATGGATGCGAATAAAATCAAATAGCCGTTCAGTCATAGGGTTTACCCACTCGTGCGGGCTGTTGTACAGTTCACCCATCGCAATGGGTACGGTAGTTTGCTGCCGCAGCATGGGAAAGTAACCGATATTCTCGGGCGAGAAAGGATCTTCAATAAAGAAGGGCCGGTATTCTTCCAGCGATTTCACCAGGTTAATAGCATCCAGTGGCTGGAGGCGCTCGTGTACATCGTGCAGCAGCTCCACTTCATCTCCGCAAGCTTTCCGCACCTCTTCAAACAGCTTGGGTACCGACTTCATGTACAAGTACGGATTCATATAGTTATCATCTGGTGTACCGAAGTTCGCTTTCTTAAAGTCGGGAGTTTGGTCTACGGTATTGCCATAACCACCCAGCATCTGGGCTGCTCCGTAGCCGCCCAACTGAATGCGCACGTGGCGGTAGCCTTCGTCCATAAACCGTTGTACATTTTCTATCGTCTCCTCTATCGTCTTTCCCCCTCCGTGGGCGTAGCAGTCTACCGCAAAACGGCACTTACCGCCCAGCAGTTGGTACACTGGCATCCCCGCGCGCTTCCCCTTAATATCCCAAAGCGCCTGATCTAATCCGCTCAGGGCGTTGTTCAGCACCGGGCCATTGCGCCAGTAGGAGCTGACGTAGGCCGTTTGCCAGATATCTTCAATATTATCCACGTCTTTGCCCCGACAGAAATCATCCAGATAATCGTTAATGGCCGACACTACTGCGTGGGCCCGCTGCCGGAACGTAGCGCAGCCTACCCCGTACAGCCCCGGTTCGCTGGTTTCTACTTTCACCACAATCAGCTCAATATTGTGCGGACAAGTAGCAATGGCTTTTACTTTGGTGATGGTAACGGGTTTCATGCCTCGGTTCAGGTTTTGATGAGAAGCGGTAGCCGATGCCGCCGGAACGGATAACCCTAGTCCGGCCAGCCCTAACCCCTTCAGGGCGTTTCTTCGGTGCATATCAGTAGCGTTAGGTTCGTTGAGTTCCTAAACTACTAAAAATGACTAATAAATGAGTATGTCATCACCAGCAACTTCAATTAGCTACGAGCTTATTTTCTTGCTATCAATCCACTCTTAATCTTTCTCAGTAAAAATACTATAGACAATATTAAACAAGTTCAAAAAATCAAGTTGCTGATGTATAGAAGCAGTAATGGTCCCATACTATTTATAGAGTTTTAGAGGAAAAGCGAATATCACCTTAGAAAACTCTATTAAATTCTTATACTCGAAGTAGTCTATCTGTCCAGCATCATCGGCTAATAGAATCAAACAACTGGGTATCTGAGATAAAAATACTATAAGAAAAATAATAAAGCTTCTTATTAGCCATTTACCTGATTGTAAAGATGTGCCCATTCTCTGATCTGGTATTTTTGTAGTGCAATAAAATCTACGTAGATATGAGTGTATGAATACGATAATCTACCACACTTCAACAAACACCCGAAAAGCCTGGTAGCCTCCAAGAGAGAGAAGAATACCGCCCGTGACCTTGTTCGTCCATTGAGTAAACCGCTCTAATTGGGAAGAGAGCCATTGGCCGGCCCGAGCGTAGAGGACTAAGGAAAGAAAACGTCCGGTAGCAACTCCGAACATTAACCCCAGGCAATTACTAAACTCTGCAATGTATATCCAGTCCTGCGACTTAGCGTACAGTAGTCCTAGCGTAATAAACGGGAGACTTTGGGGATTAATGAACCCGAACATGAGTCCGGTACCCACGTAGCTCAGTTTCTGCTTAGAAGACTGAGTCTTTTGCTGACGGCGGGGTGAAGAAAACCAGAAATACAGTCCCACTCCTAGCAGAATAACCAAAGCGGCAACGTCAATGTAAATATTATTCACCAGGCTACGACCTAGCCATTGGTTGAGGGTAATAGCTAGGTAGGTATAAAAAATCTCTACTACGGCAGCGCCCAGCGCAATAAATACCGCCGGACGAAAAGCCCGGGTGATGGCAGTGTTAAGCACTACCATATTAACTGTACCAAAAGGAAGGTAGCCAACAAAGGCTAAGGCCAACGCAATTAAAAAGTGAGTTAGCAAGGCCTAACGTTTTTAGTTGTAAAACAGATTCTCAGTACGAGATCAGCGCTTTACCGTTATCCCGCAGGTTGTGTTTATCAAAAATATGCTACAAAAGTAAAAAAGCTTGTCCTTAAAGTCCAGAATCTTTCTCTAAGCATAGCTCAGGCAAATTATTTTGGGACTTATCCAACTACCCTTTAGTGGACATGAAAGAATGCTTTTTCCACTTCCCGAAAGCTAAATTCGCCGTAAGAACTTTTCAGAAAAAATACATTTATTACATGACAGCTTTTCCGATAAATTTTGTAGTTTGCAATATCTGTCGCTCTTTTCGGTAAAGGTTATTGCTATTACTACCAATTTATTGCTCAATAAGCAATTTTTTAGTAAGATATTTTTCAACTTTACTGATTTTATTACTCCCAATTTTCGCGGTATTTCTATGAAAATAAAAAGTCAGCGTATTATTCTGATATATCTGTTGGTGGAGCTACTGTTGCTCAACCTGATTATTTACGCTATTTTTTTCACGAACCGCTTGCACTTAGATTTTAACGAATCATTGGCACTAGTGGTCGCCAACTTGGGCTGGATTTTCATTGCTCTGCTTAACGATCATCGTTATTACGCGGTGCACTCATCCATGCTTAAGTTCAAAGAAATATTCCGGGCCTTTGCTCAGTTTCTAGGTTTTCTACTGGTAGGAAGCGTAGTATTTAACCTCAAAGGCAACTTTGCTGATGTTATCCTACAAGCTTTTTTCTTATTCTTACTTTTAGACTTACTGTTTCTTGAGTTTCTTCGCCCTTTCTTTTGTAAGTATATACTCCCTAAAGCATTTTCATCTAATATCTTAATTCTAGGCACCCAGCTACAAAGTAGTCGGCTACTAGAATTTACTAGCCGCAACAGTCACTTAGGATTTAAGGTACTAGGACTGCTAGATGATCAGCCTCTAAGCAAGCCCCATGAGACTATGGAAGTATTGGGCAGGGTTGATGACCTGGCTGAAGTGTTAGAACAAACCCGAGTAGATGAGATTATTGTAACCTGGCCGTTAAGCCGGATGCACGAAATTGACTACGTTATTGATACAGCGGATCAACGAGGAGTGCGTGTGAGCTTAATGCCTAGTCTATCGGGCGATGTAGACTTCAGTATTGGTGCTAAGAACATGGATTCGCTCCCTATCCTAAATGTTCGAGACATACCGTTAGATCATTTCACCAACGCGCTTATCAAACGTATTTTTGACGTGGTATTCGCCGGAATAGTACTCATCATTTTATCTCCCGTATTTCTGCTGATCGCTATTTTAGTGAAACTAAGTAGCCAGGGGGCAATATTTTACAAACCCTACCGGAATGGCCAAGCAGGAGGGCAGTTTATATGTTATAAATTCCGCACAATGAAGGAATGCGATAGCGAAAAACACGGCCAGCGTTCTACAGTCAAAAACGACCCTCGCCTAACTCGAGTAGGAAAGTTTTTACGCAAGTACGACCTGGACGAACTCCCTCAGTTTTATAACGTACTTATTGGCGATATGAGTGTCGTTGGTCCCCGTCCGCATCGCGTCTTTCTTAATGATACGTTGAAAAATGTAGTGGAGCGCTCCATGATTCGCCACTATGTGAAACCCGGCGTGACCGGTTGGGCACAAGTAAATGGCTGGCGAGGCCCTACTGACACCAATGAGCAGCGTATTGAACGAATCAACCACGACCTATGGTACATCCGCCATTGGAGCTTATGGTTAGATATAAAAATTATATTTTTGACTGTATTTGGTAGGAAAGCAAGAACTAATGCTTTCTAAGGCTACCGCTAATCCGTACTTACTATATTCGATTTTGACTATATACATTGATAAACTGTGATTAAGGAAGATAATAAGTTTGCTATTAAAGATCTGATCAGCAAATTATACAGAAATCGTTGGCTAATTGTGGGAGCCATAGTAGCTATTAATTCGCTTGGATTGCTATACCTTACTTTAGCCGATAATATCTACCGAGTAGAAGCACTAGTTTTAGTGGATGGAAAAGACAACCCTAGCTTTACTGGTGATGAGTTTTTGGAAGGATACGAAGCCCAGGGTACTCAGCGTAATGTCAAAAATGAAATGGGGGTGATCTCCTCTTACGCTCTTATCCGAGAAGCCGTAGAACTTCTTCCTCTTCAAGTTTCCTACATTACTGATCGTCTTTTCAAGCAAGAGGAGCATTACGCATATTTCCCTTATCAGGTTCAGCTAGATTCCACTGCTTACCAGCTTCATGGTGAACTCATTTCAGTAGAAAAACTATCAGACCAAGAATATAGGTTACAGATAGACGATGTGCCCGTAGCCCAATACCATTATTTAGATAAAAAGAGTCGAGATATTCCTGGGGTAACCTATTCATTGGACACTGTATTACAATTCGGTAAGCCCTTTGTTGGGGAATACTTGGCCTTTACCCTCCATCAAGCCGTACCTAAGAATGGTATCCAGTTATTCTCATTTCGCTTTAATAACTTAGATAAATTAGCCGAAAGCTATAAAAGTGAGCTTGAGGTGAGCCTGAGTGATCTGGAAGCCACTATCTTTAAACTGAGCTTGGAGGGAAATGTAGCTCCAAAAATGGTAGATGTAATGGCCACTATTTGTGACCTTTATATCAACCGCAATACCAAGAAGAGTCAGCTAATTAATGATAATACCATTCGGTACATCGACGAGTACCTTACCAAAGCATCAGACTCGCTGCAACAAGCTAAAAGTAGCCTAGAGCACTACCGGCGCCAGGAGAGCTTGGCCAATATTGAACTGGCTACCGCCAATGCATACGCCCGTATAAAAGAATTAGAAGATGAGAAAGCGCAACTAGAAGCGAATCTCGACTACTATGAGTCTATCGGGCTCCATCTAATCCGAACAAAGACCTACAGTGGAGTAGTTAGTCCCTCGGCTTTTGGGGTAAATGACCCAATACTTACCGAACTAGTGCTCGAGCTTAAACAGTTGGATGCCGAGATGGCCGTACTGTCAGCTAATGTCACCCAGAGCAATCCTCAAACTGCTGCTTTATCCAGGAAAATAGAGAGTCTAAAAGCTTCTATACTGGAGAGCATAGATAGCAATATTGCTTCTACACGAGTGGCCGTTAATGATCGGAAAAATAGAATTCAAAAGGTACAATCAGAATTGCAAAACTTACCTCAGCAAGAGCAGAATTTGACTGAACTGGAACGACAGTTTACTCTAAGTAGTGATATGTACACATACTTGCTAGAAAAAAAAGCTGAGGCTGATATCCTAAATATCTCTAGTTTACCAGTTAGTGAATTATTAGACAAACCTCGCGTAGTGGGAAATGAACCTATCTTCCCAAATAAACCTTTGGTGCTCTTCATCACGTTTTTCTTTTCTATAATTATCGCGGGCTTAGTTGTAGCAGTACGAGAAACGTTTAATTCCAGTATTAGTGAACGGGAGCAGATTGAAAGAGAGCTTCCTTACCCCATATTGGGTAATATCGGAAGGCAAAAGGGAGATATAAAGGCGTCTCTGAAAGGCGATGATCTATATACTAAAAATTCGTTTAAAGAACTGTTGGTCAATATTGAACTACAAAGCGAAGAAAAACCTCTGGCGGTAGGTTTCACTTCTACTGTAAGTGGGGAAGGTAAAACCTACTGCTCGGCCAACTTAGCGGCTACATGCGCGTCTTTGGGATATCGTACCATCCTGCTAGAGACGGATGTTTACCGTCCGCAGCTATCACTGCTATTTCCTTACCAAAAGCATATTCGATTTTTTAACGACTACTTTGAAAAGAATCTACCTGCCCGAGAGATAATTCATCCATCAGAACTGGAGAATCTGGATATTATTTTTAGCAAGCCGAGTAAAGACACTCACTTTAAAGGCTCTGATAAAGATGTAATTAGCGATTTATTTGCGTATTTGAGGAAGCGATACGATATCATTATAGTAGACTCCTCGCCAGCCGGACTAGTAACCGATTATTTTGCTGTGGCTCGCTTTCTTGATGTAAACTTGTTTGTACTAAGACAAAACTACACCAAGCTAAGCCACATCAGTGAAATTAAGCGGGTATTATCCAAAGCTAAATTCTCCAAAGTAGGTTTGGTATTCAATAATGTGAGAAAGCATCCGATAGACCAATACCAAAATTACTATAAGCCCTACCAATACCTCTAGTTCCCGGCGGGTTCATGAAAAAGTTTGTTTCGGATAGCGTATTTATTACGGTAGGCGGACTGGTAAACCGAGTGAAAGGAATTTTCTTTATTCCTCTCATTATCGCTTACATTGGGCTAGAAGGCTACGGTGCATATACTCAAATCATTATTACGGTATTGTTACTCAAAGCAATATTCTCACTAGAGTTGGGAAGTGGTTTTCAACGTTTCATACCTTCAGAAAAGATACCTGTTTTACGATCAATGCACCTTGGCTCGGTTTTATACCCTAGTCTTTTGCTAGGCGTATTAGGTTCTGTATTAATGTGGTGCTGTACTGGGTGGTTAAGCCGACTATTTTTCGAGCACCAGTACCAGAATGCTCTCTCAATTGCATCTCCCTTGCTCTTAAGTGGGGTTCTTTATACTAACTGCAGTAAGTTTTTGCTAGCCGAAAAACGTTTTAAGAGTTATACAGTACTTACTTTCTTCTATGATTTAGTTCCCTACTTGGGTTTCATTGGAGGAATCATGCTGTATCGTACAGTATATCATGGCATGTTGGCGTACTTAGTATTGGATACAGTTATGGTATCTATCATTCTAGCTACCATTCTTTATCGTCTTCCTCTAATTCGCTTTTCTCTAAAAATTTTTAAACAATATCTGCGCTACACCTATGCCCTATCACTCAGTTCTATTGAAGGAGGCCTATTAGATAAGGTAGATCGCTACTTTGTTGGTTTTTTCTTAGGAGTAGAAAGTTTGGGTATTTATAACGCTGTCTACAAAATATGCTCGGTGAGCGATTTTATCACTACTCCTATTAAAAAACAAGCACTAAGTTACTTATCGGGAGCGTGGGATAAGGGATACGAGCAGGCATCACGACAGGTAATCCAACAATCTCTCCTGATATTTGCGATGATCAGTATTGCCCTTATTAGCTTTTTAACTATTAATATAGACAGTATCTTTGAGATTCTACTCCAAGAGGAAGTTAGGGACTTACCCCTGTCTTGGATTGTACTATTTATCGGATTAGGGGTCACTGCCTACGCTAGTAAACGCTTTTACGCACTGCTGATCTATCTTGGGCAGCGCACACTAGACGAGTTGCGCTACCAGACCATTGGTTTAGTTATAAATGGAGTTTTAAACTTGTTACTCATTCCTTCTCTTGGGCTATTGGGCGCAGCTATTGCTACATTTATTAGCTACGTACTCATTATAATACTTGTGCAAACCCGTTACCGACTAAGGCTAGAGCCTGCATTCTGGGGTCATATAGGCGCATTTACGCTTATGGCGGTTGGTACCATGTTAATCTGTCATTATGCCTTTTCAGGAACAACCATCTGGTGGCTAGGCATTAATGGAATATTATCCCTATCTACTTATTTTAGTTTAGTTGTACTATTAAAAAGAGGGTTGTTAAATGATATTCGGCAGCAGGTGCAGGAGTTTCGGAAACTAGCATAAAGCTGTTAAAAATCTAGAGAGATTTAATGTATGCGACTACTTTATATAAGCTATTCTAAAATACCATCTCGTTTTGCTAATAGTATACAAGTAATGCGGATGTGTCATGCTTTTGCGCAGTATGGCTGGTCGGTGACTCTATTCTGCCTTCGTGGAACTGAAAAAACGAACGTTAATTCATACTACGGACTACCAAATTCTTCGGTAAGATTAGTGCCTATCCGGATGCCTCGAGTAAAAGTGATTTCACGATTTCTGTACGGAGTCCGAGTATTATGGATGATCAAACAAAGCCGCTGGCATGGTATTATTTATGGACGCGACTTTTATTCACTAGCACTTATCGTTAAAACAAAGCTTATCCAGCAGCCTATTTACTTAGAGGTTCATCAGCCTCCTTCAAACGGGTTAGAAGATTATTTACAAAAGCTAATTTTTCGCAGCCCATACTTTAAAGGACTTGTAACTATCTCATCCTCCTTACAAAAGGAGTATCAACGACGCTACGGAAAACTACTTGCTGGCCGTGTTAGTGTGGCTCATGACGCTGCCACTCCCTTAGAAAATATATCTGCATACTTACCAGCCTCTAAGGTACCTCGGATAGGTTATACTGGTAGTCTTCAGCCGGGAAAAGGCGTAGAACTCATTGTTGAAATTGCGAAGCTATTACCCAACATTGAGTTTCACGTGGTAGGAGGGAATAAAGAACAAGTAAGTTATTGGCGCACCCAATGCCCAGCTTCCGTACTTTTTCACGGTTATCAACTCCCTCGAAAGATAGCTAGTTATATAGCTAGTTTTGATGTGGTACTTGCTCCGTACCTACCTCACGTAAAAGTAGGTCAAAAAAAAGTGGATATTGCCCGATGGATGTCACCTTTAAAATTATTCGAGTATATGTCGGCCGACAAACCGATTATTGCCAGCAACTTGCCCGTGTTACGGGAGGTTTTGCATCATGAGCAAAATGCTATATTGGTCAACTCGACTTCACCAATAGACTGGAAGGAGGCTATTCAACGTTTACTAAAAGACGACACGCTATGCCAGCGCTTAGGTCAAAGAGCTCAACAAGATTTCTACGAGAAATATACCTGGGAGAAACGGGCTGAACAGATAAGTAAGCTATTTAGCGTCTCAAGTACCCAAACCGCTCCAGTATCGTGACTTATTTTTTGTTCATATTACTCTTCATTACTGTTATACTGGCGGGGTTATTATTGATTCAGCGCAAGCAGGCCATATTCTTCGCTGCCATAGCTTGCGTATTTACCCCAGTAGACTACGTCAACCGATTTTTCTTCACGGTGCCTAGTGCTATCCGTTGGCTCCCCTTCGTGGCAATTGTTGCCTTGGCAGTGGTTACTGCACTACTAAAATACGATCGCCCTCTGAAGATTCCGCCAGGGATCATCGTCATCTATTTGTTCATTTTAGGGGTATCGGGAATTTCTCTACTTATGAATGGTAGCTCTGTACTGTCTATGCTAGTAGCCCAGCGCGGATATATATTGATTTTTTCTTTCTTGGTTTTACTCAAAAATGTATACGGCACTTATACCAAAGAAGACCTCTATCGATTGATGGCCTGGATCGGGATCGTTCATTTTCCTATCGCCATTTTCCAACGAATTGTCTTTGTAAGCTTGTTAAAAATAGAATCGGGAGACATGGTTTCTGGTTTACTACCCGTAGACGGATTTTATTTATTTTTCCAGTGTATTTGTGTACTTATTACACTCGTTTACTGGCTACGGGGGCAGCGAATTATTCCTCAGTTATCTTCCGAATTAACCCTACTTTTACTACTCGGATCAGTAGCGGTGGGAGCTAACAAAGCAGGAATTATTATGGTGTTTGCCACATTTGGTTTTGTACTGGTCCGTTCCGAATTGCCGTTGGTAATACGACACATGCGTAAGATTGTAGTGGCTGGAATAGCCGTCGCTTTAGCCTTTGTAGCTTTCACTTTCGTATATGATCAGGAGTTTGCTGATAACGAACAAAGTTCTTACACCTCCTTACTGACTGATCCGGCTTTTTTCATCCGCTACAATTTTGCCGGAAGCAGTGAGCGCTCACAGTTTACTCCTTCGGGGCGACTCAAGCGAGGCGCAGCTATTACGTTTAGCTGGAAGCATATTCGACCGAAGCTTCGGCATACGTTGCTAGGATTAGGCCCGGGAGCTACCGCGGAAAGTAATCTTGCTGGCGCTGGAGGAAGCCTAGCCAATCGCTACCCAAACTATTATATAAACCGAGTAGCGCTAGCTATGTATTTAGGTGATTTAGGAATTATTGGTTTACTGCTACACATAGCATTCTTACTGTACTTACTCAGATGTTCTCCTCTCGATGTGAAGGAAGAGAGTATTAAAAGAACAGATTACAAAATGCGGGAAGGATTTGTCTTCTTAGCTCTGATTTTCTACAGCTACGAGAACCTTTATTTTGAACCAATCTTCGCTCTGCTCATTGCTATAATGGCTTATCCTTACGCCCAGAAACAATCTTCGAAAACAACTATCACTACCGTAGTCAATCACCAGCAACCTACACCGAGTGAAGCATTTTAGTCAATCAGAAAAAAGTACCCTTCGGGTATGTATTATTAGTCGTCCTAAGCAGAAAATTGTAAATCCGTTTCATCTCTGGCACCGAAATGTAGAGGTCCTTTTAGCTTATCGTCGCATTTTAAGCAGTCACTACAACCTTTCACTAACCTTTACTAGTACTTTGCCCCAAGAAACTAACTACGATATCATTATCGTCTTTTCTCGGTTCACGGCAGGTATCACTAAGCAAAACAGAATCGCTATATTAAAAAAATTACGTCCTCAGTGTCATCGGTTACTATGGTTTAGTGAACGAGATAGTGCTGGCTCTACCGAATTCGAGGTACTCCCCTACGTAGACCGCTACCTGATGCGGCACAAATACCGTGATTTACAAGACTACTCTCAGACCTATTATTTCAATCGAAAGTATACCGATTATCTGGCTAAGAAAACCAACATATCTCACGAATCATTTCTAGCCAATGAACTGCTATCCAGTTATGAGGATCACATTCACAAAATAGGTTTGTGGTGGAATCTCGCTTATACTATTCTCGGATCAATTCCTCGCTGGAAGCGTTGGATGTCAGTATATCTTTTGAACAATACTCCCCGTTTTCCTTCTAAAGCTTCCGAGCTAGTTAAAGATATGGATCTGCATGCGCTCTTTGTTATTAAAGACCAACGAGGCGTAATCAACGCCCAACGGGACTTAGCTTTGGGAAAATTGCAAAAACTACAGCAAGACTATACGATTACTCCCATACATCGTAGGGTAAGTAAGCGAGAGTACTATGCCTATATGAAAAGATCTCGTTGTGTATTTAGCCCTTTCGGTTGGGGGGAAATAAACTATCGAGATTTTGAAGGTTTTCTTTTGCAAGCCTGCCTATTGAAGCCGGACATGAGTGATATTGATACCTGGCCACTATTGTACGAAGAAAATCAAACCTACGTGCCGTTAGCTTGGGATTTAACCGATTTAGAGGAAAAACTTGGTCAAACATTAGACAACGAAACACTTCGCCAACGTATTACTGATAACGCTTATCAACGTTACACCTCATTGTGGCAAGATTCGGGCATTGCTGCTTTGTTGGAGCGGTTCAATACTATAATTAGAACATCTTTATGAAACACCCTTACCTAAATCAGGTGAGCTTTGCCGTGGGAACCGGGCGCTGCGGCACAAAGTTTCTGTACCAATTGTTTCAGAAAGAGGCTAATGTTGCCTCCCATCATGAACGTCACCCATTAAGCGATACTTTCGAGAGATACTGCCATTGGAATCAGCTCCCGGTTGACTCCGCCGGTTTTCTCACCCAAAAAGAAGAAGGAATTAAACAAGATTTATCACAGCACACCCATTCTTTTGAAGCAAGTGCCTATTTATCATTAAGCCTAATTTCCTTGTATCAGAAATTCGACGCAAAATTTATCTTCCTGGTAAGAAGCCCTCACAAGGTAGTGAACTCTTATCTGCAAAAGCAGTGGTATGAGCACTCTGTCTGCCGTAGAGATAAGAATTTAGCCGCTGGATTTCAACCGGGTACTCGAGAACCTCACCACAGCTTCAGTAGATTGGTTCCCCGCGGAGAAGAAGCAGAAAAGTGGACTAGCTACACCCAAGTAGGAAAGATAGCTTGGTTTTGGCGAGTTGTTAATGAATCTATCCTTCAGCAATTTGCCAAACTACCCGAAGAGCAATACCGAATCATTCGGATTGAAGATTTTGACTTTCGTAAGTATCAGGAGGTGTGTCATTTTCTGGCGTATTCGCCCACCTTATCGGCTAAAGATTTTGAGAACCTCACTTCTACTAAACCTAATCGGCTGTATAGCCGCCGAACCGTAGCTGATTGGTCAGAAAAAGCTTGTCAGGAGTTTGAAAATGAGGTAGCTAGCTTGAGCGAGCGGTGGAATTATCCGTGGCAAACTGCCCAGTTAATCACTAAGGAAGCTTCTCGTGAAGTTAAGCAGCCTCCTGTCTGGAAAGTTAAATACCAGCAGCTTAGAAAAGAGCTTCAGCTTCGGAAAAAACTAATCCAATTTTTAGAACGTCATTGATTAAACTGAGTAGTATCCAGATGCTAAGCATTTATAGTCGGAGATTCGTATAGTTGGAAATACTGCTCAGCAACTGTTTGAGCACCATATTGGTTGCTTACCTATCGCCGTGCCAAAGCTGCCATCTCTTGCATTTCCTCAGGGTGGAACCACACCCACTGAAACTTTTCAGCGAGGTCTTCCGACGATCTATTCTTAAAAAAAAGCATTTCTTGTTCGGTAAACACAGTAGTATTTTCTGGGATATCACTTCCGATAATTGGCGTACCGGTACTGGCTACTTCCAGTAGCATGAGCGACATGCCTTCGTTTTCAGAAGGGAAGATAAAATATTTAGCTTTTTTAACTAATGACATCAGTACCGACTTACTAGCTATGTATCCTACGAAAACCACATCAAGTCCCTGCGCCAGGGTTTTCAATTGTTTACTGTATTCGGGCATGTGGGAGTATTGACCGACAATCACTACCGTCCCAATATAGTTAATTCGTTGTAAGGCTTGGAGCAACGTATGACATCCTTTGGTAGCCATAATTCGGCGCGCTGAAAAGAGAACATAACCTCCTTTCACTCCGTGTGCCTCCAAAAGCTTGTCGGCAGCCGTATCGTCATATTCTGTATCTACATCTACAAAGTTGGGAATGAAATGGACGGGTCTGCCGTAGCGGCGTTGGTAATATTCAGTCAGTGGTTTTGAAACAGCCGTAAGCGTGGCACCCGAATAAACAAACCACCTTTCCATAAATTTGAAGTACTGCTTACCAATTTTTCCCCACTTATCGCGGCGATAGGGGGCTTCTTGTGAAGTAGCTAGCACTCTAGCCTTTAATCTTAGAAAAGGAATAAAAAACGCCGAATCGGTTTTATGCACATGAATTAGATCATATTGTCCAAATAGACATAGATGAATGCAACATAAGGTGTAGTATAAAAATACTCCCAAACTTCCGAAGGGAAACTGGGGCATTTGAACTACCCGTACCCCCGGGAAATAATCAGCAGCCATAGGGTTTTTATAACAGTAGATCGTGATGTCGCTATGTTCTCTGCCCTGTTGTACCAATAATTCGGCTACCCGGCTGGAACCTCCTTGGGAAGGATAATATTTAATGCCAAAATGGGCAATGCGTGGTCGCGTGCTCATACAGAAACCGTCTCAGTGTTTAGTAGTTGTAGATACTTTTTTTGAAAAGCTGAAAAAGTAAACCGTTCTTGAATGATTTGTCGGCTATTTTCGCCGTAAGCGACTCGGAGGCTAGGATTGGCAGTTAATGTTGCTAGACTACCGGCCATTCCTGGTACATCTTGGATATTATGTAAATAACCATTTTTTTCAGGTTTGACCAAATAATTATTATCCCCCACTTCGGTGGCCACGATGGGTAATCGGCAGTTCATCGCTTCCATCACAGCATTGGAAAGCCCCTCGAAGCTTGATGTACACAAATAAATGTCTGACCGACTTAGATCGGCCAGTACATTATCAGGATTAACCAGTAATTGCACATGAGAAGTTAACCCTAAATCGATAATCATCTGCCGAATCTCCGCTTCCAACTTGCCGTAGCCAATAATCGTGTAGGTAAAATTAGTGACCCCTATTTGGTTACGTAGATACTGCATGATACGGAGAGCCTGGTGAAACCCTTTCTGCGCTACAAAACGCCCCACGGTTACAATACGTACTGCTTCGCTCGGTTCCTTCTGAAGATTCTCCGGAATACGCTCTAGGGCATTATGAATTACGATAAATTTATCTCTATTGAAGCCCTCCTTCACCAGGTTGCTTACCCCAGCGTGACAGTTGGAAATGGAATGATCGAGCACATAATTATGCAGCCACTTCAACGCTAATTTTTTGCGCCAGGGAATTTTATCGTTACGAATGCCCCCGTAAATAGTAGGGTCCACTCCCGAAAGTCGCCCGGCAATGGTTGCCATCAGCGTGTCGCTGGGTAAGAAACAGAATAAATGCTGAAGCGAATGCTGCCGAATGAGTTGAGTAAACTGCCCGATTTTCTGCCAAACGGCTCCCTCTAGAAAAATCGCTTGAATACCCTCCTGCTGAATTTTCTTCCAATGTTTTGGGTGTTGAGGCTGTTTATCTAGGATAATTAAAAAAGTAGGATAGTGGGCTTGCAGGGCTTGGGCTAGTAGCACGCTCTGCTTTTCCGCTCCGCCATTCGCCAATGATCGGATCATCACGCCTATTCCCGGTACCCCTGCCATATGGTTAGTCTATAGTATTGTCTTGAGCTGAAAAATACAATACTCTTAAAGCAACTCAAAGTGGGGTTCTTACTATTTTTCGAGTCAAGCAAATTAATCCAGCATGTATAACTTTATCGTTCTCTAACCTCCTGACATTTCCTATTTTATCGTAAATTACCCGAGCAGAAAACCTACACTACCATGAATGAGCAATTTGCCATACAGTCGGCTCAGTACCAATTTCCTTACCATTACTTGGTCGATATTCAGCAGCAGGAGTTCAGCAAAAACTTGGGTTGGGGACTCGATTACTATACCTATATGAACAAGGCCATTCAGTTGGTCAAGAAATACGCAACTCAGGACATTTTGGATATTGGCTGCGGCGACGGGTTTTTACTCAATAACCTTATGCGAGAGAAAGCCATGCAAAATATTGAAGCAGTAGGTATTGATATCGATGAGAAACCTATCAAATTTGCTCAAGCGTTCGCCTCTGACCTTCCTAACACCACTTTTCTTTGCGAAGATATTTTTCAGTACAACCGGCGATTCCAACTCATTTCCTGCGTAGAAACGTTAGAGCATATTCCTGACGATATTATCAGCCCGTTTGTAAAGCGCATTACCGAACTATTGCAACCCGGCGGTACCCTCATCGTTTCGGTGCCGTCAGTAAACACTCCACTCAACAAGAAACACTTTCGCCATTACGATGCTGCGCTACTAAAGAGCTATTTTCCTGATTTAAAAGTAGTTGAAGAACACTTTGTTTCTAAAAAAAATACACGTCCTTACAAAATTATTCAGTTTCTGCTCTGCAATCGCTATATCAATCTTAATCTTCCGCCCTTCCGAAATATTTTGTTAAGTATTTACCAGCAAAATATGGTCAATGTGCAGGAGCATAATTGCGGCCATGTAATGATGGTTTTCCAAAAGCCAGCGTAAGCAACTAGCAGTTTTGTCATTGGTTTGAGGGAAAAGTTGACTCCATGATTAGACGTATTGTTTTTCTACTTTGCTGGCTTACTTCGATTTTAATAGCTCCCTTACTTCAGGGGCAAATTCCTTATAAATCTACCCCTGAGTATACGCTCCCTGATTTTGTCCGGCAAAATCCTGAACGGGTCACTGGTTTATTCGAGGAACTGAATCTCACCTACCCCGGATTACAGTCCGTGCAGGCATTCGTCAAGCAAGCTAAGTGGGTAGAGGCGTGTCAAGCGTTACTAAATTACTATCGAAAAACGGCCCCGCGCAGTAAACTTTACCGCCCTCCTATTCCCCCATCATCCCAAACTGATGCTACGGGCGAAGCTATCCTACAAGGAAACTTTACCTTTCAGCAGGTTAGCGGACAAATTCCTCTTACTGACCAAGGGCACCTTGATTGGCATTATCTGGGACCCAATAATGACAAGGAATGGGGCTACTTTCTCAATCGTCATACTGTATTGGTTCAACTACTATCGGCCTACCGAAGTACGGGTAATGAACGCTACGCTCAGGCGTGCAGCTACCTAATGCTAGATTGGGTTCAACAGAACCCACCCCCAGAGGAGGATGTACGTAGTGTTACCTGGCGGCAATTGGAGGTAGGAAAGCGTTTATCACCGGCTTGGCCTAGACTCTTCTACGGGTTTATTAGCACCGAAGCCTTTAGTGATGTCGCGCTAATAAGTATGCTGACATTGGTTCCAGCCCACGCTCACCACATTCAGCAATTCCACCTAAAACATTCCAATTGGACCATTATGGAAATGCAAGGGCTAGCCTCGGCCGCTTTGTATTGGCCAGAGTTTGAGCAGGCGGATACTTGGTATCAGTATTCCCTAGAGCAGATGCAATACGAGGTTCAGCAGCAGGTATACCCTGACGGAGCGCAAACTGAACTCACCACGGGTTACCATTACGTAGCGCTCAATAACTTCAACCAGTTTGTAATGCTGCTGGAGGAACACCGTAAACTAGTACCTCAGCTCTTACACCAACGAGTAGAGCAGATGTACCACTACTTGGCGTATACGCTACGCCCTAATGGTATTAACCCTCTTAATAACGATACTGACCTTCGGAATTTTCAAGAAATCATCCTCGATGCTGCCCGTCGCTATCGCCGACCTGATTGGATTTACATTGTGACTAATGGATCTAAAGGGAGTTTACCTCCTGGCGAAGCTTCTCAATTTTTTCCCTGGGCTGGTCAAGCCGTTTTCCGCTCAGGCTGGAAAGCTACCGATCAGTGGGCTTTCTTTGATATGGGACCTTGGGGAACGGGGCATCAACACAACGATAAACTACATTTCTCTTTATCCGCCTTCGGGCAGGATTTACTGGTAGATGCAGGACGTTACTGGTACCGAAAAGATGAATGGCGGGAGTACTTCCAAGGTTCAGCCAGCCATAACGTAATTTTAGTAGATGGTTTGGGGCAATTACCTACGGAAGAAAAAGTGGAAGACCCGATTGAAGAGCAAGTCCGCATAACAGAAGCCTTTGATTTTGGCTACGCTACCTACCCACAAGGTTTTGGCACCAATCAAAACAAAATCCCGGCGAGCCATACCCGGGCTGTGGTTCAGCTAAAGGAAGAGCAACTCTGGTTGGTAGTTGATCAGATAACTACTGACCAAGCTCGCAATATTTCGGCGCTGTGGCACTTTCACCCTGCGGTTGCTACTAAATCGCTACCATCGGGCGCCAGAGGAACCATCAATGGTATTACTTTGGATATTATTCCCATAGCTGATATATCTTGGAAAATGAGTATTGTTCGGGGGCAGACCGATCCTAGCATTCAGGGATGGTACAGTCCAGAGTATAACCGCAAGCAAGCCGCTCCAGTAGCCCTATTTCAAGCCCCAATAAGTAATACTCAAATATTTGGCTGGCTCATGCAAGCTCATAAAAAAGACAAAGAATCTTGGCAAGGGACCCTAATTGAGGCTAGTAATACTATGCTTCACCTTCGGTTAAACACGGATGAAGAGGAGCGAGAGATCATTGTTAATTTTGATTCTAAGACTCCTACCGCCTTTACCAACGGTTATCAATTACAGGGACGGTTTGGTATACTTAGTCCCACCAGTGCTCCCCAAGTAGCCTTCGGAAAAATCTACGATCAGGGAAAGCTTATCAAACAAGATTAGACTGTAATACCTCCTTCATTGGAGACGCAAAGAAAGCTATATAGAGAATTTTTAGTCGCTTCAGTATCAAAATACCACCGACTGTACGGTAAAGGTAAAGCCAGAATACCCACTCGCTGAAGTATGTTGAACTGTTCTATTGTCATCGCTTCTTCCATCTCCCCTGGATACCCGATCAGATTAATACAAAAAGTTGTCCCTTCGTGTACCAGTACAATATCTACTTCAATACCGGCAATAGTGTACTGCTGATGAATTTCCTGGTAATCCTGCTCCCGTAACCACGCTACCACCGATGCTAAAAAGGTATCGTGATACGACGACTTGGTTCTTGATACATACTGTAGATCGGCTTGCTCGATGTGAGCAATGTATTTCTCCAATTGAGATGCTGCCGCATAGCCTGTCGGCTGGTGCAAAGAGGTGATGATCCACTGCTCAGAACGCGCTCGGGTAATACTAACATTAAATACATCTTCCCGACTAAGAATTTGAAAAGTTGAGGGATGCACTCCTTTATCAATTGCTAACGATATCAGCATAACATCCCGCTCTTCCCCCTGAAAGGTATAGGGAGTGCCAATCAAAATCTGATGTCTGTCTAATAATTCTGTATCAAACTTTGCGGCTATCTGTTTTCGAAGATACTCTGTCTGCTGCCGAAAGGGCGACAATACCCCTATGCTTTGGCAGGCAGTTACCGATAAATGTAACTCAGTATCAACTATTTCGCTGATCTTCTCAAGGACAAAATTTGTCTCTACCTCGTTGTATCCGGCTTCATTACGACTTCCCGGCAACCGCTCAAGGCGTACATGCTGCACCTGCTCATTCTGTGGTTGGGCGGTCATAATACGTAGTTGATCGTGATAGAAATACTGGTTACTAAACTGAATAATAGATGGTTGACTTCGGTAATGTTCGTTCAGAAATACCAGTGCCGACTGAGAAGGAAGATGTCGGTTAACAATATCGAGCAGGCTATGCTCTCTGAAATTGTACTCCCCAGCTAACGAAGCAGATAACCCATTTTTCTCAGCAAGCTGCTGTTGTCGATGTCTAGACAAAAAAGATACGTGCCGAAGCTGCTTGGGGTCTCCGGCTACTACTACTTGCTTACCTCGCTGCAAGATAGGTAGTACCGAAGCCATATCGCATTGTGTAGCCTCATCTACAATCACCAGGTCAAACATTTCTTTTCTCAGTGGCAGAATATGGCTAATGTCAGTAATACTCACCAGCCATACCGGAAAAGTCTGGCTCAAGTGGTCGAAATTAATTTTGCTGAACAAGTCTGTTTGCTTACTGCTGGTACGCGCTCGGATAGCTGACAGAAAGCGCTGAAGCTCTTTACGATGGTGCAATAGCGACTGCTGTAGCCGATAGTTGAATTTCAGAGCTAGAAGCTGTCTAATCTTCTGATGTTTGATAGATAATTTTTCCTGGTACGCCGCAGTTAATGCCCCTACTGATTGTCTGCGTCGAATACGCCACTGAATAAACCGCTTTTTAACCCGATAGTGCCAGACGTGCTGAGGGTCAGCTAAAAATATTCCTTCACGGTGAGTGAGCTTAGCCCGCTTAGCGTACTGATGCTCAAGTTGTTGAAGATCTCTACCAAGCCTTGCTACTTCCTTTCCGAGTAGTTTAATAGTTTTCAGGCTCACAGCATCTACGCCAATGCCGTTCAGCCAATTCTCCAGTCGCTTTTTGAGCACGCTTTTGTAGTCCCTACTCCCTCCCCCTCTCACGGCAATCTGGCCTAACTGGAACTCAGACTGAATTTTGTTGTGTATTACATCAACCGCCTGATTGTTAGCCGAAACAATCAGTACCGATTTTCCTTTGCTCATACAGTCAACAGCCATTGAGGCAATGATGAAGGACTTACCGGTGCCGGGCGGCCCGGTTATCTGAACCAGATTATTTTCCTCTATCGCACCGAAAGCTTTGATTTGTGCCTGACTTAGTACTGCCGGCACCATCGGAACCTCTAACTCAGGAGCTAATACCGGTATATGCTTTCCAAAAAAAGATAACAGCGCCGACGAATAATGATCCGTGTTGCATAGGTCCTCTAGCTCGCTTAAGATACCCAGCGTAGCGGTAGATTTACGTATCACTCCCAGTCCGACTACCGGCAAAAGGTAATTCCCTTTCCTTCTTTTCGCGTTCTGAACGGTTTTCTTGTCCAGCAACGAAGGGTACATCAGCATATCTTCGACCTGCAAATGAGGAAACTCCTTTACTAAAGTTTCGCGCAAGCGACCTACATTCCCAAACTGGAAATTTCTTTCGGTAACCCAGTCCTGTAATATTGAAGCGACATCGGTAGTCCCTTCTACGGTAGCGTTCAGCAGATTTACTGCAATAGGATTTACCGAGGCGTTCTCTATGGAAGGCTTAATAAAGTAGTTTTCGTCCCGTACTTCCAGCGCAGTAGGGATTAAAAAGAGCGGAGTGGCGATCGTACTATTCCTACCTCCCACGGCCAATTTACCCGTCAGGAAAATACAGGCCATCATCAACTCTTTTTCCTTGGCGTATATCTTGGTTGTTTTGGCTACTTTCTCTCCCCACTCCGGATCTACCGGATAGATAGGTAATTCCTCGGCTAAAATTGCGGCATCAGGAAGCAGCCACCGGTACTCCACATTTTTACTAAAGAAGTCGGATAATCCAGCTTCCCGGTTATCGGCCTGATAGCAATCTCTTAAGTACTGTATAATAGAGGTGATACTGCTCATTCAGTCCTTTCCTTATCAAGCAGTAAGCCAAAGTAGTGGTTACGGAAGATAAAAAAACTAAAAGTACATTACATCCGCCCAAATTTGAAAATCTCGCTATTTAGTGAGAAGTTGTAGTGCTTGATTCAATACGATACACAACCAATATGATCAAACCTGTTTTTATCCGGAGGCTACTTCTCCCGGTCTTATTTGCTACCTACTTCTCCGCCTACAGTCAATCCACCCAACCCAATATCATTTTCATTCTCACCGACGACCAGCGGTGGAGTGCGCTGGGCTACGCCGGTAACGAACTGATTCACACTCCTGAGATGGACCAGTTGGCGAAGCAAGGCACTTATTTCTCGCACGCGATGGTGACTACTCCAATCTGCGCGGGAAGCCGGGCTAGTATTCTGAGTGGACTATACGAACGCACCCACCGCTACAACTTTCAAACGGGCCCGATGCAGGAAGGCTACATGCAGCAGGCGTACCCCAAGTTGCTGAAGGAGGCGGGTTACCGCACCGGTTTCTACGGTAAGTTCGGAGTAAACTACGATAACATGGCTACGCTGTTCGATGAATACGAATCGTACGACCGTAACGGCAGATTTAAAGACCGGCGGGGCTACTACTACAAAACACTGGGCGAAGATACCGTACACCTCACCCGCTATACCGGACAAAAAGCACTGGACTTTATCGATCAGGCTGATCCAAATACGCCTTTTTGCCTATCGCTGAGTTTTAGTGCGCCTCACGCCCACGACCCAGCCGAAGATCAGTACTTCTGGCAACCGGAATCGGATAAACTGCTAGCGAAAACCGAAATACCCAGCCCAAAACTGGGCGACGACCGCTACTTTAATGAATTGCCCGAACCAGTACGGGAAGGTTTTAACCGTACCCGCTGGTACTGGCGCTACGATACTCCCGAAAAATACCAGCACAGCATCAAGGGCTACTACCGTATGATCTCTGGCATCGACCGCGAACTGGGCAAGATTCGTCAGCAGTTGAAGAAAAAAGGCTTGGATAAAAATACTGTCATTATTCTGATGGGTGATAATGGCTACTTTCAGGGCGAACGCCAACTAGCTGGTAAGTGGTTACTCTACGATAACTCGGTGCGGGTTCCCCTCATCATTTACGATCCCAGGGAGAAACACCAGGATAGTAATGGATTAGCACTTAATATCGATGTGCCAGCTACTATGCTTGATTTGGCCAGCGTTACCGTGCCCAATACCTACCAGGGAAAAAGCCTGATGCCAATCGTGTCCGGAGAAACCAACAGCTTGGCTCGCGATACGGCACTAATTGAACATCTTTGGGAGTTTGAGAATATTCCACCCAGCGAGGGCGTTCGCACCGCTGAGTGGAAGTATTTTCGCTACGTAAACGATAAATTCAGCGAGGAGCTGTATCACCTCACCGACGACCCCCAGGAGATTAATAACCTGGCTGATGATCCGGATTATCAGCAAATACTAGCGGAGCTTTCGGCTGCTACCGACCGGCTAATCCGGGAGCGTAGCGATTCGCTTTCGGTAGCTCCGCACGGGTTGATGGTGGAGTTTATCCGTCCTTCGGGCACAGCAGCGGTGAACGATAGCGCGCCGGAGTACAGTTGGATTGTTCCTCAACCGGCAGTCCGCCAACAGGGGTATCAGTTGCTAGTTGCTTCTTCGGAAGAGAATTTAGCTAAAAATATTGGCGATGTGTGGAACAGCGGCCAGGTGCGAAGCAGCCAATCGGCTAATGTTAAACACGCAGGAACTGCGTTAGCCCCTCAGACACAATACTACTGGAAAGTACGCATTTGGGACGAGGGCAATCGGGTATCTGGCTACTCCGAGCCTCAGTCTTTCCAAACTACTAATTTTCAGTCAGGCATTGCGCCGGGTAAAGTTTTTCAGCTAGAACGCATCCATCCGGTTGAGTTACGGAAGACCGGTGAAACCAGCTATTTTGCCGATTTTGGAAAAGATGCCTTCGGTCGGCTGGAGCTCCACTACCAAGCTCCCGCGGCGGCTACGCTAACCGTTCGCCTGGGCGAAAAGCTGAAGGACGGACAAATTGACCGCGAGCCGGGTGGTACGCTGCGCTACCAGGAAGTACAGTTAGCAGTTAGCCCCGATAAGCAGATCTACGAAATCAACCTGGAACGCAACGAACGTAACACCCTACCGGTGGCCGTAGCCTTACCCGATTCCTTTGGTATCGTCATGCCCTTCCGCTACGTGGAGCTGGAAGGAGTGCAGGCCGAGCTGTCGCCTGACGACCTGACCCAACTAGCTTACTTTAACTACTGGGAGGAAAACGCCAGCTATTTCACTTCCTCGGATACGCTGCTGAACCAGGTGTGGGACTTATGCAAATACAGTATGAAGGCCACTTCCTTCACCGGTATTTACGTGGATGGCGACCGGGAACGGATTCCCTACGAGGCCGATGCCTACATCAACCAACTGGGACACTACACCACCGACCGGGAGTACGCCATGACCCAGCGGACTATTGAGTGGTTTATGAATAACCCTACCTGGCCCACCGAATGGCTACTGCACACCGCCCTGATGATGTACCAGGATTACTACTACAGCGGCAACACCGAACTGATTGAAAAGTACTACGAACCACTAAAGAGCAAAACGCTGATTGACCTAGCCCGGGAAGATGGCTTGATTAGCTCTACCTCTGCTAAAGTAACCGGAGAGTATATGGCCCAACTGGGCGTAGCAGATACTACCAACCGTCTACGAGATATTGTAGACTGGCCCCCGGCCCAAAAAGATACTGGTTGGAAGCTCTCCACTGAGGAAGGCGAGCGCGACGGTCACCAAATGCTGCCCATTAATACGGTAGTGAACAGCTTCTTCTACCAGAATATGAAAATCATGGCCAAACTGGCCGAAGTGCTGGGCAAGTCTGAAGATGCCACTCACTTTGCCCTGATGGCTGCTAAAGTAAAGCAGGCGATTAATACCACTTTGTTTGATCAGGAAAAAGGAATCTATATTGATGGCGAAGGAGCCACCCACTCTTCACTGCATTCCAATATGATGCCGCTGGCCTTTGGTTTGGTGCCACCCGAGCATCAGCAAACGGTAGTGGAATTCATAAAATCGCGGGGGATGGCCTGTAGTGTGTACGGCTCCCAGTTTCTGCTAGAAGGACTGTACGAGGCTGGGGCCAGCGATTACGCCCTAGAGCTAATGACCGCCACCCACGACCGTAGCTGGTGGAATATGATTGCCGCTGGCTCTACTGTCGCCCTGGAGGCCTGGGATATGAAGTACAAACCTAATCTCGATTGGAACCACGCCTGGGGAGCCGCTCCGGCCAACATCATTCCCCGCTACCTCTGGGGCATTCAGCCTAAGACACCGGGTTTTGGCATCATCAGCATTCAACCGCAGATGAGCAGCCTGAAGCACAGCAGTATCCAAATGCCCACACTGAAAGGAACAGTGAGGGGAGAATACGAATTCATCAACAACCGTCAGCAGCGATATACGATTGAGCTACCAGCCAATACCGTGGCTGAGTTCTCCATCCCCGCGGCCAATAACGCCATTATCAATCTGAACGGAGAAGTGACCAACCCCGGCTTCGGATCCATCCGCTTGGAACCCGGCGTAAATGAGATTGAAGTCAGGGTGAATTCATTTTAGAAATGAGTGAACTGATGAGCATTTGAAATTCGTAGCAATTATGTACTACATTTTTGGGTGGGGGCATTAACCTTTCGAGAATGATGGGCATAAGTGGTAGAATCAATTAGTTACACTACTTAAATCATCATTCATTATGCGACATTTAGTTTACACCCTTCTATTTATCATCTTCGGATTTCAGGCTGCCAACGCTCAACTATCAACCGGAATGACTTTGGGTCCAACCGTTCCTGTCGGAAAGTTTTCTGACATTGCGGGAGTAGGGTTCAATTTTACCATAGAAAGCCGCTACGCTCTCACCGAGAACCTGAATGTTGGATTGAACATCGGCTACGTCCGCAATGGTTACGCTAAAGACTTACGCAATGGCATAGAGACCGTTCTCTCTCAGCGGGCTGGAGGCAATATAGAATTATCCACTGCCCGTTATTCAGCCGTTCCGGTAACATTAGTCGGTGAATATATCTTTGGCGATAATGAGTTGCGGCCTTTTGCCGGATTAGAGCTAGGGGGATATATTGTCTCCAATAAATTGGCGGTTGAACGAGGAGGGGAGGAGACTGACTCTAATACCGCACTAGGTCTCGGAATTATGGGGGGAGCTTTATACGAAATTGCTGATGAACTAGACGTGATGGCTACTCTTAAATTTACCACCACCACCGGAGCAATTGATTTTGGTGAAAAGCGAGGTGTTACGTATTTATCCATCAACTTCGGAGTACGCTACCGCTTAGACTTTTGATCGTAGAGTTGCAAGCATACTGCTACGTTTTTGAGATGCACAGCCGTATTACAATTGCTCTGTCTCCAGATTGAGGCAGAGCATTCTTGCATCTAAAAGAAAAAAAGTACAATGGAATGATATCGGCGGAATAAGTGCTCTCGGCAAGAAGTAAATGGTACAGGATTTGTAATTGAATGAGGTAGTAAACCAACTATCTTTTTGAAACTATTCAATGAACGCAAAACCCATTCAGCAATTTAAGCAGATTTTCTCCCGGGGAGTAGCTCCTCGCGAGCTTTCACTGGCTATTGCACTATCGGTACCCATGGGTATGTTACCGATGTTTGGGTTTATCACACTGCTCACTACGGCTATTGCGGTGCGCTGGCGACTCAATGTGCCGTTGGTACTGTCGTTAGTGTATATGGCGCTGCCGTTACAGTTGCTCTTATTCGTTCCTTTCTTACGCATGGGCGAGGCGCTGTTTCAACTACCCCCGCTACCCATTTCTCCTGCCGAGATTATGACCATGCTGGACACCACAGGCTGGGGATTTTTTCAACAAATCTGGATGACCAATCTAGCCGCAGTAGCAGTCTGGCTGCTAGTAGCCCTACCGCTAGGATTCTTATTATACCAAATTAGTTACTTAGTTTGTCGTCGCTGGTTAGTAGTTAGCTAAGTTATTCTTCCTCTAGCTTCTGTTTTACCCAATTTAAGTTTCTTTGAAACTCAGCATATTGCGGAGCTTTATTTACCAATTCACTCCACAACTGCTTGGCTTTTTGAAAGAACTCTTTAGATTGATCAGCCTCTTCGCGCTGCTCATAAGTTAAGCCTAATTTAACGTAAGAAATGGCCAAGCCGTTCTTGAACGAGACGTTCTGCGGATAAGCCTCGTAGAGTTCTTCAAATAACTCAGTTTCATCCTGATAGTACTTCAGCGCCCCATCCAGCTTGCCCAACGAAGCGTAGGTCTCTCCTAGCTTCTCGTAAGAAATGGCCAAGCCGTTCTTGAACGAGACGTTCTGCGGATAAGCCTCGTAGAGTTCTTCGATTAGAGCCCGGTACTGCTCATAGTACTTCAGTGAGTTTATTAGATTACCCGTAGCCCTGTAAAAGCTACCTATACGGTCAAATAGGAATGAAATAGAATAATTTACCGCTGGCAATACACTTACTATATGTTCAGTATAGCGAGTATATATTGTCCCCTCTTCATAAGTAGCATTTATTAGATGGCCTACACCTGGTTCATAATCCAACTTTTCAATTAATCCGGTTATTAACGGTTGGCAGATTGCTAATAGTTGGTCGTTTTTGTTACGTACTACCTCCTGCACTACCGGGCTAATTTTAAAAGAGCTCTGCACTTCATTAAATTCCAGCCAGCCCTTTTGGGCTAAGCCGAGTAATGTTGTATCTAGCTTCTCTACTTCGGGCAGTAGCTGATCCAGCGTATCAAAGGGAATATTTTCGGCGGGTAGCACCGCCATCATACCCATCATCTGCTGTTCAGCTTCGGTCAGCTCTCCCAAATCATACATCGCACCAATAATGTCTTCGGGAGTTTCCTCCCGGAATCTATCCTTTTCAGCCTGGTAAGTAGTTTTTACTTTCTTGCTTTTAATACCCAGGAGCCCTTTTTGCTGCAAATCTTGCAGCAAATCTGACAGATGATAATTGGTTTTAAGGCGGTTTTGGTTTTGTAAGTTCTGCGCCAGCAATTCAATAACCAGCGTATTTTTGCCTACCGCCGTCAGTATTTCCTTCAATAGGTCGTCTTCGCTGCTTTGATGGCGGGGGTAGTACCGGGTAAACAAGTCTATAGCCTCTTCGTTGCTTAGCGGTTCAATGCGGTGCTGTACGGCCTGCTCAAACTCCGTAATGCGGGTAGTAAGCAACACGTGAAAGTTAGGACAAGAACGTAGCTTAGGGTAGTACTTTTCGAGGTCAGCTAGTCGGTTGGCGTTGTCCACCACCAACAAGCAGGGTTCTTTCAATTGGCGCATTTGGTTGAGCAACGTATCCAGCCGTTCTTCGTTGGTTTGGGTTGGCTCAAAACCTACCTTTAGCGGGATAGACAGGGTCAACAACGCTTCGGCAATACTTTGTTCGGCAAACACCCAGGCCAGATGAGCATACTCATCGCGGTAGGCCAGATAATACTGGGCCGCTACGGTGGTTTTGCCAATACCACCTCGTCCGTTTACCAGTAGCAATAGATTATTGCCTTTAAATAGCTTCTGGTGGATAGCCTCCAGATCGCTCTCCCGCCCTAGAAATACATCGGTAAAGTAAGGGGGTTTACCTAATATTTTTTTAATGCTACTTGCATTAGCGTCTTTTACCGCTTCTAGAATTTCTCGAGTGCCTTTCTCAATAGCTTCCCGGTTTTCATCTACCTTTTGCTGAGTTACCTTTACTTCCTGAAGTATCTTTCCGTTCCGGTCTACCAGCAAGCGTATATCGTCAGGCAGAGACTGTAAATGTTTCTCTAATTCCGTTGTAAGTAGATCAGTTTGGGTCACTTTCTGGCTCTGTACTTTTTCATCCAGCTTTTGCAAAGCTCGCTCTACTTCTCCCCGCAAATCTTTAAATTCCTTCTTTAGGTCACTTTGTTGCTGTAGCATCTTTTGGGTATTCTTCTGAATACCGTTCATCACATTTCGTTGGTAAGCAATGAGTGCCGCACGGTTTTTTGGATCTTTCAATAGTTCACCAAAGCATAGCTGAAGATTGGGTACAAATTTCACCTTAAAAAATTTGGGAAAGGAGCGATGGGGAAAGATAGTGGGTAATTGATCGGTCAATGCATCTACCAAGCTTTTTTCGCTGTCTACTTCGTCTATCTGCTGCACTACCGCGTGGTGCTTTAGCAATCCTTGTTTATCGGCAGCTTCAACCTCTTCTTTTAATTTCTCAATTGTTTTATCTACCTGGTAATCCCACTGATTGTGGCGTATTTCATTTTTGTATAATTCACCGATATTTCGCAATGTCCAGATCACCGCTTCACTCAGTAGTTTTTCCAGGTCATGGTTAAGTTCAGAAGGTTTAGTCTTTATCAGTAGCTTTTTTAGTCGTCCGTATTCTCCTCGGTCTACCAGATTGGTTGCCAAGCCAGTCAGCATACCACCTACTACACCAGTCATAATGGCACCGCTAGCCATAGTGGCGGCGGCACAGGCAGCTCCGGTAACTAGAACTATAGAACCCAAGCTAGTGGCTACTCGCTTAAAATCACTATTCATAACAGGTCAATGGCTGTGAAGGCTAATACTATTATCTAAGATAAAAATATCTGGTTAAGTACCGCAAGATTATTCACAAAACGTCATCATAGACCCCGTATCAAGTCCGGGGGAAGTGATCTACCCCCTAAGTAGAAGATCACTTCCGCCCGACGGCTCGGTTTGTTCGTTCCACACTCATCGCAAAGTAGATTACCGCTGTTCGGAATTTGCAATTCCGAACCTTCTAGGCTGAAGGACTTGTAATCCGTCTACTACGATTTTCCAGCTAAAGCATTTAATGAGGCAGCTAGAATCGCTGTTCTACTCATCCAGATCCACAATGAAGAAGCCGTCGCTGCCTTCTTTTTGGTAGAGGGGCATAAAGATGAGTCCATCCTGGGGGGCTACGATGGGACCGTCTTTGTCGTGGGCCAGTACTTCGCCTTTGCTCACTTCCTTAAAGTTAAAGTAGCCTTCTTCCATCTGGAAGTTAGCTCCTTCGTGCACCACGTGCATGGATTTGGCAGTTACCCGGTTGGGTAAATCCCAGGCTAAGTGCTTTAAATAGTCGGCCTGTTCTTCCTTGAGGCTGGCCGGCGCATCTTCAATAGCACCCGCTTCCAGTAGCATGGACCAAACGCCCGCTACGTGCAGGTCTACCGCCTCCGGTGAGCCAATTTGTCCACCCTCAAACGCAAAAGACAGGTAGCCACGGTCGCAGCCGTAGTTTAGCAAAGTTCCTTTCAGGAAGTATTCCATATTCACCACTACCGGAATGTGCAGGGCTTCAATTACCGGATGATCGGCGTAGTACTCGGGTACGATCACAAAGCTACCCCGCTGAGCAGAAGTAGTGTGCAAGTCGGCCAGAATCTTGGTAGTAAAATCCTGA
Organism: uncultured Flammeovirgaceae bacterium; assembly: GCA_937884755.1. Taxonomy (GTDB): domain Bacteria; phylum Bacteroidota; class Bacteroidia; order Cytophagales; family Cyclobacteriaceae; genus Tunicatimonas. Next base: position 31,237 of record CAKZYJ010000524.1, read on the forward strand.
TGGGCGTAGCGGTCTACAATCTCTAGCAAAGCAATAGCTTCCTGGTCTTCGGGCTTATCATGGTTGAATGCTTCCGAGCGCAGGTAGCGCAGGTGCGCTTCGTTCCAACAGCGGTTCAGGTCGTAAGCCAGGTAGCGCCGCTGCTGCTCCAGAGCAGCCAGATTTCCTTTAACCCCAATAATCTCCCCGTTGATGGTATACTCTTTCAGTTGCTCAAAAACGCGCTCAATGGCGTAAACTCCTTCTGCTTCGTTTCCGTGCATCCCCCCTACCAGTATCATGAGCGGGCCGGGCCGCTGCTGGTTGAGGTGGCCAATAATTCTATCCTTCATGCTGTTCTTCCAGTACATTCAATAAGCTTGCGGTTACATTTAAAAAGTTTCCCTCCGAAATTATGCCAACTAGTGCCTTATTTTTTACTACCGGTAAACAGGGTGAATTATGGTGCTTCATCAGTCGCATAGCTTCCATCACCGTTTTATCGGGGGATATCGTAATGGGGTCTTCAATCATCAGGTCTTTTACGGTTTTTTCTACGTGCTTGGCATTCTCCGCCTTGTCTACCAGGTAGCGTATCAGCCGGCGAGCGGTGACTAGTCCGCAGAGGTGACCTTGTTTATCTTCTACTGGCACAAAGCGCACTCGTTGCCAGTCCATAATATTGGCCACCAGTTCGGGAATATCGTCTTGCTCCACACTAAATATGTCGCGGGTCATAAACTCCTCAATCAGCAGCGAGGTAGCCGACCATTCGCGTGAATCTTGCCGACAGGCCAGCTCCCACTCGTGAATGGGTTTGCCCGACTTTTGGTTACTAATCATGGCCGAGGTAAGCGTAGAGGACCGTTCGTCGCTCAGCACTTCCTTACTCAGTTTGTTCAGCGATTGTAGTATCCAGTAAGCACCAGTGCGGCGGGCTTCGTTACGCGACTCAATGATGCCTAAGTAATAATCAATGTCCTCCGCTTTCACCTTGCGTTGCTCTAGCCCTTGTTTGGCCAGCGGTAATAGCTCCTTAGCGATTAGCTCCCGGGTACTAATTTTTTTATTGTCGAGCCAGACCAGATCAGTATCGTGACCGGCGAATGCCGAAGAAATGAAATTGGAGCGCACATCGTCAAACTCCATTTTCTTGGTAATATCACCATACTCCTGATGGGCTCCTACCATCAGACCCAACCAGAAAGCAGCATTAGCTACTTCATCCACGATACTCGGTCCGGAAGGCAGCAGCCGGTTTTCAATCCGCAGGTGAGGTTTGCCATTGGGGCTTATTCCGTAGCAGGGACGGTTCCAGCGGTATACGGTAGAATTATGCGTCATCAAACTGCTCAGTTTGGGCGTCTGGCCTTCTTCCATCATCTTGGCTACATCCCCGTCGGGCTCAGTCATTAGCATCGGGCGAAAACGGACGATATCCTCCCGGTAGAGCTCAATTACCGAATCTTTCATCCAGTGATTACCGAATGTTACCCGCGGGCTACGGTCGCGTAAGTGCTCCGATACCACTCGCGTATCTATTGACTGCTGAAACAGCGCAATGCGGGTTTCACTCCAGAGCCGTTTTCCGAACAGATAAGGGGAGTTAGTGGCTATGGCTAGCGTAGGAGCAGAAATAGCCATCGCAATGTTATACTTCTGCACAAAGTCTCTAGGCGTTACCTGCAAATGCACCTGAAAGCTGGTATTACAGGCCTCCAGCATGGCCGAGTCGTGCTTGATATTAAGCTCATCAATACCTCGGATGCTCAATTCGTACTCACGCCCTCGCATCTTGCCGAGTGCCTCCATCAGGGCATAGTAGCGCTGCAAAGGGGTACAGTTGTGATCCTCCATATCGGTTTTTCGGAGCGTAGGCAAAATGCCGGTCATCACCGGGTCGAAGCCCATCTCGCTTCCCAACGCGTAAAGTTCGCTTAGTCTCTGGGCAATAGACTGCGCCAGATCAGAGAAACAACTATCCCTAAATTCCAGCGGATCGAGATTGATCTCAATATTAAATTTTGCCAGTTCGGTAGTAAAACCGGAAGACTGTACCCGGTCGAGTACCTCCAGCGAAATAGGTTTTGGCTTACAATGCGAATCGACCAGACAAAGCTCTTGCTCCGCGCCAATATGGATCGGGGCTTCATTAAACCAAGATTCCTCCAGCATGGCTTCCAGTGCTTTCAGGTCTTGTAATATGTTGCGGGTATTGCGGTTAAGGTCTTCTCGGCTCGATACCAGCTTAACATTTAAAGTACCCATAGTCTTTAGTTAGGTTATAGCTTCCAATATAACAAATGATTGATACTTATTGCATATTCAGAAGAATACTTAAGCCCACTACCTCTTTTTGATCTTGTACTGGCATAGTTTTGATACAAAAAGTACAATGTACCTTTTCTCAGAGGTTACACTTCTTCTATCCCTCTAATCCTCTGTAATTTCGTTCCTGATAATTCACTCACTAAAGATGGGTAGTAGGTTTATGACTAAAACTTTCGGAAAAGACAATATTCTGTTCATCATCGGGCCGGTGATTGCCCGTTCTACTACGGCTTTCTATTGTGTTTTCAGCAGTAACTATTATCAGTATCCTCTATTATGAAGGTTCACAAATTTCTTCAGAAGAATAGTATTTTTGTTGCCATCGGATTCACTGCTTTTCTTATTGGAGTTAGCTCTCTACTTACTTTCTACGGAAAGTACCAAGCTCAACAATTTGACGATGTTAAAGAAAGAATGGAGCGGGTGGATGAGTTGATGAATTATGTTCAAACTCACCGTAATAATATCACCAAAGGGACAAAAGCATTTTTACTGGTTCCCGACGATAAATTTTTGAAACCCTACGAAGCGGCGGGAAAGCAGTTTACCGATCACTTTGATACCTTGCAAATGTTGCTGGAAACCCAGGGGTTTACCGAGCAGAAGAAGCTAACTGAGGCAAAAGCTAGCATCAAGGAATACTATGAGTTGATGGGTGAAATTATATCCCTTAAACGACAAGGGAACGACTCAACTGCACTGGCTATTTACCAGACCGACCCCGGCTTTCCGGTTTGGAAAGTCTGCTACGAGTTTGCCAATCAAGTACAGGCCTTTGAGGATGAGTTATATGCCGAAGCCCGGAATCGTTACCAGTACCATCTGTACGTGACTACGGTGATGCAAGCCCTGCTGTTCCTCATTGGAGTACCCACCTTAATTTTTGTAATCCGCCAGATAAAAAAATCTAATAGTCTGCGCCGTGAGCTTTTTGCCAATCTTTTAGAGAGCCGAAAAACCTTCCTGGTAGATGATCGGTCAGACGATAGCCAGCAGAGCGAGCAGGATTCTGTTGAGTATATCATTAATGATCTAAAAACTGCCTCTAAGTTTATTAACCGGATCGCCGATGGGGACTATTCCGTCACTTGGGAGGATGTGAAGAGCGATGAGCAAACGAGCAATCAAGATAACCTGGCGGAGGCCCTGGCGAATATGCGAGAGCAAATGAAGGCGGTGAAGCAGAAGGATCGGCAACAACTCTGGATGACCGAAGGGGAAGGTAAAGTAGCCGAAATTGCCCGCACCCACCAAACTGATCTTACCGCGCTGGGCGATCACTTACTTTCGTACATTATTCAGTACTTGAAAGCCAACCAAGGTGGGTTATTTATTATCAACGAGACTGATGCGTCAGAACCGTATTTGGAGATGATGGCTTGTTATGCTTACGACAAAAAGAAACATCAAGAGAAACAGATCAGAATTGGTCAAGGGCTGCTAGGACAGGCTTTCTTAGAGCAAAAAGTCATTCGTCTCAATCAAATTCCTGACAACTACGTATCGATTACCTCCGGATTGGGAGAAGCTACTCCTTCCTACCTGGCTATTATCCCCTTGAAATTTAATGAAGAAGTACTGGGAGTATTGGAAATCGCTTCATTCCAGGCATTGAGCGACTTTGAGGTCGATTTTCTGGAAAAGGTCAGTGAAATTGTGGCCTCATCCATTTCTGTAGTACGTACCAGCCAGCGTACGAAGGTACTGCTGGAAGCATCAAGACAGCAAGCTGAAGAGATGCAAGCGCAAGAAGAAGAGATGCGCCAGAATATGGAAGAAATGCAAGCTACTCAAGAGCAGTACCAGCGTCTTCAGCAAGAGTTACAGGAAAATGAAAAGGTATTGCAGGTAAAGCTAGCGGAGCTTGAGGAAGCAAACCTAAATAGTAAGAAAATCCGCCAAGAAGAGAAACAGCGAACCGAAGATCAAATCAGCGCCCGCACAAAAATGATGGAAAAAGCTATACAAAAGTTTAAGAAACGGGAAGAAGAACTAGTAGCGCAACTAGAGGCTACAAAAAAGTAAACGTAAATAGCCTTTCATATAAACCATAATTCTCAAATCCACAGAAAATGCAAATAATAATTTTTTTGAAGTAAAGTACAATCAGTCTACTAAAGCAGTCGCATTTTGTAGCTTACCCTGATTTCATCGTATGGTTTAAGAAGCCTAAACTGATTGACACAACTATACCTATTTTGAAAAAGATGTATATCAAAATCTCACAATTTAAGATCAGCTACTAAATTATTCATTTGTAGAATGAACTAAGAGCGATTTTAGCTCTGAAACTTTCAAGACAGAAACACCCCTAATTAGATGGCTACAAAAATAACTTTTCTGAAAAGAAATAGTGTTCTACTATTTATCGGTTTCATCATCTTATTGATTTTCGCTAGTTCAGCAACCGCTTTTTTCAGCCGAATGGGAGCTGCTCAGCATCAACAAAAAAAAGATGCTTTACTAAAAGTTCGCAACTCTCTGGAGAGAGTGTGGAACTATGTAAACATCGCCGATATGAGCTTCCGGGGCTACGCTACAATACAGGATGAGAAATTCTTAGAGCCCTACAGTAAAGCCGTTGAAGGGAATCGAGTTTACCTTGATTCATTATCTTACTACTTATCAGAACAAAATTATAATGAGCAGGAGCTGATAGCTGCTAATGAGCAATCCATCAAAAGTTATATCGACTTAGTAGGCAATTTAATCGATTTGCTCAAGCAAGACAGAAGGGAAGAAGCACTAGCCATTTTTAAGAGCGACCCAGGGTACGAGGTTTGGCTTACCTATGACAAATTCAATAGAAATGTACTAGAGTACATTAATCAGTTAGAGGAGAATGCCCAGCAACGATACGACACTATTCAACTGTTTACTGCGGCAGTACAAGGTATGTTACTGCTCATGGGGGTTCCTATCTTAGTGTTAGTCATATCTCGATTACAGAATGAAAAAAAAATGCGCCAGCAGCTATTGAGTCAGTTAGACAATAGTAGTCGGAAGTTTGTCTACGATGACGGTCATGCTCGCAATGATCAAGAGCCAGGCGAAATTATTAGATACCTAACTCAGAACCTCGAAAAGGTAGTGGGCTTTATTCGAAATTTGGGGCAGGAGAAATCTGAGTGGACTGAGCTAAGTGATACCCAGAAAGAAAGCAACGAGAATACACTAGTGGGGGAACTGCTCAAAATGCAGGATAAGCTCGACCAAATAAAGCAGGAAGATGAACTCCGTCTGTGGGCCACTGAAGGAGAAGGCAAAGTAGCCGAAATTGCCCGCACCTACCAAAATGATCTTACTGCATTGGGCGATCACTTACTTTCGTACATTATTCAGTACTTGAAAGCCAACCAAGGTGGGTTATTTATTATCAACGAGACTGATGCGTCAGAACCGTATTTGGAGATGATGGCTTGTTATGCTTACGACAAAAAGAAACATCAAGAGAAACAGATCAGAATTGGTCAAGGGCTGCTAGGACAGGCTTTCTTAGAGCAAAAAGTCATTCGTCTCAATCAAATTCCTGACAACTACGTATCGATTACCTCCGGATTGGGAGAAGCTACTCCTTCCTACCTGGCTATTATCCCCTTGAAATTTAATGAAGAAGTACTGGGAGTATTGGAAATCGCTTCATTCCAGGCATTGAGCGACTTTGAAATAGGCTTCCTAGAAAGAATTGGGGAAATAATTGCTTCCTCTATCTCTCTGGTTCGTACCAACAAACGTACGCAAAAATTGCTTACCCAGTCGCGTGAGAAAACTGAAGAAATGCAATCCCAGGAAGAGGAGATGCGACAAAATTTAGAAGAACTGGTAGCTACCCAGGAGGCGGCTTCCCGCAGCCAAGAGAAGGTACAGGCGATTTTCGATAGTGCTACCGAAGGTATTATTATGCTGACAGATCAGGGGCAAATAGAAATGTTTAATCCCGCTGCCGAAGCGATATTTGGTTATTCCGCTGATGAAATACAAAACCAACCTTTTGAATAGTTATTAGTCCCTCAGTCTGATAGTCAAGAAGGTGATCAACTAGAAGCAACTTTAACGATTAACGAATTGCAAACCGTAGAAGCCCAGCGCAAAAACGGTGAAGTGTTCTCGGCTGAACTACGAATGCAAGAAAGCCAGGTGGGTAACCAGCGCGTACTGATCGGAATAATTCGTGACCTCACCCAAGACGAACGGCAAAAAGCCAACGAGAATTTGATGCGAGACCGTATTCAAGAAATTGAGCAGAAAGCTTATGAACGACTGACCAAACTACGGGAAAAGTTCAAAGGTCAGCTGGCCGAACGCGATCAGCAGATAGAAGAGTTAAAAGCTGGCTCCTCACCTGACTCTTAACGAAGCAACTAAATTTTTTTATTAACCATAAACGTAAATGCTATGATTGACTTACAAGAAACCGCCCGCTTGAAAAAAGCGTTGGACGAACGCCCCGAAGACTTTGAGCAAATTATTGAAGACACTGATTTGGCCATTTGCATTACCAACGAAGACGCCAAGTTTGTGGCTGTGAACAACAACTACACCAAATGGTACGAGTACGACCGCGATGAACTGGTGGGTGAAAGTTTTTTGAAAGTAGTACCCCAAGAAACACAGACCGAGCTATCGGATCTTCACGAAGAGTTTATGGATATTCAAATTGAGATGATGCGCGACTGGGAAGTAGTTAGCAAAAGCGGTAAACGCCTGAAAATCAGCGTAGATGCTGGTTACTCAGACAAAATAAAAGGTGCTCCACATAAAGTCACCTTCGTGCAGGTAGAAAACGCCTAACGTAATTCTTCGATTTTTACCAAGCCTACCCGTTTTCCAGGTAGGCTTTTTTTATCCGTCGCCGTAAAAGAATCTACCTTAAGAAGTTTTATCCAGATCCATTCCACCGTAGTATTGGGTGTCTACGTTGAGCGTAGATTTAGTGTAGTAAGTAATCTGACCAGTATGGTAGGAGAAGTGCTCAGTAACGTGGACCAGCATGGATAGTACAGTTTCTTCAAATCCCTGCACTTTACGCTTTTCAACCAATGCTTCAGGAGTAATCCGACTCAGGGCCTGATCAATTTCGGCCATCAGGCTATCCAGGTCACGCATCAGCTTTTCGTTAGGGATGGGACCAGTTTCAGCAAACTCAGTGGCTCGCTGCCGGTGATCAGGTTGCCCGTCGACACCGCTTAACACCCACTGCCGCAGATTACCCATCAAGTGTAACACTAGGTTACCTACACTAGTGGTTTCATTGTTAGGTCGGCGCCAAATTTGAGGTTCGTTCAGCAAATGTAGACACTTTTTAATCCGGGGCACCGATTCCTCTATAATGCGCCTCCGCACTTCATCGAGTAATGTCTGGGTGATGTTATCGGAAAGAGTATTCATTTCTTTAGAAGTGTTATAGTGTTTTTGTATTATAGTCCTATAGAGTTCAAGAATTCAGACAGATTGCAAATCGCATAATCAGCTCTTTAACACAATAACACCGCGTGGCGGGGCCACCCTGGCCGACAAAACATTATAACACTAAAAATGATAATCTACAATCTGTCGGAGATGATGTTCTTGGTGATCTACATAATCCTGATACAGCCACTGCATGGTTTTCAGTTCGCCCCCACCAATATCGCATAAGTTATACAGCGATTCAGCAGAAGCCACTTCCATCAGGATAATAATCTGATGTTGGTGCGATTGCCAGCAGCGAACCAGCACTTCGGTAGTCCACTCCTGATAATGGTGTAACCGCACCCAGTCATCCTGGGCGTATTTCTCAATAACCAGCGGCTGGGGCTCAATCTGCACCCGAACAAATCGTCTATGATTATTGATGGCCGAATCAATCAAGTGGCCCATAATTTCCTTCTTAGACCATTTTCCGGGCGCAGGCTTGTTCGTCCAAACCGATTCGGGCAACGCCAGTACTGTCGGAGGAACGTTCTCGTAGAGCTGCTGCAAACGGCTGGTTAAAGGGGCGTTCATCATTTAGTATTATGGTCGCTGTGGAACGGTGTTAGTGAGTATATTCATTATATGATTTCCGTATTCTGGATATTCGAGCATTACTGAACCATAACACTTAAACACCGTGCGACGGTCGCCCTAACACATTAACACTTCGCGTCAGCGATTGAGCCACTGTTCGCGTAGTAGTCCGTAGGTTTTTACATCCTTGAACTCCCCCCACTTCTTAATCAGTTGGGGGTGGTAACCTTCTTCCTGCAAGCCTAATTTACGCAATACTTTGGCCGAACCCACATTATCTACCATAGCATGAGCTTCAATGCGGTTAAGCTCCAGCGTGCTGAATGCGTAGCGCACTACTTCCTGAGCTGCTTCCGAGGCGTAGCCATTACCCCAGTAGGGTTTCCCAATCCAGTAACCCAGCTCCGCCGATTCGTACTCGGGGTGAGTAGCTAGCTTCATAGCCCCCACCAGTTCATCGGTTGTAATCAGGCGTACCGCCCATCGTAATCCTTCCCCAGCTTCTAATTCCCGCAACTGTAAATCAAACCAGTCGTAAATTGCTGCTTCGGTGCAGGGATAGGGAATATTAAGGGTAGTAGCCGCTACTTCCCGCTCCTGCACCAACACCAGTATCTCAGGCAGGTCTTCCTGCGCAAATGGGCGGAGGATTAAAGAATTGGTACGAAGAACGGGTAACATGACCTCTTTTCAATTAATAATTGCTATACCTACGTAGTAAAAGAGGTAGGAGTTTAGGAAAGAGGCTATTAATAAGATTTTTTTTCATTTTCTCCCATTTAGATCCCACCTTCAATGGCCAAGAAAATTTTTCTCACCTTAGCTGTAACTTTTATTTCTATCAGTTGTCTCAGGGATAACTATGGTACTGGAAGAGTTTAAAACCCGCGTACTACCCGTTAAGAATAAGCTTTACCGCTTTGCGCTACGCTTTCTAAATAATGAAGACGAAGCGCAGGATGTGGTACAGGAAGTGTTTATTCGGGCGTGGGACCGTCGGGAAGAACTTCACCTGTACCGCAGTGTAGAGGCTTGGTGCATGCAAGTGACTCGCAACCTCTCGCTCAATAGACTAAAGTCCGGACACTACCGCAATACCCAGGAGCTTGCCGCTGGCCACGAGGTGCAACACGCACAGTCGCCTTACGAGCAAACGGAAACTCAGGATGTATTGCAAATGATTGATCAACTGCTACAACGATTGCCGCAAGCCCAACAACAGGTACTGCAACTGCGCGATATGGAAGGCTACGCTTACCAGGAAATTAGCGAAACCCTGGAGATGCCTCTGGCGCAAGTAAAAGTAAACCTGTTTCGGGCCCGGAAAACGCTGCGCGAACAGCTAACAAAAATGAATGCTTATGGAATCGGTCAAAATTCGTGAACTCGTAGAGAAGTACTGGGAGGGTGATACCACCCTGGAAGAAGAGGAGCAACTTCGCGTCTACTTCAATAAGGAAGAAGCACCTGCCGACTTAAAGAAGGAAGCTGTCTTATTCCGCTACTACCAGTCGCATACGCAATTCCGCACTTTAGATGAGCGGTTTGATAATACGTTGACTCAGCGCATTGAACGTAAAGAAGCCAAGCAACGCTGGTTAACCTTTCAGCCTGTTCTACGGATCGCGGCGGCTATTGTACTGGTAGTTTTGGCTACGGTACTTTTCAAGGCCGAGTGGAATAACCCGGCTACGGAAACTAGTCCGGTAGCGGTAGAAGATACTTACGAAGACCCCCGGTTGGCCTATGAGCAAACCAAAGAAGCCCTACTGCTGGTATCCAGCCTGATGAACGAAGGAACCCAGCATATGGTCAATTTAGAAAATTTTAGTGAAGCCCAAGAAACTGTAAAAACACAAATCCCATGAAACGATTACTCATTATTATTGCCGCCATGCAACTAATCGCCCTCGGCGTAAATGCCCAGGATAATGTGCTGGCCCCTCTGTTTGATAAATACGCCGATGATGAAGCCTTTACTAAGGTTTCTATCACCAGCAAAATGTTCAGCCTTTTCACTGAGTTTGAACCCGAAGATCCTGAAACGCAAGAGCTGACTGAAGCTATCAGTAAACTAAAAGGACTAAAAATATTAGCTTCCGATAGTATTGATAATGCCCGGAGCTACTTCAAGGATGCTACCGCCCAGGTGCGGAAAGGTAATATGGAAGAATTGATGTCAATTCGCGATGGCAAAGATGACATGCTCTTCATGATTAAGGAAGACGCCGGTAAAATCAGTGATCTGGTGATGCTGGTAGGAGGTGACAATAAATTTGTAGCAATGAGCCTCTACGGCGAGATTGATCTCAAGCAAATCTCTAAAATCTCCAAAGGAATGAAGATTGACGGGATGAAGTATCTGGAGAATATTGACAAAGACGGAGATGATCAGGAATAAATCATTAGCCCTCACCTTAGCCAGTACGCTTGTACTGGCTTTTACTTGCTCCCTAGCTAGTCTGGCCCAAAGCCAAACCGTAGATAAGTTCTTAGAGGAGCATCGCCCCAGCCAGAAGTTTTTTCTCTACCCTAGCACCTTGCGCATGGTGAACATTGAGAAGAATCCTGATTTCTACGCGGTGGTGCGCGAAATTGACAAGCTGCGGGTGCTGATGTACGAGAAAAGCGAGACCGGCTTTTCGGCTCAGACTATCCGCACTCTAAGTAAAGAAGTAGAAGCTGAGGAGTACGAAGAGTTGATGACGTTTCAGACGGCTCAGCAGCGAGTACATCTATATTCGCTAGGCGAAGATGACACTCCCGAAGGAGTAGTAGGTTTGGTAGAAACTGACGATACGATCATCCTTACCGATCTGGAAGGCTTTGTCAATTTACCAGCCTTACTCCAGCTCTTTCAGGGAGATTTCAACTTTGAGGATATTAGTGGCTTGATGAACATCGCCATTCGGGCAAGAGATGAGATTAAAGATTGAAGGAGATAATAAGTAGTGTATTATGGTATTTTGGCGGCCGCCGCCTTTAGGTTTGTGTGGTAGTAAAATTCTAAGAAAGC
>CAKZYJ010000525.1 GCA_937884755.1 uncultured Flammeovirgaceae bacterium
ACATCTTAGTTGAGTCTTTTATGAACCTCAAAAGGAGTTGGGAGCACTATCAGATTAGTAAGTTGAAAGTGGGTCAGAAATATCAAGATAGGCGGGCTGGCATTACTATAGAACCCATTCATCAACTACCGAATCTGTATTTTTTGTATGTAGAATCATATGGATCCTACTTCTATAAAAACAATAGTGGAAAAGAGGTTTCATTTGAGATGTTGAGGGATTTTGAAAAAGATTTGACTGAGAATGGCTATAAATGTGTCTCTGCTTTTTCTGAGTCCACCACCATCGGTGGTCAATCATGGCTTACTTATAGTTCTATGTTATTCGGATATAGGATCGATAATAATACGCTCTTCGAGAACCATTTGAATGACGAGAACTTTCGCAAGAGCAAAGGTTTATTACAGCTTTTGAAATCAGTAGGCTATCATAATTATAACTTAAATCCAATTAATCCTATTGCTGGTTTGCATGTACCTTACGAAGAAATGCGTGCTATGTACGCAATAGATACCTGGTTCTTGGCGGATGACATTGATTATGTAGGTGATCAATACGGATTCGGACAGTGTGCGCCTGACCAATACAGCTTAAACAAAGCGATGGAGATGATCCAGCGCGACAGACAATCACCCTATACCTTATTTTACTTAACCAAAAACTCGCACTCACCATTTATCTCTCCTCCTTTTGTGGCTAATTGGAAGGACTTGAATAAATCAGGAGAAAAACAGCTGCATGTTCATAAAGGGTTTTTAAAAAATCCAAGATTTGAAGATTATCAGAATGCCATCAAGTATGAATTTGATACTATAAGTCAATTTATAGAGGACTATGGTAAACAGGAAGATATCTTCATTGTGGTGGGAGACCATCAGCCGCCGATCTTAGCCAATAAGGAGCAGCATGGATTGACTACTCCGGTTCATATTATTAGTCGAAATGATAAATTCCTACTCGAATTCCACAAATATGGTTTTACAAAAAGTCTCATAGAAGCAAAAGACCCAACCATTAAACATGAGGCATTTTATTCTATATTTCTAAATGCTTTTGCGAATCAATTCACCAGCAACCCCAAAAACATACCTGAATATGAGCCCGAAGGAATTAAACTCTAATCGGCTATACAAAAATTGGCTGTTGCTTCACTCCATCCTCAACGTTTTGGGCGTAGGATATACCGTCTGGCAAGGAAGTATCTTGCTTTGGCTGACTCTCAACATCTGTTCGTTTTCTTATTTTATCTCAAGAATGGGCGTATTTCTTATTGATTTTCCAGCTTTTGTAGGGTATGCCAACTGGGTGACTTGTTTTCGGCTCTTGCTTCTTTTTACGCTGGGGTTTTTGCTGGAAGTGCTGAGCAATTACGTGCTCTTTTCTTTGTTTGCATTTGCCATTGCCTTGGATGGACTGGACGGGTTTTTAGCCAGAAAATTCAAACATCACTCTGATTTTGGAGCAAGAATCGATATGGAAACCGATGCGTTCTTGGTCATGTTGCTTACGCTTCATCACGTGCTGGAGCAGACGATCCCACAGTGGATTCTTCTGCCTGGTTTGATGCGATTTTTTGTTGGGATTCTAACCTACTTTGTTGAATTCAGAGAGGGTACTTCGAAAATGTTCAGGCCCACCATTGCAGTGATATTTTTTGCGAGTCTCCTGTTGGCATTTGTGTTGCCCAATGATTGGACCTACTACCTAATCAGTATGGCAGGGGTATTGATACTGCTATCGTTCGGGTTAGAAATAATTGGAAAATAAGAAAAATTTGAGAGACAATTTATTGTAGGTCTTAAAGCGTGTTTGAAAATATTATTTAAGAAAAATAGGTGTCAGTATCTTTGGGTAAAAAATCAAATTTCCTAGAGATGAATAATTACCCAAGCGATTTAACCGACACCCATTGGCAACTTATTGAAAAGATGTTTGATCCCCAAGAACGAAAACGCAAAAGAAAGCACAAACTACGGGAGATACTTAATGCCATATGGTATGTAGTGAAAGGGGGTGTTCAATGGCGGATGTTACCTAAGGACTTTCCCAAGTGGCAGACCATTTATTGGCGGCCGCCGCTGCGGTATTATCAAAAGTGGCGAAAAAACGGCTTTTGGGCTTTATTGCACGATACGCTTAGTAAATTAGTACGTAGAAAAGTAGGGAAACACGATGCTCCTAGCGTAGGTATTTTTGATTCTCAAAGTGTCAAGACTACCGCTAGTGTCGGACAGCGAGGCTATGATATGGCTAAGTGCGTTAAGGGCAGGAAACGCCATCTGGTGGTAGATACGCTGGGATTGATCTTAGCGGTTATCGTCCACCGAGCTGATATTGATGAGCGCCGAGGGGCTAAGTTTTTACTGCGACGACTCGCTCATCGCATATTTCAATTTAACCGTCTGAAGGTGTTCTTCGCTGACCAAGGCTATGGCGGCGATAAGATGAAAGAATGGGTACGCAGAACATTTCGTCATTTGGGCTGGACGTTACAGACGGTGGCCGCGCCATTGTCAAGAAAATCCATCCCAAGAAATTTGAAGTATTGCCAAAACGATGGATTGTTGAAAGAACGTTTGGCTGGTTCAATAATTACCGCAGGTTAGATAAAGACTATGAGTATTATCTTAAAAACTCAGAGACGATCATTCAGCTAGCGATGATTCAACTCATGCTTAACAGACTTGATTAGATATTTTCAAACACGCTCTTAGAATTCAAATTCAAGAGGGAATTGTGTCATTAAAGAAAGATGTAGCTTGAAAGACTATCTGAAAAGACTTTACCAAGCAAAAGATCAATTCCATTCCATGCACCCAGAGTTTAAATTGTAAAGAAGTATTTGAAACCTATAAGTAAGAACCCTAAAGTACAAAAACCGATACAGGCAGTCATCCTTTTTCCTGTACTTACCATATTGCCTGCAATGGCAGGTATTTTTTTGATTCCTATCTATTTAAAAGAATTAAGTCCGAAAGAGTATGGTATACTCTCCTTGCTCAATGTTTTGGGGTCGTTTTATTCAACAATAGCTATACTTCAATTAAACGTCGCTGCGTCTATAAGTTATTTTGATTACGTACAAGACCAGCACAAGCTAAAGAAATATAAATCATCGCTTTTTTCTGCTTCCTTCATAATAGCCACAAGTACATTTTTCTTGTTTACAATCCTGGGGTTACTTTTATTTCCTTACTTAACCAAAACCAATGAAATTCCTTTTGTGCCCCTTGGCATGATTGTTCTATTGACGCAATATTTGACTCAGCTTAAATCTATCCACTTCCTATTTATAAAAAATGAATATCGTCTACTAGAATTTTCAACGTATTCAATACTTCTTTTAGTTATAAGCATTGCTACTCAATACTACTTAATTGTTGTAGAAAAGTTAGGGGTTTTAGGTTCTGTATCAGGGCAATTGATGGGTAATTTAATTGTTACGGGGATTGTTTTGATTTTGCAAAGAAAGCTATTTGATGCTAAGCCTAACATTCAATACATCTCTTCATCACTTAAACTCTCAGTTCCTTTTATTCCCATCACATTGATGGCTTGGGTTTTCAATGCTGGAGATAAGATACTCGTTGAAAGACTAACAGACCTAGCCACAGTTGGTAGCTATGCTGTACTAACTAGTCTTCTTTTATTAGCAGAAAATGTATTCAACTCTTTGATTAATGCATTCAGACCAAAGATTTTTGAGAGCTTCAATGTATTAGGAAAACAGGAGATTGAGAATGTTGGTCGACTGATTAGGCTTTATTTACTTTTAGCACTTTTAGTCCTCTCCGGAGTTATCTTAATTGGAAGTAACCTTAGTTTAATTACCCAAAACCTGAAATATCTTTCATTAGTGCCACTATTTACGCTAGGAGCATTGACCCTGATACCTCGAGTTGTGGTTAGAGTATATTCTCTTCAACTATTGTACGTAAAAAAAACCAGGCTAATAGCGATGATCACACTCATCTCGATGGCCATTTTAATACTAAGTCTTGTATTACTTGTTCCGGTTTTTGGAATTGCAGGAGCTCTTTATTCCATAGGAATTTCTAATTCTATCAGATTTTTAATGTTCTATCACTATGCAAAAAGAGAATTTCCAATCTTAAATGGATTTACGAAGTATGCTTTATACGTCATTTTGGGTTTCGTATCTATTTTAGGGCTTGCATATCTAAGCTATCAGACTGGTTTATATGCTATCAGTACTTATGGAGCGATTCAATTCTCTGCGGTGGCTATCTACTTAGTATGTATCTTTTTAAAAAACATGCATGCATATAAGCATATAAAAAAACAATGAATTATTTCAGGTGTAATGGTATAGTCGCTGGATTTTCAGCGCTTATTTGTTACACGAACTAAAATTATTCAAGTGACAAAATCCTACTTTATAAGAATTAAGGAGTACATAAAACTTCAAAGAATCAAGTTAATTGAATCAAGGCGAAGTATTGAAGATGATTTCAATGGACGTGTGATGTGTTTGTTTTCCAGTCCAAGAGGTGGATCTACCTGGTTGTTGGAGGCCTTGAATAACATGGGTGAATTCGTTCCGATCAACGAACCTTTTTTCCAGGGGAAACTTCGAACAGATGGTATTATGCCGTCCTTCTCTACAGGAAGGCCCTATCTCAATGAACTGAACTTCTGGTTTCATCAGCCACTAGCAGAGGGATATAAATCAGTTGAAGAAGAGGTAGTCTTCAGAAGGCTCTTTTCAGGAAAGTACTTGCATCCTGATCTTACACGCTATTCATCCATAGACCAACTCAGGAATGCTAAGCGCTTTTTGGTGAAGTTTTGCTATGGCAATTTAATGCTACCTTGGATAGTAGAAAATTTCAACGTTGCAGCCATTTGCTTAATTAGACATCCATGTGCGGTAATCGCATCGCAACTCAATGTCAAAGGAGCTTTTGATCATATCATAGCATGTCCCAAGTTTGATTTTCCAGCCTTTTTCAACGTGGAATATTTCAGTCAGTTCGATCCAATCCTTCGCAATATATCTAGCCCAGAAGGCATATTAGCGGCTATATGGAGTATGACAGTAAAGCATGTCGTCGAGCACCCTGCTAATAACCTAAAGTGGCATACATTAAAATATGAAGATCTGCTGAGAGACCCTGCCGTTGAACTCAATAAAATAGTGACCCGATATCCTGAATTTGAGTGGTCAGGGGCAACGGTTGATGCTAATATTCCCAGTCAATCAACGCTCGATCCAAAATTGGAAAGTTACTTACTTAATAACTCCCAAGAAACAAAGTGGAAAAGCCAACTGACCATTAAACAAATTGATAATATTTTTGAGGTAGTAGACTCGTTTGGTGTGATAATCTACAATTGATTTTTTGCATGTTCGATCAAAGAAATCATGTGGTATGAGCAGGAAAGTAGCACTTATTCTTCCTTACTACGGACAGTATCCCATCTGGATAGATGCCTTTTTACGATCTTGTGCGTACAATCCTTCCTTGACTTGGCTAATCTTCTCGGATCTGGAGAAGCCCAAGTACCAGCCCGATAATGTTCAGTTTTTTCACCTGGAAAAGCAAGCATTGTCTGTGCTGATTAAGCAAAAAACCGGGATACATCACGCATTAGAAAATCCCCATAAGCTATGCGATTTTAAGCCGTTGTACGGACATATATTCGAGGATTATCTTGTCGATTATCAATTCTGGGGACATTGCGACATGGATATCATTTGGGGAGAGATGGATCGCTTTCTGCTAAAGATTGGCTTTGAGCAATTTGATCTCGTTTCCTCAAGGTCCCATGCCATCAGCGGCCATTTTACGCTATACAGAAATATAGAAGCACTAAAGGTACTTTATCAATCAGTTCCACGCTATCACAAGGCTTTTACCGAACCTAATTACCAGGGATTTGATGAGGGTTTTTATTCCTACCATATATTTAATGAAGTAAAAAGTGGACGATTGAATATAAAGCCCTATTGGGAAAAACGGAATTGTATCGATAGAGGTGAATTACATAGACATCCTGGTATCTGGATTTGGGAGAAGGGTAAAATACATAATCGCTGGGGGGGTAAGGGAAATTACTTACACCTCATTGATTGGAAAAAGACACTAAGAGAGGTCAATCTCGGTAACCCTGAGCAACTGAACCGATTTAGTATATCCGAATTCGGCCTATGGAAAGGCAGGATTCCCTGGCAATATCAACGCAGGTTATTTTTTCGATGGGGCTTCCGAAAGAAGTATCAGCGTTGGAAAAATTGCTTAAAGACTTTCAGGAAATACCAGCTATTTCATACTAAGCATGAAAAAAATGCGAATGTACCTGAGGGATATAAAACATTAAAGTGAATTCTTATGATCAAGCGTTTTAAAAAGTTGGTCAAATCCTTGTGGATAAATAAGAAGAACAAATACAAAAATGCTACTTATTGGATAGAAAAGTACCTCTCAGGAGATCGGAGTTATATCATTCAAATTGTTGCTAACGACAGGGGGAGTTGCGATCCTCTATTTGATATGGCACAAAAGCATGAAAATTGGAAGCTATTACTGGTGGAACCTGTAGCGCATTTACTCGATCAGTTGAAAAAAAATTATGGTAATACTGCAACTCAGCTTCTAAATTTGTACGAAATTAACCATTCTGATGCGCTGCTATCAGAAGCATAAGGCTACGATTGATTAATTCTAAAACAACTTGATTTAGAAAAGCACCTCCCAAAGAGATGTTGTGCATAGATGCAAGACCAAAAAGCGAAATAAAAAATGATGTGATGATTCGAATACATTCTTCTTTCCATAAGTGCCTAACCATGTATTTTCTCCGAACTGCTAATGCTGCTCTTAACACATTTGCTTTTTCGAGGAAGAAAGAATACGAACACTTTGAGAGTATACAAGGATTATTTTATAATAAAATGAGTCAATATTATCTTTGTTCCATTAACAGTTTTGCTCCTGATATTGAAAAAATAAATGGAGACTTTCGCATAAGTAGGTTTGTAAGAGATCCTCGTGATCTTATTGTATCTGGATATTTTTATCATAAAAAAGGAGCAGAACCTTGGTTTCGATTCAAAGGTCCTACTGAGGAGTATTGGGCAGCAATTAATGGACATGTACCTGTAGGTCTTCCACCTGAAGATTCTTTTGCAGAATATCTTAATAAACTAGATCAATCTCATGGCTTAATGCAGGAAATAGAATTTCGAAAATATCATTTGGAAAGTTTTAGGCAATGGCCGGAAGATCCGCGGATAAAAATATTTAAATATGAGGATATAATTTCAGATCAGGTTGGAGCTTTTTCTGAAATACTTAAGCATTTCCAAATCAAAAAATGGAAAAAAAAGAAATTATTGTTTTTTGCCAAGAAATATGCATTACAAAACAGAAAAAGGGATAAACACATCAGAGATCCAAAAGCTGGTCAATGGAGAAAATATTTTACGCCTGAAATGAATAAGGATTTTATTCAGAAATATGGAGACATCCTTGAACAATACAACTATCCTAAACAATAAGCTAATTGGGTATTCATGTTTTTATTAAGTGGTTCTAAGTAGTAAAAAAGCTAATCGCTAACAAAAGCATACGCCCATGTTCGGGATTCGCCTCACACGGTGCATAGCTGTGGCGTTGGGTTCTTCTACACAGACGGGCCACCGAGGCTCGGTGAAATTCTCGGTAGAATTCTCTAATTTTCTGTCTACTTAATAAGCCAACCAAGTGAATCAAGATAATTAACTTTTGCTTTTGGTGCTTTAGCTCTACCTCTCAATAGTTTTTTATCAACAATGTAACTATTTGCTACCTTTACTCAATCTGATGCGTTTGCCCTGTGCATAAACCGAGTGACAATTTGCCCTTTTTCTCTATTATTACTGTTGTATTTAATGCTGAGCAACATATTGAGTATACAATTCAGAGCGTAATTGAGCAGAACCATGCTAATTATGAATATATTGTTATCGACGGAGGTTCTTTGGATCAAACACTGGCTATTATTGACAAGTATAGAGATAAGATTGATTTACTGGTAAGTGAAGCTGATCGAGGAATTTACGATGCTATGAATAAAGGAATTCAATTAGCTAAGGGGGAGTACATTAATTTCATAAACGCAGGTGATGCCTTTTACGATAAACATACATTACAAGAAATATATCTCGCTACTGCCAAAGCAGACAATCAACGAAAAATAGATATAGTTCATGGAAAGGTAGTGAACGTTAGTGCTGAAGAACCAAAATACGGGTATGAGGTAGGTAAACCAGTGTCTAAATGTTCTTTATTCCTATCTATGCCTATGTGTCATCAGACTATGTTTACTAGGAGAGATGTATTTGACAAAGTTGGCCTGTATCCTCTGGAGCGAAAAGATGGGGCACTTTACGAATGGTTGATTGCATACTACATGCAAAAGCAATCGTTTGCAGCTATCCTCTTCATTCCCAGACGAATAGCATTTTATTTATTAGGAGGGTACAGCTGGCGAGCTATGCAATCAATTAGCCGTGAGCGACTTGCTACCGCCAAAAAATACTTTACTTTGAAATATCGGCTTTACAACTATGTGAGACATACATTAATATTGTTAAAGGCCAAGGTGTTGGCTATACTCATTCGTTATCGTCTGTTGCGTAAGTATCGTCGAATCAAGTACCGATTGATAAATCTACGATAATGCCATTTTAGTACATACCTACTTATACCTGCTATTGCGTGCCACTTAGCATTATACTTAGCTTCGCTCAATCAAGTAAGAACAGTATTTGACGCTATTTAAGAGATAGAGATACTCAAGAAGTAAGGCACCATTGTACGTCTTAAAATTTCGAGCCATCCTTTGAGAGCCAAGAGCGAAGACTTTTGCAAACCTTAGTGCAGTGAGTAGTACCTTCAAATGTTGTTTGCTTTTTAATGGCACATAAGAGGTTAAATCCTTTTTTTGAAAGGAAATGGAGCTCCGTAGCAAGTGGCTCTCTAATGCTTTAGAAGCAACAAATCCTGGTGCATCCCAAGCCTCTTTATGCTTTTGAATATCTTTTTTTGCACCTTCATCAACGATAAAATCATCTACAATCATCAGTTGGCCATTAGGGTTTAGCAAATCCTGAAGCTTGAAAACCACCCTAATTGGATCCTCGCAGTGTTTGAGCGACTCAATAGCTACTATGAGGTCAAACTTCCCCAAATCATCAATGGAATGGGTAAAATCTCTTTGGAAAAACTGCAGCTGATTTTGAAGCTCATTTGCCTCTGCATACTGATTAGCAAAGGTGATCTCTTTACTGCTAATTGATAGTCCTACGCCCGTACTCCCGTGCTTTTCATGCAGTTGAAAAAGAGTGTTTCCAGTACCACACCCGGCATCTAGTATCCGTGTAGATGCTGTGATATTTAGCTGCGGAGCAAGCCAATCCAACAGCCTCTTACCTTCTATAGATACACCCTTGTGAATTGGATAAGGTGCTTTCCTATTCTTTGATTCAAAAGAAAAGAGTGCATCATAAATAGACTGCAGCTTGGGGCGCTGATGAGTAATCTCAGTCATCTTATTCAGCTTTTTCCAAAACGAAAATGTACTCATACGCCCATCTGAGTGGCAAGAAAAATCTTCGCTCTTTACTGTAATCGATATTAAATGGCCATATGAAACTGATTGATCGATAGAATGGCCAGTGGTCTCGATAGACTTTTCGGGTTTTGAGTCCGCAAGACTCAAACAGAGCCGTCCATTGCTCCAAATTAAGTGCATCCTGGTGCCCTTTCTTATTGTCCAAACCAAGTGGCTTCAGGAAAAACCGCCAGATAAAGTGCTCCGAATTTCTAACCATGAAGCAATACTTCGCATCCTTTGTCCCCACCCGAACTTGTTCTTGTAACGCTTTTGGTCGGTTTAACATCCTTTCTAAGGATCCAAGGCAAGTGATATGATCAAACGACTCATCTTCAAAAGGCAAGGCTTCCGCATTCCCTACCTGTAAGTTACCGTCAGGACAATACAATTTACCTTGTCTAACGGCCTCATCAGACAAGTCTACGCCATAACTCTCCAAGCCTCGCTTTGTCATTGATCTCATCATAAGACCTAAGCCACATGCAACATCCAGGTGCTTCTCACCAGGTTGTACTTGTAGAAGTGTCGGGAATAGTTCGTATGCGTTTTGTGACCGTAGGTATTTGAATTTCTTTTTTTTGTAGATTTCGTCAAACCACGATTTGACAGAGGCCTGTTCTGCTAGTACATCCATAAATATCGAGGGGTTTTTTGCATGTAAGCGATATAAGAAGCACCATATCGATCGATTAAATACTGTTCTTCTATTTTAATTTTCTGGTTCATGTTCCAAATGGTAAAAATAAGCCCTAAAAGCAAATACCATTGTTCAGTGCACAAGATGAGTCCCAGTAATGTAAAGTGCATGCCGAGGGCAATAGGGTTTCTGCTCCATTTGAAAATGTCTTGTTTCACCACTGTGGCTAACCTATTTCTTAGCACCACTGCGCCCCTGAGGGTGATAAATCTTCCAAGTAAAGCCAAAAATACCCCTAAAACAAATGTCCAGCTAGTGGGTAGGGCAAGTTTTAATTCTGTAAGAAAACTAATAATGGCATAAACTGCCGGTGCCAAATATAGTATCAGGTTAATTAAGAAGAGCAGGAGTGATACTAATCTGTAGAGTGAACTATTACCTGTCGCTTCGCTCAAAAGCGAGGGAGTTGATGCCTCACTAGGTATAGGAATAATCAAAAAATCAATCACGAACGAAACGTAGATGACCAGTATAAAGACTGCACTATAGGGGACAAAAGCGTTGTAGCAGTCTCCAAAATAGATAGTAGCTTCGTTGAAGAGCGATCTCAATTTATATACACGATCTTATCTCGACCTGAAGTATAGACATCTTTACTCTTGACTGGTTAAGATATCTACTTCAGAGATTTGTGATAGTTTACTTAGCGTGTTGTCAACCCACTAACTTGAAAGTCAAGTTTATATCTTCTAATATAAGGACTAATAGTTAGACGCCTGGTAGCTGTACGACATTTGTGCGATGCTCATTCACTTTATTTACATTTTTTTTGTTATGTAATTTATATTATGTTAAACAATGCTTAGTTTAATAAGGGAAGTTTATTACTCCCCTTAACTTTTTAATTACATACTATCCAACTTAGCAGTAATTTCCTCAGCTTTATCATTCATTTCTAATCGCTGATATACAGTTGCTAAAGTCTGGAGAACCTTTTGGTTATCCGGCTCAATATCCATAGATGTCTCTAGATATGGTAAAGCCCTCTCAAAATATTCTTTAGCTTCTTGTTCAATAGCTTCGCCCTTTTCTTGATATTCTTTTAGATCCATATCATTAGCTTCAGCAAGAATGTCGGCCGCCTGATTATAGTAAAAAGCAGCTAAGTTAAAGTTAGCATCAAAGTATTGTGGATCAACTTCAATCGCCTTCTTGTAGCTTTCAATAGCTTGTTCACCCTTTTCCATCTGTTCGTACAGATAACCCTGATTGTAATAAAGCATAGGATTATCTGGTTCTGCACTAATGGCAGTTTGCAGTTTTTGCTCGGCTTCGTCGTAGGCTTCGTTATTGATAAGCATAGTAACTTCCCGCTTTAAAAATTCTGGATCATCCGGAAATACTCCCTGAGCTTTGCGGAGATAAGCTAACGCTTTTTCTTCATTTTTCTCCTCAACTAAGTAGATGTAAATTAAGCTATTATAGAAGTCTTTACTTACGTAGTCTAACGAATCTACCAGATACGCGTAGTTTTCAGCCGCAATGTCCATTTTACCGGCTTGTTGGGCAGAAATACCACCGTAAATATAAGCAGTAGTATCTTCAGGAACAGCCATTTTTGCAACATCAAATAATTCAATGGCTTCTTCGTAGCTTTGGTTAGAGTATAAGGTTGCTCCACCATTAATAGCGTTGGCCCAAACTTGTTGAATCTGCTGATCGGCTTGTACTGCATAAAGTGAGTTTTCCTTTTCTAGCTCTTTAGTTTTACGATAGCCTTCTAAAGCTTTTTGATAAGGATCTTCAACTTGCACAGAGTTGGTTGAATCTGTAGCAATAGCCAGGTATACGTCTCCGTAAGTGTACCAAGTTTTTCCATCCTCTCCAGATTTCTCGTCATTAATAGCCGGATCTATAAATTGTTTAGCTTCGGCTAATTCACCTTTTTCTAGTGAAGCTTGTGCTTTCCGTACATTCTTCGCTTGCCCAAAAGTTAGCATAGGTAGGGCAATCAATGCCGCGAGCAATAATGGTAATTGTTTCATAGCGTGTAGTAATAATTAAAATAAAAACATTTAATCAGTTTCGGAATCGGTATTGGTTTTATTATCAGTTTCAGTATTCACATTGGTATCTTCATCTTCTAAATCGTCTTCAATGGCGACTTTGGTTACCGAAGTAATAGCATCATTATCATTTAAGCGAATCAGTCGTACTCCCTGCGTAGCTCGTCCCATAACACGCAAATCAGAAACTGGAGTGCGTATCATAATTCCCGACTTATTGATGATCATTAAATCATCCGTATCAGCCACTTTTTCAATGGTAACTAACTTGCCAGTTTTACCTGTAACGTTCAAGGTTTTTACCCCCTTTCCACCTCTACGGGTAATACGATACTCATCAATATTGGAGCGTTTACCATAGCCGTTTTCGGAAACTACCAATAAGGTTTCATCATTCTCATTAAGACAAACCATACCGACAACACTATCATCTCCGTTATCAAGGCTAATACCGCGAACCCCCGCAGCTGTTCTCCCCATTGGGCGTACTTCATCTTCTGGAAATCGTATTGCTCTCCCTGAACGTACTGCGAGTACAACTTCAGAATTACCGTCTGTGAAGTCAACCGACAACAATCGGTCATCCTCATTAATAGTGATGGCATTAATGCCAGTAACCCGGGGACGAGAAAAAGCTTCTAAAACAGTTTTCTTAATAGTACCATTTACGGTACACATCACTATATACGAATTATTAATGTAGTCCGGATCGTCCAGATTCTTTACATTAATCACAGCACGTACAGCATCTTCAGCAGGAATATTAATTAGATTTTGTATAGCCCTACCTCTTGCAGCCTTTCCTGCCTCGGGAATTTCAAATACCTTCAACCAGTACATACGTCCCGATTCGGTAAAAATCAATAAGTAGTTGTGAGTGTTTGCGATGAAAAGATGTTCAGTAAAATCACCATCTTTAGCTGAGGCACCTCTAGAGCCTATTCCCCCCCGGGCCTGAGAACGGTATTCATCCAGATGGTTCCGCTTGATATAGCCATTATGAGAGATGGTAATTACCATTGGTTCATTAGGGATAATATCCTCAATACCAATATCTTCAGCACTATGTACAATTTGAGTGCGGCGTTCGTCACCAAAGCGTTGGTTAAGCTCATCAAGTTCATCTTTGATGATGCCCATTCTTAAGTCTCGGTCAGCAAGCACTTGATTGTAATAAGCAACTTGCCTTAGTACTTCATTGTATTCGCTTTCAATTTTCTCTCGTTCTAAACCAGTAAGACGTTGAAGACGCATATCAAGAATTGCCCGAGCCTGAATTTCAGTAAGCTCAAACTCTTGCATTAAGCCATTTCGGGCCGTTTCAGGGTCGCGAGATCCACGAATAATCTCAATTATTCGATCTATATTATCTAAGGCAATTAGATAGCCTTCAAGCAAGTGAGCGCGGCGCTCAGCTTCCCGTAGTTCAAACTCAGTTCTACGTACCACTACATCATGACGATGATTAACGTAGTGCCCAATAATCTGCTTGAGATTTAAAGTATAGGGTCTACCCTTCACCAAAGCTACGTTATTTACTCCAAATGAAGTTTGTAACTGAGTATACTTAAAGAGGTTGTTCAATACTACATTAGGTACCGAGTCTCGTTTAAGGTCGTAGACAATACGTAATCCTTTACGGTCTGATTCATCTCTAATATCCGATATACCATCGATCTTCTTGTCATTGACCATGGCCGCAGTCTTCTCAATCATAGAAGCCTTATTGACCTGATAGGGGATCTCAGAAACAATGATCTGAGGCTTGCCAGTTTTGCTTTCCGCTATCTCAGCCTTCGCTCGCATTACTACTCTGCCTCGTCCCGTTTCAAAAGCAGATTTTACACCTTGATACCCATAGATAATAGCTCCAGTAGGAAAGTCTGGTGCCTTCACATACTGCATTAACTCAGATATAGTAATATCCTCATTATCAATATATTGCTTTATGCCTTCAATTACTTCTGAAAGATTATGGGGGGGCATATTGGTAGCCATACCTACCGCAATACCGGATGTTCCGTTAACCAAGATGTTAGGGAGCTTGCTTGGCAAACATACCGGTTCTTGCAAGGAGTCATCGAAGTTAGCCTGGAAATCAATGGTATCTTTATTAATGTCACCTAGCATTTCCTCAGCTATGCGTTGAAGTCGGGCTTCAGTATAACGCATGGCCGCTGGTGAGTCACCATCAATGGAACCGAAGTTGCCCTGACCATCTACCAGCATATACCGCATAGACCAGGGCTGGGCCATACGAACCATCGTATCATAAACCGAGGTATCACCGTGGGGGTGGTACTTACCGAGTACTTCTCCTACAATTCGGGCTGATTTCTTGTAGGACTTGGTATGAGTAAGGCCAAGTTCAAGCATACCGTACAAAACTCTTCGGTGTACCGGTTTTAAGCCGTCGCGAACGTCGGGTAATGCTCGAGAAATGATGACCGACATCGAGTAATCGATGTAGGCACCTCTCATTTCATCCTCAATATTAATGGGAATTATGTTTTCCTGATTGCCTTCTGCCATTGGTTGCGAAAAATGTAGAAATGGACGTTCTTGCCAGCCTGCAATTTACACAAATTTGTCTAATGCAAATAACTCTAAGTGCAAATTGTGGCTGGATAAACCCTATTTAGGCTTTTTCTTAAAGATTTGTTTGCGACTGCTCTGACGTTTTCTTTTGGATTTTACTAACTCTGGATACAGCTCTCCAATTTTAGGATCTTGCTTTCGCCAGAAGGGCTGACCGCGCACTTCGCGTCTGACTCCTGTTCTTGGATCAGTCACGTAGTGCTTCATCTGAGTTTTATCAGCTTTAATGGGCGAACGAGGTAAATCCGGGTAGTTAAGACTTACCCCGAGGGTAAGAAATACCGAGGAATTCCCATGATCAATAACGGTAGTGGGGCCATCTGGCAACACCGTATTGAAATTCTTAAATTCGTAGGCAGGTCGTAGGTATACCCGGAAGTACTCAGAAAAAACTTTTTCCATGGTAATACCAACATTGAAAAATGGACTAGCCTGGGTAACTCCTTGGTCAAATCCGTTTCCCATTCTAATTACTCCAACCCGAGCATCTACCGCAAAGGCATTATCGTAGTATTCGTAAAAACTGTAGCCTAACAAGCCATAATAACGTATCTGGGTTGTCCTAAAGGAAGGTGGTGCTGGGTAAATGGATCTAAAATCAGCCGGTTGAGGTGGATTCACAGTATGAAAATCAGCACTGATGCCACCACCTACGCGAATACGGTACAGGTTAAAATGAATAGACAGATTAATGGGAATATGATAACCACCCCCTCGCATGGCTATTGAGGAAGAATCACTGGTAATAAGGGTTAGACTATCCGGGTCAGTAGGAAGAGTAAGAGTAGCTGGTTCCACCCTGTTAAACCAATTGCTGTATGCCGGACTAGTGCCACCTTCACCGTTAGGGTAGATGAAAGAGCCTTCAGAAGTGCGAACGTAATTGTTATTTGTGAGTGTATGACGATAAAAAGTTCGCCCATAGCCACTACTCAAACTAACGGAAAACTTATTGAGAAAAGCCCGTAAAGGATAGCTAGGCTGATCCTCGAGGCCCATTGGGTCGAACCCTTGTCCTTTGATAACTATCGCTGAACAAAGCAATAACAAAAGGCTAACTAAACGGTAAATCATCAATGCAATGAATGAAAAGCTAAAATAGCACGCTTTGATTAATTACAATTTCTTTTCCAAATTGTAACGAAAATATTGAAAAATGCTTGTTGAACATGCTTTATTTCTAATAGTTCAATTAAACTGGTAGTTTAATTGAACTAAATTATATCACTGATAAACAACATTATATAATATGAATCAAGAAATCAAAAATATAGCCGTAGTGGGAGCTGGTACTATGGGAAACGGAATTGCTCATGTAGCTGCATTATTCAACGGACCAGTTAGCCTGGTAGATGTAAACCAGTCGCAGTTAGATTGTGCTCGCGAAACTATTATAAAGAATTTGGATCGACAAGTTAAGAAGGAAATCATTCAGACTGACGACAAAGAAAAGACCCTAAAAAACCTAAAATTCACTACTTCATTAGACGATAGCTTGTCTTCGGCCGATCTGGTAATAGAAGCCGCTACGGAAGATTTGGCTACCAAAGAGAAGATTTTCGTAGAGCTAGATAAGCATAGCGCTCAGCACACCATTCTGGCTACCAACACTTCTTCAATCTCTATTACGCAACTTGCGACAGTGACCCAGCGCCCTTCTCAGGTAATTGGTATGCATTTTATGAATCCGGTACCAGTCATGAAATTAGTTGAGATCATCAATGGATACGCTACTGATTCTGAAGTGACCAAAACTATTCAGATTCTATCAGAAAAACTACAAAAGGTACCACTGGTCGTAAATGATTACCCTGGGTTTGTGTCAAATCGGATTCTGATGCCCATGATTAATGAGGCGATATATACCTTGTTTGAAGGAGTTTCAGGAGTACGCGAAATTGATCAGATTATGCAGTTAGGAATGGCTCATCCAATGGGACCGCTGAAGTTAGCAGACTTTATCGGTCTAGATGTTTGCTTATCTATCTTAAAAGTGCTTCACGATGGGTGCGGAAACCCCAAGTATGCGCCTTGCCCACTACTGGTCAATATGGTAGCTGCCCAGAAGCTAGGTGTTAAGTCAGGTGGAGGCTTTTACGATTACAAAGAAGGATCAAAGTCTGAGACAGTTTCCCAACAGTTTGCATAAAAGGTACTAGTTGCAATATTCCTTTAGGGCATTTTCAGCATCAGGAACTTTTAGTGATTGCGCAGTTCTAAGATCGTTACAACCCGCGCTTTTATTTCCTTGGTAAACTTTTAGTGCTCCTCGGTATAAGTAGGCTTCACCGTAATCGCGATTCTTGCTAATAGCTTCGTCGTAAGCTTCCATAGCAACCTGTGTTTCTCCCAGTTTATGATGAGCTCGACCTTTCAAAAAGAAAACTTGAGGATCACTCTTTTTAATATCTGCCGCCTTTGAAAAATAAAAGGACGCATCCGCATAGCTATTATTGCGGAAGTGATATTTACCAATACTCATTAGAGCATTGGCATGGTTGGGGTCAATTTCAACCACTTCCTCAAAATTTTTCAGCGACTCGTCAAATTTACCTAGTTCTTCGTAAGCGCGCCCCTGGTTATAAATTGATTGAACATCTTCGGGATTATATTCCAGGTGCTCAGCATACTGAACAATAGCTTCCTGATACTTGCCTTGATTAAATAATTTATGTCCTTCTGCTGACTGATCATCACCACAACCGGCAAGGATACTAACCAACAGTAAAAGACTAAGAATTATCCGCATGATTTAACTACAATTGATATATAACTTTCTAACAATGAATATTTATACTGCAACCTGATGATCCCTCAATGCTTGATTCAACGAGGTTTTTTTATCAGTACTTTCTTTTCGCTGGCCGATGATCAGAGCGCAGGGGACCTGATAATCACCTGCCGGAAAATTTTTAGTGTAGGAGCCAGGAATTACCACCGATCTTGGTGGAACTTCACCCTGAAAGACCTTTGGTTCTGACTGAGTAACATCAATTATTTTAGAACTGGCCGTAAGCGTAACATTAGCACCTAACACGGCTTCTTTTCCAATACGAACTCCTTCCACTAATATACATCTTGACCCAATAAATGCGCCATCTTCAATAATTACGGGGGCGGCCTGAACAGGTTCTAAAACTCCCCCTACTCCTACTCCACCACTTAAATGAACGTTCTTCCCTACTTGAGCACAGCTCCCTACTGTAGCCCAGGTATCCACCATCGTCCCCTCGTTTACATATGCCCCGATATTCACGTACGATGGCATCATCACTACTCCTTTAGCAATATAAGCGCCGTAGCGCGCTATAGCATGAGGAACAACCCGCACCCCTAACTTATCATAGCCCGTTTTAAGTTTCATTTTGTCATGAAATTCAAAAGGGCCAACTTCCAACGTTTTCATTTTCTGTAACGGAAAATAGAGAATTACCGCCTTTTTGATCCATTCGTGAACTATCCAACTACCATCTACCCACTCAGCCACGCGCTTCTTACCCATATCCAGATCATCGATTGTCGTTTTAATAGCTATTTTCACATCTTTGTCCTGTAGCATCGAGCGATCATCCCACGCGGCGTCAATCATTTGTTGAAGTTCCATAAGCTATATTGGCCTTATTAAAATGCTGATTTTGTGAAAAAAGTAATTGTGGTAATTGCCTCCGTACTAAAGCCGGTGAACGATACCCGTATGTACGAGAAAATGGCGCAATCGCTGATTAGTATCGGTAAATTTTCGGTGAATATAATAGGATTTTCCTCAATTACACATTCTGACTTCCGGGATATTAAATTCCATCCAATCTTTCAATTTAAACGACGAGAATATCGACGTATAGTCGCCAATGTTCACTTTTTTTTTCGTTTGCTGAACCTCAGGCCAGCGGTTGCAATTATAACTACTCCCGAATTAAGTCCGGCTATTTTACTCTTTGGTTATTTCTTTCCTGCTACCAAAATCGTATATGATATTAGGGAAAATTATCAGCGTAATTTATTCAGTAATCATCAGGGGAAAAGTAGGCTCAGACGGTTATTAATCATTCTGGTTACTTGGTGGGAAAATCAGTTAATTCGTTGTAGTGATCAAATTATTGTTGCCGAACAAGGTTATTTACTCGAGAAACCTCAATTAGCATCCGTACCGAAAGTAGTCATTGAAAATAAGGTAGTTCCTCCTAGTCAGTCTTTCAGGAAGTCAAAATTAGGTTCGCCCATCAAGTTACTCTACACTGGAACCGTCAGCACCCCTTATGGTATCTGGGATGCGTTAAGATTTAGTAAGCAGTTACACGATGCTTTAGCCGGAAAACTACGATTTGAAGTTGTTGGTCATGTAACCCAGTCTGATACTTATCAACGATTGATTGGTATGTTGTCAGAATATCCTTGGATTCAAGCTACTATTAGCGAAAATCCGATTCCTCATAGTACACTACTGAAGAAAATAGAGGAAGCAGATTTTGGTATTGTTTGTCATCAGCTGCTCCCGAGTATCTGGAACTGCTTCCCAACGCGTATTTGGGAATACATGGCTTACCGATTACCTTTCTTTCTCCAAAATCACCACCCCTGGGTCAGTTATTGTCAGCCCTGGCAGTGTTGTATTCCCGTAGATTTTTCTATGGAAACCTGGCCGATGGAAAACCTTATCTCGAGAGTGTTCAAAGAAGACTTCTATCAGAACAGTATTCCTAGTGATATTTATTGGGAAAAGGAAAAGTTTTTATCTACAGTTGCTCCGCTTGCTACAAACCCTTAAGTAGGATTATCGAAAGACCACTCGTTGAGTATTGAGATTGCATTGTGAGCAGTCATATCGTATTGGCAGGGCACTACTGATACATAATTGTTAGCTATTGCCCATTCATC
This sequence comes from uncultured Flammeovirgaceae bacterium, assembly GCA_937884755.1. Taxonomy (GTDB): domain Bacteria; phylum Bacteroidota; class Bacteroidia; order Cytophagales; family Cyclobacteriaceae; genus Tunicatimonas. The sequence goes on from CAKZYJ010000525.1 coordinate 19,798, forward strand.
ATTATCTTCACCAGTGTCAAAGTTGATAAAATTACCGGCCATCCAGAAGTAACGGCGGCCGTAAGGATCATGCCGTTGATCAAATTCTTCTTGCCATTTAGCGTGAGCTTGACGACAGACTTGAATACCTTTGATAGGCTCGTTTTGCCTAGGGGGAAAATTAACATTTAAGGCAACTCCTTCAGGAAAACGGTTTTCTAAGGTAGTCTTAGCAATTTTGTATACGTATTCAGCGGTATGAGAAAAATCTGCGTCTGAGTCGTAATCGCATAGGGAAAAGCCAATGGCTGGAAATCCCTCAATAGCAGCTTCTACCGCAGCCGACATTGTTCCCGAATAGAGTACACTGATTGAAGTATTGCTTCCGTGATTAACTCCACTTACTACTAAATCGGGCTTCTGATCTTTCAAAATGAAGTGTTTACCTAATTTCACACAATCAGCTGGAGTACCGGAACATTTGTAGGATTTTACATCTTTGAAAAGGTCGGTTTCGGTTAACCGCAGCGGTTCTCCGATAGTGATTGCGTGTCCCATTCCGGACTGAGGACTATCGGGTGCAACTACAATTACCTCACCTAGTTCCTTCATAACAGTAACCAAAAATTGGATTCCGCGGGAGGAGATTCCATCATCGTTGGAAACCAGAATTAATGGTCGACCCATAAAATGAAATTAACTTCAAGAATTAAGTAAAGAATTATAATAAGCTGTTACCCGAACTAAATCTCGTTGACGGTCGGGTTTAAGCTTGTTTGTCTTTATATACTTCTCAATCTCAGGTTTGTTTCGCGGAAACATGTCGTACAGGTCATCTTTTTTCTGAGAGAAGTATTGGATGTTACCTTCCTGATCTAAAAAATAGTAATCATAATCTAGCCGAAATCGCGTCATCATTTGGTTACCAAAAAAGAAGGGGTCGTTAACCATATTGGTTTGCTGTACGATTTCCTCCCGGCAGAGTAGCGTAAGTGTATTCTCGTAGAGAACTTCAAAAATTCTGGGAGTTTTATAGTTGGCGCTTACCTGATAGGGCAAGGCATAGAATTCTCGATAGCGACCGTATTCGGCATCAAATATCTCAAAGTACAGGAGCTTTTTAGCACTGAAGGTTTTCAGCGTATTATTAGCACTAAACTGAACTAAATCAGCCTCCAAATTATACTTTATTTTTCCTTTGAAGCTTTCGCCATCAATGGTAGTGACACTTCCCTCGTGCCAGACTTCTGAAGGAAAGTACTGAGCCCACATTATCGGTACGAATGTGAGCAATAGTAGATTTGTAATGAATAACTTTTTCATAAGACGAAGATTCTGTATTCATAACACTCATTCCGTCAAAATAGTGTACAATCACCTCTTCAAGGGTATGTGATCCACAATTTCCAATCCGTATCCTTGTAGCCCTGCTCTTTTTACGGGGTGGTTCGTAATTAGTTTGATCTTGTTCACTTCTAAGTCCCGAAGTATTTGTGCTCCAATTCCGTAATCCCGTTTATCCATTTTAACTCCAAGAGCTGAAATTGATTTCTCATCCTTGGATTCTTTTCGCTTTTGGTAGTCTTTCAACCGTTCCAGAATATTACTTCCCAAACTCTCTTGGTTCATATATAGGATTACGCCCTTCTCTTGTTGATTTAAAATTTCCAGAGAACGATCTAGCACATTAAACTTATCGCTAATGAAAGTACCAAAAATATCTTCAAACAGATTGGAAGAATGTACACGAACGGTTACAACCTCATCTGTTCCCCAACGCCCCTTTACGAAGGCTAAATGTACTTCGTCTGTAAGCAGTTGGGTGTAAGCGTAAAGTTGTAAGTCGCCATATTTAGAATCAAGTGGAACAGAGACTTCCCGTCTAATTAAGCTATCGTGTTGTAAACGGTACTGGATTAAATCTTGGACTGAAACTAGTCTTAAGCCGAACCGAGCGGCTACTTTCCGTAGATCGGGTAAACGAGCCATAGAACCGTCTTCGTTCATTATTTCTACCAGCACTCCTGCCGGTGATAATCCTGCCAACCTTGGTAGATCGATCGCCGCTTCGGTATGGCCGGCTCTACGCAAAACACCACCATTCTTTGCTTTTAACGGAAAGATATGTCCAGGTCTACCCAAGTCTTCAGGGGTAGTTGACTGGTTTACCAAAGCCTGAATGGTTTTGGATCTATCTGAAGCAGAAATACCAGTAGTGCAGCCATGACCGATTAAGTCGACGGATATGGTAAAAGGGGTTTCATAGTGGGATGTATTTTTTCCTACCATCAATTCCAACTCCAGTTCCTGACAGCGATCTTCGGTAAGAGGGGTACAAATCAGTCCGCGCCCATGGATTGACATAAAATTGATAATTTCAGGAGTAATTTTATCGGCTGCACACACAAAGTCACCCTCATTTTCCCGATGTTCGTCATCTACAACAATAATTACCTTACCCTGCCGGATTGCTTCAATGGCTTCATAAATAGAGTCTAGCATAAAATCCTTTTTTTACAAAAGTAATTAATCATTCACCTCTTCCCTATTATTTATCTCAATCGTAACCAATAATTAACATAACTTTAATTACATAACATTTATATTATTCTTTAACTACCCTATAAGACTTCATTCACGAAAATGCGTCGGAAATATAATTTTACTGAGCATTGGCAATTAGATAAAAAAAACATTGCCTATTGAATATAATAAGCGAAAAAATTGCTTACATTCATGCATTAGAATCGTTCAACTACGGTGTTTCAACTATCCTAAACTTAAACCAACCTGATTTTTCGATATGTACGCGCCGCAGTCTCTCGATAATTTCCATTTTTAATTTTTCAATTATGAACATTTACGTTGCGAACCTTAACTATCGGGTTCAAGATCACGAACTCCAACAATTATTTGAGGAGTACGGTGAAGTATCATCAGCAAAAATTATCAAAGACCACGAATCTGGCCGTTCAAGAGGATTTGCTTTTGTAGAAATGCCTGACGATGAAGCAGGCACACAAGCAATTAATGAACTAGATGGTGCCGAGGTTCAAGGCAGAAATTTAAAAGTAAGTAAGGCTCGTCCTCGTCCCCAAATGCAAGATCGTCGTTACTAATCCCTTTATCCTATATCTTTGATAGCCAGTATTTAATTATGCTGGCTATTTTTCGTTCATTAATGTCTCTATCTCTTCAGCTTCAATCGGAATATTCCGCATTAGATCATATACGTCGTTTTCCCGAATAACCACATTATTCTCTAGACGTATTCCTAGATTTTCGTCTCGGATATATATACCTGGTTCAACCGTAAACACCATTCCGGGTTGAAATTTCTGATATACATTACCCACATCATGAACATCTAATCCTAAATGATGGGAAGTTCCGTGCATAAAGTATTGTTTGTACAGCGGTTGCTTTTCATCTTGATTTTTTACCTCCTCCCGGTCTAACAGCCCCAAACCAATAAGCTCACTCTCCATAATTTTTCCTACCTCTTTGTGATACTCTTTAATCGTATTACCAGGACGAAGTAATCCCATAGCCTCTTTTTGTACTCTGAGAACAGCGTTGTAAACTGCTTTATGACGATCAGTAAAGCGGCCATTTACCGGGATAGTTCGAGTCATATCAGCGTTGTAGTTGGCGTACTCGGCTCCGACATCCATGAGAAGTAATTCACCGTCATTACAGCGATCGTTATTCTCAATATAGTGTAATACACAAGCATTGCCACCCGAAGCGACAATAGGTTCATAAGCAAATCCACGGGAGCGATTCCGGACAAATTCGTGCAGATACTCAGCCTCGATCTCATACTCCATTACTCCCGGCTTAACAAACCTTAAAACCCGGTCGAAAGCTTCTTTCGTGATATTACAAGCAGTTTGAAGCAGTTCTACCTCTCCCACTGATTTTATCGCCCGCAGTTTATGCATAATTGGGGCTAACCGACGATAACTGTGCAACGGATAATGTTCTTGGCACCATTTAATAAATCGAGCATCCCGAGTGGGTACCTGAATGTCAGCCCGAAGGTGTTCATTAGTATTAAGATACACATGTTCTGCCTGAGTCATCAGTGTGTATAACGTCCTTTCAAACTGACTCACCCAAAGTACCTTCTGAATACCAGAAGTTTGCGTAGCTTCATCCTTAGTGTATTTATGACCTTCCCAAATAGCAATCTCCTCGTTAGTTGCGCGAACAAAGAGAATCTCTCTAAAATTTTCGTCAGGAAAATCAGGAAATAAAACCAAAATACTTTCTTCCTGGTCAATTCCGGTCAGGTAAAACAGATCGCTATTTTGAACATACTTCATGGTACCGTCGGCATTAGTCGGCATAATGTCGTTGCTGTGCAAGACCACCATTGAATTAGGCTCCAAATGTTGAATTAATCGCTGGCGGTTTTCAATAAATAGCTGGGAATCGATCGGTAGATATTTCATAATTAGATAGTTGAAAAGCAAAATTAACAAAATTGAGAAGTCCGTAGTAAACCTATTGATTTAATTCTAGGTTGTTGATTTTATATTCTCCAACCGACACCTATATTTGTAGCACAAGTATGTTTACCACTCCACATCATCGATATCATTAATTCTTCGCTCCAATCGCATCAGGCGGTTGTAATGGTATCTTATTCTCAATTTATTATTTGCATCTATTCATGAAAAAGACTTTACGTATTGCAGTTCAGAAATCAGGGCGACTTAGCGAACAATCGCTTAAGCTTATGAATGAATGCGGTATTCGTTTTAATAATGGTAAGAGTAGGCTAAAAGCTGTTTCCTATAATTTTCCGGCTGAATTTCTGTTTTTACGCGACGACGATATTCCCGGCTACGTGGAAGATGGCGTAGCTGATTTGGGACTAGTTGGCGAAAATGAGATGGCAGAAAAGGCCAAAGATATAGAACTCATCAAAAAGCTAGGTTTTTCCAAATGTAGGCTTTCGCTAGCTATCCCACGGGATAAAGAATATCATGGCCCAGCATATTTCCAAGATACTAATATTGCTACCTCCTACCCTCGCATTTTGAATCAGTATTTAGAAAACCAAAATATTTCAGCTCAAATTCACGAGATAAGTGGCTCAGTGGAGATTGCTCCTAGCATTGGTTTGGCTGATGCGGTGTGCGATATTGTAAGTTCGGGAAGCACGTTATTGAGCAACGGACTTAAGGAGGTTGAAACTATATTTAAATCCGAAACGGTACTGATTGGTAATCATACTGCTTTGGTGGAGAAAAAAGATCTTATTGATCAGTTAGTGTTCAGAATTAACTCGGTATTAACCGGAAAAGGCAACAAGTATATTTTATTGAATGCTCCGGATGAAGCTACTCAAGCTATTGTAGATTTATTACCTGGAATGCGAAGTCCCACCATTGTTCCCTTAGCCATGAGCGGATGGAATTCTATTCATTCAGTGGTAGAAGAAGATCAGTTTTGGGAAGTTATTGAAAAGTTGAAAGAAGCCGGCGCTGAAGGTATTTTAGTTGTACCTATTGAAAAAATGATTTTATGAAAATAATTAGTAACCCACCTCAAGATACGTGGAGTAAGCTAACCCAAAGGCCTGCTCAGAAATTTAAGAAAATCGAGAAGATCGTTAAACCGATTCTTAAGAAGGTTAAAAAGAAAGGAGATTCAGCCCTCCGGTACTTTTCATTGGAATACGATGGAGTTGAGCTAGAGAAACTTGTTGAGAGTCAAGCTGAGATAGCATCAGCAAGTGCAAAGGTTGAAGATCCTATGAAACAGGCAAACACACTAGCCTACAACAACATTTGGAAATTTCACGAGGCACAGCAAACAGACGATCTGGAGGTAGAAACAATGCCGGGTGTCAGTTGTCTGCGTCGTAGCGTTCCAATTGACCGAGTGGGCCTATATATTCCCGGCGGAACCGCTCCCCTATTTTCTACGGTGTTGATGACTGGTATACCAGCGAAAATTGCTGGTTGTAAAGAAATTATCATGTGTACTCCCTGTAATCGACGAGGAGAAATTCATCCAGCAATGCTTTATACTGCTCAGTTAGTAGGAATTGACAAGATATTCAAAGTGGGAGGCGCTCAGGCGATTGCTGCAATGGCTTATGGTACCGAAAGTATTCCGAAAGTGTACAAGATATTCGGACCAGGTAATCAGTACGTGACGGTAGCCAAACAGTTAGTTAGCAAATCTAAGGTGGCAATTGATATGCCGGCTGGCCCTTCAGAAGTAGCCGTTTTAGCTGACGATTCTGCCGATCCTTCATTTATTGCCGCCGATCTATTATCCCAGGCTGAACACGGTGTTGACAGTCAGGTAGTGTTGGTATCAACCAGTGAGAGGATAATAAACGAAACTGTTGAAGCCATAAAGTTTCAGTTAAAGGAATTGCCCCGACAAGAGATTGCCCGCGAAGCGCTAAATAATAGTTTAGCATTCATCGTACCTGATATTTTAACCGGATACGAGCTATTGAATGAGTACGCGGCTGAACACTTAATCATCGCTACTGAAAACCCTGAGCAAGCCATTGAACATATCACGAATGCTGGTTCGGTATTTCTGGGGCATTACACCCCCGAATCAGCCGGAGACTATGCCTCCGGAACTAATCATACCCTTCCCACCAATGGCTTTGCTAAAGCGTATAGCGGCATATCACTTGACAGCTACATGAAGAAAATCACGTATCAGTCAATAAGCCCTGACGGCCTGCGAGCGCTGGGACCACAGGTAGAAGTAATGGCCGAAGCGGAGCAACTAGAAGCCCACAAGAGCGCCGTTAGTCTGCGACACGCCAAAATATCAGAAGATAGTATGATAAGTAGTACTTAGCACAGTAATCCCAATGGACTTTGATATACAAAATCTAATTCGCCCTCACCTAAAAAACTTGACACCCTACGCTTCAGCTCGCTCCGAATTTACGGGTTCGGCCAGAGTATGGTTGGATGCCAATGAAAACGCGTACGGAACCCCTGGTTCGGACACTGCTCAATCGTACCACCGCTACCCCGATCCCTACCAAAAGAAATTGAAAGTGAGAATTGGTGAATTAAAAGGGCTATCTACTGATCAGATTTTTTTGGGTAATGGAAGCGATGAGGCGATAGATCTACTGATCAGAATCTTTTGCCAACCTGGGATTGACAATGTGGTTACCCTCCCCCCTACTTTTGGTATGTACGAAGTAGCTGCATCTGTCAACGATGTAGCAGTTCATTCGGCTCCGCTTCTACCTGACTACCAATTGGATCGGGACGCGGTAGCGTCAGCCATTGATAGCCATACTAAAATCATCTTTTTCTGTTCACCCAACAATCCTACTGGCAACCTATTGAATCCAGATGAAATACGGTTTTTTTTAGACTCATTTCAGGGGATTGTAGTGGTGGATGAGGCCTACATTGATTTTTCTGATCAACCAAGCTTTATTGCTGAACTTAAGAGCCACCCTAATCTGGTAGTGCTACACACTTTTAGTAAGGCTTGGGGAATGGCATCACTTCGGTTAGGTGCTGCCTTCGCATCTACTGAGATTATAAACTTACTTAACCGAGTCAAGCTTCCCTACAATATTTCGACGCTAAATCAGGAAGTGGCTCTTAACATTCTCTTGAACAAAGATCAGTATCAGGTAAGTATAAATCAAATTATTCAGCAAAGAGAATGGCTCGCTAACTCACTGAATTCACTGGAAGTAGTACACAAGGTACATCATTCTGATGCTAACTTTTTACTAGTGAAATTTGAAGATGCGCCGGATCTATATCAATTCTTAGTGAAATTAGGGGTTATTGTCCGTAATCGATCAACGGTACGGTTGTGCGAAGGTGGATTACGAATTACCGTTGGAACTGAATCGGAAAATCAAGCTTTAGTAAAAGCTATTCATCAGTTCGAGAATCAACACCTGAAAAAGTCGAGGATAGCCTAAACTACTGACTCGGCCAATTTAAATGGAAATTCTTAGACTGTGAGTTCTAGTCTATCCATGTATCTTTAAAGCTTCACACTGAGAACAATATCTTTCATGCCAATCAAAGTACTTTTTATCGACCGCGATGGCACCATCATAAAGGAGCCGGAAGATGAGCAAATTGACTCGCTGGAGAAGTTAGAGTTTTTGCCGGGAGTCATTACTAACCTGAGAAAAATTACTGAACAGAGCAACTATACATTGGTGATGGTCACCAACCAGGATGGATTGGGTACTGACTCCTTTCCGGAGGACACTTTCTGGCCAGCCCATACTAAAATGCTACAAACTTTAGAGGGAGAAGGCATTCACTTTTCTGAAATACTAATTGACCGATCTTTTCCTGAAGACAACGCCCCTACACGCAAGCCACGTACTGGATTGTTAACCCAATATTTCTCACCGAAGTACGACTTACAGAATTCATATGTGATTGGTGATCGTGCCTCAGATATTGAACTAGCAAAAAATCTTGGTTGCCAATCCGTATTCATCAGTGATAAAGCCTATCCGGATGAGACACTGACCACTACTAGTTGGGATGACATCTATCGCTTTTTAATACTTTCTCCCCGTATCGTAATCCACGAGCGAAATACTAAGGAAACCAAGATTCATATTGAACTCAACCTGGATGGAAATGGTACTACAGAAGTTGATACTGGCTTAGGCTTTTTTGATCATATGCTAGATCAGCTCGGTAAGCATTCAGGTATTGATCTGAAGGTAACCGTTCAAGGCGATCTACATATTGATGAACACCATACCATTGAGGATACTGCACTTGCTATCGGCGAAGCTTTAGCGAAAGCCGTTGGCGATAAACGAGGCATTAACCGCTACGGATTTCTATTGCCGATGGATGATAGTCTGGTTCAGCTAGCTATTGATCTCGGAGGTCGCCCCTGGCTGGTATGGGAGGCAGAATTTACTAGAGAGAAAGTCGGTGATATGCCAACCGAAATGTTCTACCATTTCTTTAAGTCTTTTTCGGATGCGGCTCGCTGTAATCTGAATATAAAGATAGAAGGTGACAATGAACACCATAAAATAGAAGCCACCTTCAAGGCATTAGCTAAGGCTTTAAAAATGGCTGTAAAAAGAGATGAAAATCATTTAGAAAATCTTCCCACCACTAAAGGAAAGCTATAACCTAATCGATTATGCGACAGCTCGTTTTCGTATATTTTCTCTGTTGTAGCTTACTCTCTTGCACTACTGCAACCGAGGAGAATACTACTGATCCAGTAAACTGGTCAAAAAGAATAGCCGATACTCCGCTGGTAGATTCCTTAGAGTCTGGGGGGACTTATCTCTCGGTTTATTCTCAAATTTACAGCATGACTGAGCTTCGGACGCACAATTTAACCGTAACAGTTAGCATGAGAAATACTAACAAGCTAGATACAGTTTATCTCAACAAAGCCGAGTTTTACAATACTAAGGGGTCTTTGATTCGGACGTACTTTGATAGTCCCATCTTTCTAACTCCCATGGAAACACTTCACATCGTAATTGACGCTACTGACAATTCGGGCGGAACCGGTGCTAATTTTATTTTTGAATGGTCGGTTAAACCAAATACTCGAGAACCACTATTTGAGGCGATTATGATATCCACATTAGGTCAGCAAGGACTTTCTTTTTCTACCCAAGGTCAGCGGATATACTAAACCATTTATTTGCCGAAAGCTTCCCGACTGTGGTTCATATTGGTGCTAAAGACCGGAATACTAATTTTAACCAAGGCATAAAATCCTCTTCCTTTGATTCCAGGTCGTGAACCCAATTCTGCTCCGTAAGCCCAGCCCAATTCACGATTGTATTTTCCGTCAATACCAATCCGGTAGCCCCAGATTTTAGTGTCTACTACATCGGCTGAAAATCTGCGGATGCTGTTATTCTGCAAAGGATCACGATATTGTACTTCATCCAGAGTTACTCCAGGAGCGATCATAAAATCGAAGTAGGTATTAAGAATTAGATCATCTACCAGTACGCCGTAGCCTTTATCCGGCTTAATAGCCATATTCTTGATCCAAGACATTGAGCCACCAATATAGCCCCCACTTACTACCTGATTGGTATGAGAGTAAACATTTTCCGGGAAAGGGTTCCCAGCTTCGTCAACCAAAGTCACTCCCTGCTCCTGAGTAATACTTTCTAAATCTATGGATGTATCAAACGCAAAACCACCGGCCCTTACGCCAATTATTTTCCGCACTTTGGAAGGAACTACCGTATGTTCAGGAACGTGAGCCGCCCAACGATTACCTTTTGCATACTTTCGGGAATAAAGAATCAATTTTGTTTCGGTATCACTTTCTTCGTCCTTTACGTGGTAAGTACCACCCATTTCGAAGTAAGTAAAGTTATTCGGTGAGTTAAGTACTACCTGATTTTTGATAGCCGCATCCCGTGCCAAATCAAACGATCTTGTATAAGCCTGCCGAAAATTGGCTTGAAAATCTGCCTTATCTTTAAGATAATAGTTAGCAGCAATACCAAAACCCGCGTTTACATTAGTGGCAAACACATCAGCATACAGGGGCTGTAAATGCAAAAAGAACTTATTGATTCCGTAGGGATCATCATAGAGTTCTTCGTAGGTGATGGCCTGGTTTCCGAAATTTTGAGCTTCAGCTAACTTTGCGGTTAGAACTAGTGCCAGAAGCAGAATACTAATTCGTTTCAAGGTACCTTCGTTTAGTCGAGTTATTCTTGATCGCTAAACTAGATACAATTAGCAATATATTTAGTGCAATTGCATCTATACATTGCACGCGTAATAAAGCGTGAGATTTCTATACTAAATGAGCCTAGTGGATAGCTTTTAAGGATTCGTAATTAGCACGAACAATGGTTTCAACCATACTATCGTCAATGGCAGTAGAAATAAACAGGGCCTCGAATTGGGAAGGTGCCAGATAAATACCTCGCTTCAGCATTTCCTGAAAGTAGGCCCCGAACAGTTTAGTATCGGATGCGCTAGCCGACTGAAAGTCGTAAACCGGATGCTCGGTGAAAAATAAGCTAAACATAGAACCCACATGATTGATGGTGTAGGATACATTCAGTTTTCGCATGTTCTCCTTAAACCCTTCAACAATATCAGCAGTTGTTCTCTTCAGTTGACTGTACACTTGAAGGTTGTTCTTTAGTTGCTTCAGCATGGCTAAGCCAGCGGCCATCGCTACCGGATTGCCCGACAGTGTACCGGCTTGATAGACGGGGCCAGAAGGAGAAACGTAGTCCATTACCTCCTGCTTTCCTCCGTAAGCACCTACCGGTAGACCACCTCCAATGATTTTTCCTAAAGCGGACATGTCCGGAGTAACCCCGTATAATTCCTGAGCACCACCTGGAGCCAACCGAAATCCGGTCATCACCTCATCAAAGATCAGCAGTATGTCGTGCTTCTTACACCGTTCCTGAAGTCCTTCCAGAAAACCTTCTTTAGGCAATACACAACCCATATTTCCAGCTACTGGCTCAACCATAATTGCAGCAATATCGTCAGGGTTGCTTACAATCAGACGATCTATACTATCCAAATCATTAAAACTTGCCAGAAGCGTATCCTGCGCCGTCCCCTTAGTAACACCGGGGCTATTAGGTTCACCCATAGTGAGTGCCCCGCTTCCCGCCGCAATCAAAAAAGAGTCACCGTGACCGTGATAACAACCCTCAAATTTGATGAGCTTGGTACGGCTAGTGAATCCCCGAGCCAAGCGAAGTGCCGACATGGCTGCTTCAGTCCCAGAATTAACCATCCTAACCTTCTCAATGGAAGGAACCATCTCGACGATAAGTTTAGCAATATCTATCTCGCGGGAAGTAGGTGCTCCAAAAGAAAAAGAGTGAGCGAGAGCTTCTTGCAGAGCAGATTCAACTTTAGCATTCCGATGACCTAAAATCATCGGCCCCCAGGAGTTGATTAGTTCAATGTACTGATTATCGTCCTCGTCGTACACGTAAGCGCCTTCGGCCGACTTGATGAACAGGGGGTTACCACCTACGGCTTTGAACGCTCGCACCGGAGAATTTACCCCACCCGGTATATAATTCTGGGCTTGCTGAAATAGGTTTTCGCTTCTTTGGGTTTGTAGCATCATTTGTCAACTGAAGAAAGAACTAGAGAACCATCCTCGAAAAGTAGGATAGGAATAACTTGATTATCGTTGGCTTGGAAGTAATTATAGCCCTGGAAAAAGGCACTGGGGGCTGGCTGCTCAGTAGTAAAAAACTCCTGAAAATAGACCCCATACTCGTTGAGCATTTGACCCAGGAAGTAAACTGCATCGTATCCGACAAAAACATTTTTACTTGGTAAAGAATAGTAAGCTTCCCGAAAACGTTGACGAAATTCTTCAACCTTAAGACTATTATAATCCAGATAAACCGGACTCAGCAGATATACCCCCAACTGCTCCAGTTGTTCGTAGGAAATGGTGGTAAAATCAAACCAAGATTCATTACCGATTAGCTTCAATGGTAAAGCCGACATAACAACCGCACTGATCGTGTTAGTAATTACAAGTTCCTGGTCTGAGGCCACATATACTACTGTCTCTCCCAGATCGTGTAGCTCCTGTAGCTTTTCTACGAAGAGCTCCATCGTTTCTTCGTTGTAATCTTCAATTATTTCCAGATGCACTTCCTGGTTATAGATCTCCTGAAAACGATTGATGAAGGTATAGACTCTTGCTGAGTCTCGTTTCGAGGGACCAGTAACAACTACCGCCTGGGTGGCATCCAGCGAGTCTAAAGCGTATTGAGCCGCTAGTTTAGCTTCGGTAACTGAACTGGGTTTAATCAGATAAGAGAAAGGATTATCACCGATGATCTGAGGGTTTGCGGAGAGTGGGTTGAACATGTATCGCTGATTCTCGCGAGCATATTCTGAAACTGCTCGGAAAGGTCCCTGATAAAGAGGCCCGATGAATACATCCATGTACTTAATTTCTTCCTGCGCCAGAACTTCTTTCGTAATATCGTATTCACGCTGGGTATCGTAGGCATGAAGCTGGACATTGATTCCGTCTTGCTGTAAATCTCTAGCCGCCATTTCCATTCCACGATATAAATCCAAGATAAACTGATTGCCAACCCGATTATCGGTAAGCGAAAGATTCAGCTTATCCCGAAAGAATGGCAAAAATGCGCCAATATTATACTGTTCTTTACGAATTGATGCTGCCTGACTAGCCACACCTAAGTTACTCATATCAATAGAATAAACTTGGACTAGCGAATCTTTCATTCGCTGACGGTTCTGATCGTAAACGCTATAGCTAATATTAGTTACCAACTGCTCAGCAACGGTCTTCTCTTCTGGAAACCGAGCCAATAATTCTTCCAGCTCCTCGTCGGTAGCCTGGGCTACATAATACCGCTTCATAGCTTGTACTTCTTCTTGCAAAGAATTATCTACCTGATTATTAGCTGATAATTCATTGGAAAGTGCGAAGCCTTGCTCGTAATTACCTAAGGCGTAGTAGGCATTGGCTAATCCGTAATTGACTTCAATCATTTTCGTCCACCGTGGGTACTTAGACTTGATTTGCAAGAACATATTCTTCGCCAGATCATAATCTTCCAACCGAAGTGCCGACATGGCGTAGAAAAAGGATGCGTAAGGCGCGTACGGATTGCTCTTTTCCACCCTACTCAAAGGTTGAAATATCTCAATTGCTTGCTGATAATTGCCCTGAGTATAGAGTGCCTTAGCCCTGGTATATCGCTGTTGTACCGTACCGGTTTGTCCCCAGGATTGCAGGACAGCCAAAAAACAAAGCCCGAATACGGTAACAAATACTTTAGAACACCGAATCATCTTAGATAGATTTGTTTTACAAACTGAAAATGGTAAGGAAGGTTAGTTAGTGGCTATTCCCATTCAATAGTTGCAGGAGGCTTCGAGCTAATATCGTAGACCACCCGATTGACGCCCTTAACCTGATTTATGATTTGATTGGACACCTCACCTAAAAATTCGTAAGGCAAGTGGCTCCAGTCAGCGGTCATTCCATCAACACTGCTAACTGCCCGTAGACAAACTACCTGTTCGTAGGTACGTTCATCGCCCATTACGCCTACGGCTTGTATAGGAAGGAGAATAGCCGCTGCCTGCCAAACACCAGCGTAGAGGTTCCGTGTTTTTAATTGAGAGATAAAAATATGATCTACCTCTTGCAAAATCTGTACCTTTTCAGGAGTGACTTCACCTAGAATACGGATAGCCAGACCAGGTCCCGGAAACGGATGACGTCCAAGAATAGCTTCGTCAATTTCCAAAGTCCTACCTACTTCGCGTACTTCGTCTTTGAATAACATTCGCAGGGGTTCCACTACCTTCATATGCATTTTCTCCGGCAAACCACCCACATTATGGTGGGACTTGATGGTTGCAGAAGGTCCTTTTACCGAAACAGATTCAATAACATCGGGATAGATAGTTCCTTGCCCCAACCACTTTACATTTTCAATGCGGTGCGCTTCTCGATCGAACACTTCAATAAATGTCTTTCCAATGGCTTTACGTTTACCTTCGGGATCGCTTACCCCGGCTAATGCCTCGTAAAAGTCTTGCTTAGCATCAACTCCAGTGACATTAAGCCCCATATCTTTATACGAATGAAGTACATCTTCAAACTCATGCTTACGGAGCAGGCCATTATCTACAAAAATGCAGTGCAGATTTTTGCCAATAGCATGATGAATTAGCATAGCCGCTACTGAAGAATCAACCCCACCCGAAAGACCAAGAACTACTTTATCATCTTGTAGTTGATTTTGAAGATTTTCTACGGTTGACTCTACAAATTGATCAGAAGTCCAGTCCTGAGAACAGCCGCAAATATGAACTACAAAGTTGCGCAGAACAGTTTTTCCCTCGATAGAGTGGGTTACTTCCGGATGAAACTGTATTCCGTAGGTCTCTCTATCTTTCGCTTTAAATGCGGCTACGCGCACGGTATCGGTGCTAGCAATCACCTCAAAGTTAGCAGGTACTTCCGCTATAGTGTCACCGTGCGACATCCATACTTGAGACTCAGCGGTCATCTCCTTTAATAATCGGGAATGTAAATCTAAGTGCCGCAGACGGGCTCTACCGTATTCCCGAATTTGGGAAGGTATCACTTCTCCCCCTTCCTGCTGAGCCATCATTTGGGCGCCGTAACAAATCGCTAGCAAAGGATAGCGGTCAGTATAATCCGATACCGAGATCATCGGTGCACCATCATCTGTTACTGAGCAGGGGCTGCCTGACAGGATAATCCCTTTTAACTCAGGCATACTGTTCAAATCCGGTAAGTGGTTGTACGGATGGATTTCGCAGTACACATCCAGTTCGCGTACCCGCCGGGCAATAAGCTGAGTATACTGAGAACCGAAATCAATAATCAGGATGGATTCTGGCATAGAAAATAGCTATTGTTCTAAGGCAGCGCAAGTTATCCACTTTCAGCGTAATGCAGCAAAATATCTACTGAATTTTTCAATTCTGCCTCCTGAACACTTTAAAATAATGGATGAATCCAAATGGAAAACTTTAGCGTAAAATGGATTGGGCCATTTTAAAGGACTGATGATGATCGCTAATTGCACAATATTGAACTTATCTTTAACATTTTATAACAGCAATTGGGTAATTTCTGATTGGCCGAAACTGTTAGAAGTTCGTATCAAACAATAAACTAAAAATTGAAAAATAGGAAGAAAGTCAGCGTTATTTCTTATGAGCGCTCGATTTCACTCAACCAGAATTAGATTTAACTGTTAATTAAGTAGTGACAAAAAAATAAACGATAAACCCATGAAGAATATTCTAACCACCGTGTTCACCGCGGTATTTGCCAGTTTAGTTACGCTGGCTGCTTACACCTATTTTAACGAAGATAGTCGCATACTTCAAGTAGATGAAACCACTAAACCGGCTTTTGTTAATTACGTAGCTGACCGTTCGGCAACCATGGCTCCATTTGATTTTACGGCCGCTGCTGAGAAAGCAACTCCGGCAGTAGTACATATTACCTCTGTTCAACAATCAGCTAGCGCATCAAGAGGCGACGAGCAAATACCTGAATTCTTTAGAGATTTTTTCGGAGATCAGTTTAGACGTTCCCCTCAACAGCAACGTCCGCGTACAGGAGCTGGCTCAGGCGTCATCATTAGTTCCGATGGATACATCGTGTCTAACAACCATGTAATTGATGATGCTGACGAGCTAACAGTGGTATTAGTAGACAACCGCAGCTACTCGGCCAAAGTCGTCGGAACCGATCCCACTACGGATTTAGCTCTTATTAAAATTGACGAAGAAGATCTACCCTACCTTTCATTTGCTAATTCAGATCAGGTGAAGATTGGTGAATGGGTACTGGCAGCGGGTAACCCGTTTAGCTACTTGAACTCAACCGTAACGGCGGGTATTGTGAGTGCCAAAGGACGAAGCATTAATATTCTGCAAAATCAGTATGCTATTGAATCATTCATTCAAACTGATGCCGCAGTAAATCCTGGAAATAGTGGTGGTGCTTTGGTCGACATTGACGGTAACCTGATTGGTATCAATACTGCAATTGCCAGCCAAACCGGCAGTTACGTAGGGTATTCCTTTGCGGTGCCATCTAATATTGCTAAAAAAGTAGTAGAAGATTTGAAAGAGTACGGTACTGTGCAGCGAGGATTCTTAGGCGTCGAGATTGTTGGCATAAATGCCAGGGTTGCTGATGAATTTGACCTGGATGTAAATCAGGGAGTTTTAGTACGGAATGTAGTAGAAGGAGGTTCAGCTGAAGAAGCTGGTATAGAAGAAGGCGACATTATTATGCAAGTAGACGAAAAGAAAATTTTACGTAATTCTGATCTGCTGTCGTATATCGGCCGAAAGCGTCCGGGAGATAATGTAAGTGTAACTATAAACCGAGACGGAAAGGAAAAAACTTTCGATATGACCTTGAAAACTCGCGAAGGTCAGACCACATTGGTAAGAGCTCAGCGTGGTGAAATGTTTGACCGATTGGGAGCTGAATTCATGGAGCTTTCTGATGAAAAACGTGAGGAGTTTGATCTAGCCGGCGGAGTTGAAGTTTCACGAGTATATCCAGGTATTCTGCGACAGGAAGGTATTCAAAATGGATTCATCATCACCCGAATTGATAATCAGCCTATCCGATCTATAAATGATTTGGAAGAAGCTTTAGAGGATAAAGAAGGGGGTATGCTGATTGAAGGAATTTATCCCGACGATCCTGAAGATCCTCAATTCTACGGCTTAGGTTTAAAATAACATCGGATTATCCAGAATGCAAAAAGAAGTCCCACACTCAATTAGGAGGTGGGATTTTTTCTTTTGGTGGGATTCAGTTTCAATCATCCATCAGATCATCGTCTTCGGGAATATCAGCTCGTTCTGACTCAGTCATGATCAAATCTCGGAATTGAGGAAGATCATTAGTAATTACGCCCCATATCTGTTGGTAACCTTGTTCCCAGGCATTATTAAACTTTGCCGCCTTAAATGTATCTAGCACGTGATAGTCAACATCGGTAAACTGGCTGGAAAAATCTTCAGATAACAACGAAGACGCCTGGCCAATGTGTTGTAGATTTTCCATGACCGTTACCCGCACTTCCTCCTCTTCCTCAAAATCATGCAAATCCATTCCTTGCACGTAGCTTTCAATTTCGCTTATATAGTTAGCAATGTTGTTTAGATGATATTGGTCTTCTTCAGTCATAATTCGTGGACATTAAAAAATTGAGTGGGCAATGATGTGGCAGAACACTACTTATTAGAAGTTGTTCTTTTGATTTTTGCCTGCTCCTGCTCAAAACCTCTATCAACCAACAAGTGATTTCCGTCAGCAGAAGAAACAGCCAATTCATCACAGCGCTCATTTTCTGGAATTCCAGAATGACCTTTAATCCATTTCAGGCTGACATCGTGCTTTCGATAAGCGGGGATAAAACGTTTCCAGAGATCAGAATTCTTTTTTCCTTTAAAATCTTTCTTCTGCCAGTTCCATACCCAGCCTTTATTCACGGCATCTACTACGTACTGAGAGTCAGAATAGATCACTACCTCCATACCAGCCTTTTTCAGGGCTTCCAACCCTACAATTACGGCCAATAGCTCCATACGGTTATTAGTAGTCTGACGATAGCCAGCGGTAAGTTCTTTGCGGTGTTTCTTGTACAGCAGTACCGTTCCGTATCCTCCCCTTCCCGGATTTCCCCTCGAAGCACCATCGGTGTACATCGTTATCATTGAAAATTTTTTTTCAGGTTAATGAAACTCCTTAAGGAGTTTGTTAGTGTTAGAAATCAATCTGAGCTTTGATTAGTTTGATAGCAATGGCTAATAAAATAATACCAAATACTTTACGCAAGATATTAAAGCCAGCTTTACCGATTTTGTTCTCGAGCCAGACTGAGGATTTTAGCACAATATACACTAAAATTAAATTAATCACGATGCCCACTAGAATATTGGGATAGCTGTAAGCTGCCCTTAGCGAAATCAACGTCGTCATTGTACCGGCCCCAGCAATCAGAGGAAAAGCAATGGGCACAATAGTAGCATCCGTTTCACTTTCGGGGTCCGACTTGAAAATTTCTACTCCTAGCACCATCTCCATCCCAATTAGAAACATAACTAACGCACCAGCAATGGCAAATGAGGCCACATCCAGACCAAAAAGTCGCAGAATTCGATCGCCTAAAAACAGGAAGGCAATCATAATCACTCCCGAAACCAGCGTGGCTTTGCCCGACTGAATGGTGCCTGTCCTTTTTCGTAAGTTTATAACAATGGGAAGGCTTCCCAGAATATCAATTACTGAGAACAGAATCAGCGTAACCGACAATATTTCGGTGAAATTAAGCATATCGAGGTATTCCTAAAGCTGTTAGATATGATTAAGTGCTGGGAGAAAAATCTTCTAAAAAATCAAGTAACGTCTGAATTTCATGCTCAGTAATTGCTGGAAAGTTGGCAATTCGTAAGGTAGTCTCTTTTAAAGCACCATAGCCGTTTCCCAACGTAATTCCCGACTGTTTAGCTTCCATTCGAAGTTGGTTAATGACTGATGGATAAGCTTTAATCGGAATCACCGTATTTGATCTTATTGAAGTATTGTCTATCAGTAATTTAGCATACGCTATCTCATCTATTACTCCAATCCATTCGCGATACCTTTCTCGAGTGGTCTGATCAATTTTTCTTATCTCTTCCCGGGCCTCGAGCGTACGCATAAGAAGGTATATCCCCAGCACATTAGGGGTGTGCGTGGTTTGGAATTTATCGCTTTGCTCAATAATTGATACCAGACTGTTATAATGCTTCTTCTCCCCTATTTCTCTGGCGCGGTCTACCGCAGCAGGGGATAAAATTAACACCGCCAAACCTGCTGGTAAGCCGAAACATTTCTGTACTGAAGCGTACCAAATATCAGCCGAATCCCAGGGAAGTATTACGCCAGCCATAGAAGAAGTAGCGTCAACGGAAATGAGAAGATCCGGAAAAAGAGATCTGACTTCATGCATCCACTCGGTAGGTAACGCAGTACCGTTCGAGGTTTCATTATGAGTCAGACAAAGCAATTCGGCAGTATTCGCCGATTCTAATTCTCTTGTCTCTGGTAACTCTTCAGGATCAAAAACCAAAGCATTAGTACTGGTTGATAATTGAGTGGCATAGCGATGCCATTTTTCACCGAATGCTCCATTATAGACGTGAAACGAACTATCTCTAACCAACGACTGACTGATTATTTCCCAACATTCCGTAGCCGAGCTTGCAAACAGTACGGTATAGGATTCCGGCACTGCTAATTTCTCTTTGGCCGACTCCGTTGTTTTTCGGAAAATGTCCATAAACTCCGGACTACGGTGATTGATGCTTACCACTCCGGACTGGTAGGCATCGGCCACGTATTGAGTAACCTCGGGGTAAACTTTAGATGGACCAGGATAAAATGAGATCATCCGAGAGGATTTACTGATTTCGCAAAAAGTAGTCAATCGCTAAGCGGTAGCCATCGAGTCCCAAACCAATAATACAACCCTTCGCTACCGCGCTAAGATAACTGTGATGACGAAAAGTCTCTCGAGCATATACATTAGAAATATGTACTTCAATGACAGGAGAACTAATGGCCGATACCGCATCAGCAATAGCCACCGAAGTATGGGTATAGGCCCCGGCATTTAAGATGATTCCGTCCGCACCAAAACCAACCTCTTGCAACTGGCTAACAATTTCACCTTCGGAGTTGCTCTGAAAATAACTCAGATTAAGATCAGGGTACTTGTTCTTTAACTCGCTAAAAAAGCCATTGAAGGTAGTACTACCATAAATTTCAGGTTCTCGTTTGCCCAGCAGGTTGAGGTTAGGTCCATTGATGATGCAAAGCTTCATAGGTTTAAAGGGTTAATCGCACGTAAGTTAAAATCTTTATAGTAAAAACAGTACCTTCGCCTAAATGACTTTCGTCCATGCCTAGCCAGAGTTGGAATACCTACATTGATGAATTCGGAGACTATCTCCGGCTTGAACGTTCATTATCTGAGAATTCCCTAAAAGCTTACTTAAGCGATATTGATAAGCTTCAGCAGTTCGTAGATGTATCTGACTGGGATTTATCTCCTATTGAACTTCAGCAAAAGCATCTATTGACCTTCTTGGAGTACATTTACAACCTAGGTATGTCAGCTCCCTCTCAGGCTAGGATTCTAGCCGGAGTTAAGGCTTTTTATAAGTTTCTTCTCTACCGGGAGTTTATTGACAAAGACCCTTCCCTACTGCTAGAAGGGCCAAAAATAGATCGCAAGCTTCCTGATACCCTTTCTTTTGTAGAGATTGAAAAGATACTGTTGGCCATAGACCTTTCTTCCGGAGAGGGTATCCGTAACCGAGCCATTATTGAAACCTTGTACAGTTCTGGCATGCGCGTAACTGAGTTAACTGAGCTACGGCTGAGTAACTTATATACTGATATTAGTTTTATCCGCATTATCGGTAAAGGAAATAAGGAGCGCATTGTGCCCCTAGGTCAAGACGCACTAAAGTACATTCAGCAGTATATCTCTCACGTCCGAAATCATCTGGAAATTCAATCAGGTCAGGAAAATTATCTTTTTCTGAATCGAAGGGGAAGTAAACTGAGCCGAGTGATGATTTTTAATATTGTGCGGGATGCGGCCGAACAAGCCGGAATTACCAAAAACGTGAGTCCTCACACCTTTCGCCATTCCTTTGCCACGCATTTGGTAGAAGGAGGTGCGAATTTGCGAGCGGTACAGGATATGCTCGGTCATGTTTCTATTACTACTACTGAAATTTATACGCATCTCGACCGGGACTATCTTCGGCAAGTAATTACCGAATACCACCCCCGTTCCAGAAGACCCATTAAAGACGAATAATTTTCCGCTGTGTATAAGTCTGTAATTCGCCCAATTCTGTTTCAATTTAAACCGGAGCAAGCTCATCAACTTACAGTTGGCCTTCTCCGCCTGGCTATGAAAATACCGTTGGTGCGGCAACTATTCAAGCAACGCTTCACTGTGAATAATGCACATCTCAGCCGTCAATTATTCGGACTTACGTTTCGAAATCCAGTGGGGTTAGCGGCTGGTTTTGATAAAGATGCCAAGTTGGTGGATGAGATGGATGCATTAGGCTTTGGATTTATAGAAATAGGGACCCTTACCCCTCGCCCTCAAAATGGAAATCCAAAACCCCGTTTGTTCCGGCTTCCGGCAGATCATAGCTTGATTAACCGAATGGGATTCAATAACGAGGGGGTGGAAAAAGCTGTTCAACGATTAGCTAAGCGTAAATCTACTATTCTGGTCGGAGGAAATATTGGCAAGAACAAAACTACTCCCAACGAATCGGCCACTAGAGATTATGAGATTTGCTTTGATGCACTCTATCCGGTGGTAGATTATTTTACAGTGAACGTTAGTTCACCCAATACCCCCGACCTACGACAACTTCAGGAAAAAAAGCCTCTCTACGAACTGTTATATCGGTTAAAAAAGAAGAACGAAGAGAAAAGTCAACCCAAACCGATTCTGCTAAAAATAGCTCCCGATCTTTCCAATACTCAACTAGATGATATCATTGAAATCTGTCTAACCGTACCCGTGTCGGGTATCATTGCTACTAACACCACCATCAGTCGGGAAAATTTGCAAACCGATTCGGCTACTGTGAAAGAAATTGGGGCTGGAGGTTTAAGCGGAGATGCTATCACTAAGCGAGCTACCGAAGTCATTCGTTACATTCATACCAAAACCGAAGGCAAGTTGCCCATTATTGGAGTAGGTGGGATTTCCAGCCCTCAAGATGCTTTGGAAAAGCTGGAAGCTGGTGCCAGTCTAATTCAAGTATATTCGGGCTACATCTACGAGGGGCCCCGATTAGTGAAGGATATCAATCAAGCGATTTTGTCTAAAACTGCTGCTAAATCTAAAAAGTCGGTGATGTAATCGGAATATGGCAATTTTCTACCAACTAGCGTTACCTCAGGGAGCTAACTATCTAACCGAAGAAGAATCACGCCACTGTGTGAAAGTACTGCGTAAGCGTCTAGGTGATGTTATCACAATAGTTGATGGGTTGGGCAACTATTATGAAGCGAGTATTACGGATGCCAACCCCAAAAAATGTACGTTTGAAGTACTTGGAAAGTATCAGCAGCCAACTGAAAACTATAGCATAACGCTACTAATTGCACCAACAAAAAACCTAGATCGAACCGAGTGGATGGTTGAAAAACTGACCGAGATAGGTATTGATACTATACAGTTTGTAGTGTGTAAGCACTCCGAACGTAAGGTGTTAAAATTAGACCGCTTGGTACGAAAAGTAATCAGTGCGATGAAGCAGTCTGGTCGGGCCCAGTTACCCCAACTTCTACCCATGATTCCTCTTACCTCCTGGCAGGGAAGCATCACGGAGAACAGTCAAAAATTTATTGCTTACATTGATGAAAATGTGTCCACTGAGTTAGCACAGGCTGCTAAGCCTGCCGGAAATTATGTAGTGTTAGTTGGTCCGGAAGGGGATTTTACTGCGGAAGAAGTTGCCTGGGCCATGCAACATGAATTCCAGCCCGTGAGTCTAGGAAGCTACCGATTGAGAACTGAAACTGCTGGACTAGTAGCAATTCATACAC
>CAKZYJ010000526.1 GCA_937884755.1 uncultured Flammeovirgaceae bacterium
TACGTCTCTGGTACAATACTACAAATGTGTTTTGAACCACTTCTTTAGCACTATCTTGGCCACCTAGGTAGCGAAGGGCAAAGGCGGTTAGTGGAACGTAGTATTGCTCAAATAGCTGACGGTACGCCTGCTCTTCGCCCCGCCGTAAGCTGTGTAATAGCGTTTCTTTCTCCGGTAATGATAAGAGCTCGTTCATGTACAGAATCAATCAGTTATTGTTAAGCATTAAGCGATGGTGAAAATACTACGGAGAAGTCCGTTGTGATAGTTCACACCGCTCATATCATAGGTATTGGCACATGCCTACGTTCTTTTTTTCAACCACCAGTGTAAGCGTTTTTCAGGTTGGTAGTTATTGATATTCGGTGCTGACTCCGCTCTTTCTATCTCAAGAGCATTTAGGTTAGCAACTATTGACCATATTGTGCCAAACTGCTCTTTACGTAGGCGTAAGCAAATGCACTTGTTAGATAGTATTTTTTTGGCGTCTGTGAGATCAACCTGATTGAGTGCGGACAACTGTTCCTCCAATTCATCGTACCGCGCTGAGCTTTTACTCCACTCAGTACCGCCGTTATCAAATGCTTTCATTTCTTCCGTTACAAATTGGTTGGTTGCAAAAACAAACGGCTTACTCTGGGTACAACTTCTAACTTGACTTCCTTGAGGGGCTGACTCTACAACTGTAATATCGCCCGATGTATCAGCGATAATAAAATTATTGGCGGAAGACACCTCAGTGGTTTGAATTATTTCTATCGCTTGCCGCGTGGTACTACAATTCTCTAATACCTTCTTGATGATAAAATGAAAACCTATACCTGGCTGTACTTTTGTTCCGTTGACAAACGACATAGCAATGAACAATCCCTTTTCGTTGATTCCATCTGAGCGGCCAATAAATACATCCGACTGACCGATGTAAGAGAACTTATCTTTCGGGGCAACGAGGCTGCTTTCGGTAAATTTTTTAAAGTCGTACAGCATATCATAATTTCTGCCAACTACTACGGATTCTTTGTTTCTAAAGGCAAATACACTACACTGTCCGGTTGTGTCAAAGATGCCTAAACTCAGTAGAAATGCTCCTAAGTTTTCGGCTCTGTCCTGAATACCTTCAGCAAAGCCTTCTATTTCCTTTACTAATTCAGGATAGAAATCTGGTAACTGCTCGTAGCATGCCAACCCGAACGTCCGCTTTTCTTCTGAGATTATTGGAATACGGAAATTTACTTTCTCATAGAGAAGTCTCCCGTATTTTAATCCCATTTCGTAGTGGGTTCCGTATAGCCTAGGATGATACATTATTTAAAAATTTATGCCTACTACTACTTCAACTCCTACATCGAATCGGTAGACCCTCGAGGTTTCAAACTGTTGAAAAAAATCTGCCCCAATCACTAGTCCGCGCTTTTCCCAGGGAATTATTCGTAGACCTTGACTTGCTCCGGCGCCAATCACAAAATTGAAAGAATTATCTCCGTCAAAGTTCTCTAGAATTTCGTATCCAACTGGTATATTAGCACTTACTGAAGCGTAGATACCGCGAGTGATCTTCTTGTAGAAAAAATATAACTCCGGCCTGAATACGAATGAATTTACATCCCTAAAACCATTTTCTTCGGCCACGTCTCGTCTTGCCCAGGTTACTTCAAACGAGGTTTCGTACGGCCTTATAAGTCCCTTTTTGCTATCTACAAACCCCGTATAGCTTATACCGTAGCCCTCAAAGTAGGTGCTACGTAAGACTTTAGCCGTTACCAAATTAAACCATTGGCCTAGT
Source organism: uncultured Flammeovirgaceae bacterium (assembly GCA_937884755.1). Taxonomy (GTDB): domain Bacteria; phylum Bacteroidota; class Bacteroidia; order Cytophagales; family Cyclobacteriaceae; genus Tunicatimonas. The sequence goes on from CAKZYJ010000526.1 coordinate 1,784, forward strand.
TTAGGATTAATCTTTTGTCGTCCGCTGGATATATCGAAATGGCTTTCTGTGAGGCTTTTTGGTTCTTCATAGTTGTGTAGAAAGGCCAGCATACAGTATTCTAAAGCTGCCCTGATTCTCTCTTCATGCGTATTGTACAAATTCTGCTTATCGTATAGCCCAAAAACTTGGTCTTCATTATGCCGAATCGTAAAGACCTCGCTCCACTCACCAGCATGTTTCTCAAGGAAAACAAGTTCTACGTGTGCCCTAGCCACGCGGGCAATAAAACTGTTCATCCTTCTTTTAGATTCTTGTACATTTAGCTCCTTAATCTTGATGAGAACCGGGCGTCCGCTCAGTCGGTGGGGCATGGAAATTTCGTAGAAGTCTGCAACAGATTGTTCAGCTCCTTTGTCCATATACAGCGTCACCTTATCTCCATTTAGGTTTTTATGCATCCCAAGGTGACGGTTAGTGCGCTCGTCGTGAACGGACATCACATAAACATCATCGGTAGGTGGTTTGAAGGCTACTGACCTGAGGGCAACGGTTTCCTGACTGAAAACTCTAGAAGACGCGAATATTAGTAGATATAAAACCAGGCTGTTCAGTCTCATTGTAAAAAACCTATTTAGATGAGACATAATGCACTTCCCAGATACGGTATTCATCTACATCATATACAACGACTAACGATTTATCCGAGGCAAAGTAAACGTATAGCTTCTCTACTTTCCTATTACCATCCTTTAGCTCTAGATATTTACCATTCGTGTTAAGCATCCAAGTTCCCGAACTTAGTGTCCCTTCCGACTGAGCCTCGTAGGTCATATCTTTTCGCAAAGTCATGTAATCACCCTCCTCTTTTTTAGGTGGTAGATAGTATTCCTCTTCATCCGAGTATTTATCTAAGTACCAGGTCTGACACAGGGTGTGCTTATCAATCTTTTGAGCGAATAAGCAGTTAGTTACTAATAGGGTAAGTAGTGTAAGTATTCGTTTCATGAGGGTTATTACTTGCATTTAGTCTAATATTTCCTTTATGCTGGACCAAGCCGATTCTACGGCATTATGCACATTACCCCAATCTTTGCCTGAAGTATAACAATCACCGGCAAAATATACTTTATCTTGAACTGAGGCTTGTAACGCCCGTACTACGCGTACATCTGTGTAATCACTGATATAGGCTCCTTCTATGTATGGTTCTTTTGACCAGTTTTGGACTATATGCTGTAGGTAGTTGGGAGTAGCTTGGTTTGAAAATATCTCGTCCAACTCGGCTAAGATATAGTTTTTCACATCGTTATGATTCAACATACCGTATCTTTTTGCTGGCTCACCTACTGCAAATAGACCTAGCACGCTTCGCTCACTATCTTGTCCAAACGACGCATCGTAATAAGATACCTGACCGTCAGTTGCCGGGGTGATGACAAAATCTACAAATGCAGGATAGAACTTCTCCTTAAACTCAATGAAGGCTTTCAGACCATCCCAAACTACTGCCTCATTGATAGCTTCCAACTTCTTTTTAGGTAATGCGGGATTAAAATGTATTTTTCCTTCTTTCAGTATTTTTATCGGTACAGTTACAATGACTTGATCAGCTACGAACTCAGTATTTGATGTTTTCACTAATACCTTATTCCCAGCATAGTCCACCGATTGTACGACTTGTTGGTACTGAATGTCTTTGGCTATTTCGGGAACAATAAACTTCTCAAAGAAGCCGAACCAAGAGCTATTGACGAACCTCCGGTAGGTTAATGTGCTCAGATTACCTCTAACGAGCTTGCCGTTGTACCAAACTCCGTACTCATCGTCTTGTGTGTAGCCAGCAGTAGCAATCTGTTCAGAAATACCCTGTCGATTAGCTATTCGGTCGAAGAGAAGTGTGCCGGAGGCAATCCATTCGGCCCCCAGCCCGATTGGATAATCAACAAAATTATCAAGAACCTTCATTCTTCCGCCGTAGTTCGTGTTAGCCTCTAAAATTTTGAAACTAATACCTTGTTGTTTTAAAATGTACCCAGCCGTTAGTCCTGCAGCCCCAGCACCAATAATGACAACGTTACCACGGCGAGTCGATGAACGGTAGTTACTTCTGTGAGCGAACAAGTTTTGGAATGGTAAGCCCCATCCAACGGCTCCGCATATCTGTAAAAATTCCGTCCGCGTCATAGATAGTTAGTATCTAATTACTCCCAAAATATTAAGTGATTGAATTAAATTGAGTGCAAATCTACATATCCCGTGAGGAAGGTGTTTGTCAAAAAGTCAATATTATAATTATAGCGGCTGGTAATTACAGTGTGGCCGCGTTTTTGTCCATTCATTCAAAAATCTTATTGTACCTTTAGGGTTGCTCATTTATATTACCCCCAGATATAAGTTAAAATGTGAGCAAACAGAGAATAGCAAGGCTATCAATCACTCCTTTCATTTGTTATGAAGGGATGGCATCATCATATAGAGTAAAATAACCGGTACTACAATACTAAGATCCGTAGAATGCGGAATATGATTTAAATCCAGACATGATTATCTGGTTGCTAGATATTTCGGGGAGAAGAGAAACCATTGGCTAATCTCATAATGAAAAAGATAGCTACACACCGCCTTGAGAGTAAATATCATCAAGGCAACTTTCAATAAATTTAAACAAAATCATAGTTATTGAGGACATGGGTTATATTAGAAAACTAATTTTAGTTTTAATTACTTTGTTGGCTGTTTCTTGTGGGAATCATAGTAAAGAAGGAGGTAGCCAAAAATCGAGTATCGCAAAATATGTAAATTTTATTGATGAGTACGACAAACCTTCTGCAAAAGAATATGTAATCAATTTATTTGAGAAATATGATTTTGTAATGCTCTGTGAAAGAGATCATCGCGACATCAGTCAGTATGATTTATTCATAGAAATAATCTCAGATCCATATTTCAAAGAAAATGTTGGTCATGTTTTTTTAGAAATAGGCGTCAATAACTTTCAAGGTAGAATTAATGATTTCATTTTATCTGAGGGGCTTAGCGAGGAAGAGAAATATCAGCAATTAAGAGACATCCAACGAAATATATACTACTTTCCATTATGGGAAAAGTACAATTATAGTTATTTCTTGGCAGCTATCTATGATGTTAATCAGAACCTTAGGATGGATCAAAAAATCAGGGTTTACCCTTCTGGCCTATCCATGGATTGGACGACAACAAAAAACTTTGATGATATCAAACGAAATTATCGTTTTAGACCGCTTAAAGACAGTTTGATGGCCTTCAATATCATTAACGATATTGATAGTTTAGAGAAAAAAGAGAATGGAGAAGAAATAAAAGCGTTAATGATTCTAAATTTCCACCATGCTTTCAATGACTCGTTTTCTTTAGAGCCCTCTTGTGGAAATTTTCTATTTAAAACATATCCTGGAAGAGTTGCAAATGTCCTGATCAATAATGTAAAGACACTTGAAGAAGCTAACGTAGGAATTGATATTCCTTTACAAAATGGTAAATGGGATGCTGCCTTCGACATTGCTGGAAACCCAAACATTGGGTTTAATTTCGAAAACTCCCCTTTTGGAAAAGATTCGTTCGACTTCTACCCCTATGAACCTCATAATTACACCTACTCAGATATTTTCACCGGTTTTATCTTCTACAAACCTATCTCAGAGTTCCAACTAGCCATAGGTTTCCCTGGCTTACTAGAGGGTGGGTTCAAGAGGGAATACGAAAGACGTTCTCATTTGTTTAGTATGTGGCGAAGTGATGATTCAACCTTGCAAATAAGAGAGATGAGCGATGCATTAAATAGTCTCAAATATTATCCACCTGACGATTTAGATACTATTCAATATTTGATTGATGATTGGAAGGGAAACTACTTGAGTATAGAAAATGAATGAAACTGTATAACAATACGTGATACGCTCAATCAGTCCACAAAGCTGTGAGGAATTTTTAGTATAAAACAGTGACATTAGGATTAATTTTATTTAAAGAATTCACCCCAAGAAATTTGAAGTATTGCAAAAATAAGACGAGCCTTACCTTGAGAGTCATGGAGGAATATTTCATAGCAGTTGTAATTCATTTTGTAAACAAGTTTGGTACCCGTTGAAAATTGTAAAAAGCAAACTGCAATGTTCACATGATCTACGAATATTAATGAATATTGTAAAAGATTGAAAAGAAAAACCCCTCTAATTTTTAAAATTAAAAGGGTTTTGTGACTGCTTAATAAAATTTGTGGAGCCGGAGGGATTCGAACCCTCGTCCAGAGAAGGCCACTATCGTATCTTCTACATGCTTAGCTATTCTTTAGGTTGTCGGGTTGCCTAAGGTAAACAGCCCACCTGCGGGCAACCGTAACTGCTAAGAGTTTCATTAGAGCATCACAGTGCTGCTCTAGCTAGTTCCACTGAGTCGACACTCCGTAATCCAACCGAGCGGAACAGCGGTTGGCAGAATGTGGCCCGGGAGCGATTCGCTCAACCGATTATGCCCGTTATTTTAGTCTACTGGACTAAAATTAGGCAGCCATGGCGTAATTAGATTCGCCAAGTATGGTTTAGGGCTCAGGGGTCAAGGCGCGCACCCTATGCGCCTGCATGCTTACACACGTAGTCACTCATCCTGTCAAATCCGGTCGGCCCCAGATTTTTTACATTGCATAACTATTACGTTTGGAAGTTACAAAAAGTTTCTCGTCTTCGACTCAGAACAAAAGGGACAACAGCAACAAGAGTAAAGAAGTTATATACTTCTAAAGCGTTAACCATCTTCTGTCACTCATTTACCCTTCTTCATTTTGAAAAGTTTATGTACTTTTGCCCCCGTTTATCACTTAAGCAATCATTTATCATGGAATCAGCCGTATCGCAACCCCTATCTCAACGTATTCAGAAGTTAGAAGAGTCGGCCACCATTGCGATGGCCCAGAAGGCCCGGGAATTTAAAGCCAAAGGCATTGATGTGATTAGCCTGAGCCTGGGTGAGCCAGATTTTAAAACGCCCAGGCATATTCAGGAAGCGGCTAAAGCAGCTATCGATGAAGGTAAATATTTCGGTTATTCTCCTGTGCCTGGTTATCTAGATTTACGGCAGGCCATTGCCGATAAGCTCCAGCGCGATAACGGGTTAAGTTATACCCCCAATCAAATCGTAGTTTCTACCGGAGCCAAACAGTCTATCGCTAACGTGTTTTTGTGTTTACTTGATCCGGGTGACGAGGTGGTGGTGTACTCTCCCTACTGGGTGAGCTACGCCGAGATTATTAAAGTGGCTGAAGGAGTGCCAGTACCGATTATGGGCACTTTAGAAAATAATTTTAAAGCTAGTGCTGAACAACTGAAGGAGGCGATTACTGACCGTACCAAAGCAGTTATCTTCTCATCTCCCTGCAACCCTACCGGAGCGGTTTTCACTCGTTTTGAGATGGAAGCTATGGCCGAAGTGCTGCGGAAGCATCCAAATATCTACGTAGTAGCCGATGAGATTTACGAGCATATCAACTTTCAGGATGAGCACGTAAGCATTGCCTCTATGCCGGGTATGTACGACAATACTGTTACCGTGAACGGCTTTTCTAAAGGATTTGCCATGACTGGCTGGCGGTTGGGCTACATTGCCGCTCCGGAATGGATTGCCAAAGCTTGCGGAAAAATTCAGGGCCAGTTTACTTCCGGCACTAATAGTATTGCTCAACGAGCGGGTATTGCCGCTTTAGAAGGTGATATGACCGCCGCGCGAGAAATGAAGGCTGCCTACCAACGCCGTCGCGATTTGGTGCTAGAATTACTGAAAGATGTGCCTGGCGTGAAGACCTACGTGCCTACCGGAGCCTTTTACCTGTTTCCTGATGTTAGCGACTATTTCGGTAAGTCTGATGGAGATACCACCATCAACAATGCCAGTGATCTTTGCATGTACATTCTGAATGATGCCCACGTATCACTGGTCACCGGCGAGGCGTTCGGGGCTCCCAACTGCGTTCGCCTGTCGTTTGCCGCTTCGGATGAGCAACTAAAGGAGGCGATACGTCGCATTAAAGAATCATTATCCAAATTAAACTAATCAACAGAGTCCGAAGACCGGAAAATATAATCGGTTTCCAGCCTCCGGTTTTCGCTCTCCTTTGTAACAATGTCCCGCTATTCATCTTTCTCTGAATTATTTGAGGAGTTCAGCCGACTGAAGGTACTGATTGTGGGCGATGTTATGATTGATGCTTACGTGTGGGGTAGCGTTCACCGTATCTCACCCGAAGCTCCGGTACCCATTATTAATGTAAAGAAGCGAGAAAACCGCTTGGGTGGGGCCGCCAACGTTGCCCTGAATATCCAGTCATTGGGAGCTACTCCACTACTGTGCGCTATTACTGGTGACGATACTTACGGTGATACCTTTGATCAGCTACTGGAACAGCACCGGATTACTACGGCGGGCATTGTCCGTAGTTCGGATCGTCCTACTACGGTAAAGGAGCGGATCATTGGTGGCGGCCAGCAGATGCTACGCATTGATGCCGAACATAGCCATCTCATTAGTGACGATGATCAGCATCGGTTGCGACAAGCGATGGAGCCATTGCTGGATGAAGCTGACGTAGTCATCTTTCAGGATTACGATAAAGGCGTGCTAAGCGAATCACTTATTCAGTGGGTGCAGCAGCAGGCCGACCAGCATGAAATTCCTACGGCAGTTGATCCCAAACGACGTAACTTTCTGCACTACTGCGGAGCTGCGCTCTTTAAACCCAATCTGAAAGAACTAAAAGAGGGATTGCAGCAGGAGCCAGTGGCGTTGCATCAGGAAGAATACGAACTAGAGCCAGCCATTCGTGAAGCTTCAGATCGATTGCGACAGTTACTACAACATCAAACTACGCTAATTACACTATCAGAGCGGGGAGTATTTGTAGACGATACCAATGATTACACCTTTATTCCGGCCCACATTCGGCAGATTTCGGATGTTTCGGGAGCGGGTGATACGGTCATCAGTATTGCAGCATTGTGTCTGGCGCTTAAACTGCCCAATCCGCTCATGGCATCTCTGGCCAATCTGGGTGGAGGTATTGTGTGTGAGTACACCGGAGTAGTTCCTATCAATACGCAGCGGTTGCTCGAGGAGGCCACTCAGTATCTTTCTCTCTAATGGCATCAAACGCTAAGTCAAAACCGTGGCTTGATCGCCTGTACCGTTACCGAAGCCAGGTACTGAATATCAATCTGGTCGTGATACAGGCCGCCGCCGTGATAGGCGTGGGGCTGATTATTTACACCTACGGTTTCGAACATTCGTCCAAGATTCACGAGTGGTTCACCAGTAGTTCGATAGGTATTCTGGGAGTGTTTATTCTGAGCTATTTAGTTCGGTGGATATTTACTTTCGAGCGATTTTCCTTCCTTAAGGATTCAGGTTGGGAAGCTGGGGTTTTGCTACTGGCTGCGTTTAGCATTTTGCTCTGCCTGTTCTGGGATACGACCTTTCAGTACGTGTTTCCGTCGCTGAGCCCGGACAAAGCTCGGCTCTACTCAGAAACTACGGTCAGCGGATCTTTACTGCTGCTTATATTCTTTGAAGCCGCCCGAGCCTTGCTGAGGATTGCCGAAGTCAAGTTGCGTCCCTCAGCCGCTTTTGTCATTAGCTTTTTGCTGCTCATTATGGTCGGAACCGGCTTGCTGATGCTACCTACGGTGACTACCCAATCGGATGGGCTAAGGTTGATTGACGCAGTATTTATGGCGACCAGTGCCAGTTGCGTGACCGGCTTATCGGTGATTGATACTACTACTGATTTTACCATTCGGGGGCAGGTGATTATTCTGGTGCTTTTTCAGATTGGCGGGTTGGGTATGCTAGCCTTCGCCACTTTTTTTGCCACTTTTCTTAATGCCGAAGTAGGAGTGCGCCAAGCAGGACTGATGCCTGATTACCTGGACGGCGAAACCCTGAGTAACGCCCGAAGGCTGCTCAAAAGAATTATTTTGCTGACCATACTGATTGAAGGCGGGACTTTTCTGGTGATGCAGTATTTGTGGGGAGATTATCCGTTTGCCGATTGGGGCGAAAGAACATTTTATTCGCTCTTTCACGCGGTTTCGGCTTTTTGCAATGCTGGGTTCACGCTGTTTACTGATAGCTATCACGAGCCGGTGATTCGTAATATGTACTTACTGCACGCGGTTACTGCCGTGGCAATTGTACTGGGCTCACTGGGGTTTTCGCCATTGAACAATATTTTCTCGCCCCAGCAATTGCGGCAGCGTATGGCAAACCCTTGGATTGACTGGAAGCTCAGCACCAAAATTGCGGTGAATACTGCGATCATACTTTTGCTGATGGGTACTGTAGGTTTCTTTTTGCTCGAGCGGACTAATACCTTGGCCGAGATGAACCTCACCGAAGCTGTAATCACTAGTTTCTTTCAGTCGGCTACCGCCCGCACCGCCGGATTTAACTCGGTAGATATTGGGCAGATCACCACTCCGGCAATGGTGCTGCTGATGTTTCTAATGTTCATTGGCGGTTCATCTGGTTCTACCGCCGGAGGCATTAAAACCTCTACCTTCTTTCTGCTAGTGGCCTCGGTAGTAGCTACCAGCCGGGGTAACTCACGGGTGGAGATTGGCCGTCGTTATATTCCCAGTGAGATTGTATCCAAGGCACTCTCCATATTTTTCTATGGTATTGCTATCAACCTGATTGGAGTTTTTATTCTGAGCATCACCGAGTCTCATTTGCGTTTGATGGACCTTACGTTTGAGCAAGTTTCTGCTTTTGGTACAGTAGGCTTAAGCCGAGGTATTACCTCTTCGTTATCCGATGTTGGTAAACTGGTGCTGATCGTTACCATGTTTTTAGGTCGGGTGGGCACACTCACTTTTGCCGTGGCACTGAGTACTCGCGATATTTCCCGTAACTATAAACTGCCTAAAGATGAACTTATGGTAGGTTAGCGAGTTTAGCTTAGGACCATTCGTACTATTGAAACCACGAACTCACCATAAACTAGTAAACAAGCTGCGCAAGCTCTTCTCGCGGGGGGGAAGCCCGCGCCAGATTTCGCTGGCTATTGCGTTAGCCGTACCTTTGGGAATTATTCCTGTTTACGGGTTCATCACTCCAGTCGCCACGGCGATTGCGATTCGTTGGCGCCTCAATGTAGCCTTAGTGCTAGGTATTCTCTACCTTGTGTTTCCGTTGCAACTAGTGCTCTTTGTACCCTTTCTGTGGTTAGGTGGACTATTATTTCAATTACCGCCCTTGCCTTTTTCGGCAACAGAAATTATGACAATGGTAGAAAATGAAACCTGGAAGCTATTTCAGCAAATTTGGACGACCAACCTCGCGGCTGTTGGTGTTTGGCTACTGATAGCCGTGCCACTCGGCGCTCTACTTTATAGAGTCAGCCTGACTGTTCAGCGGCGTTTTCTGGCCATCAGGAAAGCATAATCTTACCTAGCGGACAATCATCACTCCACCCCGTTCTTCCAGTATTTCACCGGTATCGTCAGTATCCGATTTAAAGGTGATCACGTAAGGGTATGAACCCAATGGTGCTGGTTGCCCATTGTAGGTACCATCCCAGCGAAAATCCCGGTTATCCGACTGAAACACTAACTCCCCCCAACGATTATAAATCCTGACCTCAAAGTCATCGGCCGCCACGTAACGGGGGTACACGAAAAATTCACTGTTGACTCCACCCGGACGGAAAGCGTTCGGAGCCACAATAGTTGGCCGACAATCTTCAATTACTTCCACCGAATCTATGGTAGTACAACCGAAAGCATTCGTCACTTCTACAGTATATATTCCTCCCTGAGTAGCCGGTAAGGTAACCGTATTGGTAAACGTGCCCAGCGGCGTCGTCCAGACGATATTAGGTGCTGGGCTTACTTCCAGTAGTACTGAGTTAGCCTCCGGATTAGGGTCTTGCGGGCAAATAACAAATGGCCCGGCGCCCAGGTTTGTTTCTGGAACTGGATTGCGGGTAACGCTGGCCGCATTTTCGGCAGTACAACCTTCAGCTCCAGCTACCAACTGAGTAACTACTACGCGGTACTCTCCGTCGGGCATATCCGGGCGAAGTAGCAGTGTATCACTACTGGCTGGTAGACGAGTGCCGGCTGAATCGTACCATTCATAGCGTACGCTATCGGTACCATCGGTAGTAACCCGGGCAATTAGCGGAATATCCGTACCATCGGCACAGGCACTACCGTACAGAATCAGCACCGAAATAGGCTGATTCACGATGACCGGGAACGGACTGCTGGCAATGGTACAACTGGAGGTTCCTCCTCGTCGCCGTACTACTACCGAGTAATCGCCGGTGCGGGTAACGGTAATATTCTGGGTGGCTCCAATATTGGTCTGTACGGTTCCGTCTTCTAATTCTACCTGCCATTCATAGATCAGATCACCAGCAGTAGCCACATCGGGATCAACAAATTCTACCCCAATCACTTTCTCGCCCAGCTCACAACTATTGTCTTCCAGCTCCACAATGGCCTGAATGGTAGGAGGAGTCTCAAACGTGACTTCTACTTCTTGGATCGCTGGACATCGAGGATCGTTTGGATCAAGTGGAGCTACTTCTACTTCGTACGTTCCAGCTTGTCTAATAGTCGTAGGATTTTCTGTCTGACTAGATAATCCTGCATTCCCAGTAGTTCCACCAGTAATATTTCTCCACGAAAAGCTGTATTCTAATGGATTCAGTGGTTCACCCGTGTTCGGATCTAATGCGGCTACCTCGGTAGGCTCACAGAAAACTCGTAAACCGGGTAGGTCAAAATCTACCGAATCAGGCTCAGGAATCTCTAGATCGTCCAAAGCTTGTATACACTGTCCAGGAATGCTCTCAAACTCTACGCTATAGAAACCAGGAGTTAGCCCGTTTCCAGCAGGAGGGTTTGCTTCAGGAATAGTGAAGTTCAAGCTTGATGAGTTGGTGCCACTGAATACGATTGCGCCATTTTCATCAAATATTGACCAGTTTACTCCGGTAAATGTACCTGGATCATCCGGGGTGATCTCAATATCAAAAGTTCCAGTATCATCGCAGCCGGTTTGGCCGATAGCAGTAGCCGTAAAATCAGCGTTAGCATCGCTGATGGAAATATTTTCGGTCGTGGTACAACCCAGTGAATTGGTCACTGTAGCGGTATACACGCCTGCGCCTAAACCGGTAGTGGTAAAAGTCAATCCGGTGCCCGAATCAGCCTGAATACCATCACGATCGGTAAGAGTATAAGTATAGGTTTCGCTAGGGTCACTAGTAATATTGACCGTAATCTCACCATCGTCAGTTCCGCAAGTAGATTCCACTACAGTAGATTCTAAAGCCGGAGATTCCAAAATCGTAACCACTACCGTATCCTGAATAAAACAATCCACTTCATCAGTAACGGTTACAGTGTATTGGTAGATTCCCGGATTGGGGGTCAAATCACTTACTTCAATCACAGGTTCATTGCTCTCTACCACCACTTGGTCATTCTCATCCAAGATAATCCATTCGTAGCCGGGATCTCCGGGGGCCGGAATCTCCACGTCTAGCTCCCGCTCTTCGTTCTGGCAGAGCGTGAAATCCTCAGGTAGCTCCAGCGGTGGCCGGTTATCCACCACAAACACTTCCCCTTCACTCACGCAACTATCGGCATTCAGTACGGTCACATTGTAGAAGCCCGGTTCGGTAGCTGTAATCGTATTGGTCGGTGGTAGGTTGCCCCCGCCAATCGCGCCCTGCTGAATCCATTGAAAGGTCAGCGTACCGTCATCATCGGCCGGATCAACGGCGGTTAGCTCTACCCCCCCATTACAAAGGTTTACACTTTCGGGCAACGTTACTTCCGGGGCCGTACCCATAGTAAATTGCTGCACTAGCACGGTATCAATATCGCACTCGTTAGAAAGGGTAACGCGGGCTTCGTAGGTACCCAGCGTATCAATAGCAAAGCTGAAGCTCTGTTCAGTGCGCAGCGAGTCAGTCAGGCCAACAAAACTTTCGGTACCGTCTTCGTTCAAGCGCACAATCACCCAGTCGTAGGTTTCAATCACATCGTCGCGCCCCTGGGCTGAGAACTGGGTTTCGTTCCCCACGCAGGCATCGTCTACGGTAATATTGGGTTCAGGGAAAGAGTTTCCTCCCTGATTAACGAAACTTGGCAATCCTAACTCGGCAGTGGCTCCGTCGGGTAAGCCATCGGTCAGACCATTTTCGTTAAAGCCGGAGTTGGCCGGGTTGTTCGGATCGGGAGTGAGCGTGGCCAGGTTACTCGCCCCCGGTTGGGCTACGTACAACTGTCCATCGGGTCCCTGCTGGATGGCTCCGAACGTTCGGCCACCTGTACCGTTCACCTGCGTAATGTTGATCGCTTCCCCTTCTTCCACGGGTCTTTCTATGGTAGCCCCGTAAATCCCATTATTAGTGGTGACAAACAGTACAGTATTACCAGTTGAATCAGTGGCAAACTCTACTCCGTAGGGCTGACCGCGTCCGCTAAAGTCAATAGTAACCGGATCGCTCAGCTCTTGGGTGGCCGGATCGTAGTTGAATAGTTCTACCGTATCGCCCATGGCGACGGCGACCACTGTGCCGGTAGAATCACCACCAAACTTCATATAGCCCTGGGCATCTTCCGCCTGATCCAGATCATGTACCGAACCTACTGACGAGAAGACCGGGGTACCAATCCCCTGATCGGTAATCGGGTACGCCCGGAAAGTATTGTTGCCGTACTCGTGTACCAGCAGTGTGGCCGGCCCACCTCGCCCCCCCTGAATGGTGATGCGCTCGGTACTGCGGGAAAACAGTACATTGTTGTCAGAAACGACCACCGGGCCAGGTGCTCCAGTAGCGGGGTTCAAGCCGTTCAGGTTGACGATGGCGTAACGTAGCTCATAGCCCCCGTCTTCTACTGGGGTAGCAGTAAAGATGTAATAGGAGGCGTCCGTGCCAGGTACCTGTACCATCCCGACCATCGTAGCGGCTGCTCCGGCTGGGGCACCTTCCGTCAGATCTACCGGAGCACCCAGCGCATCGGTGACTACCGTGTGGTTACCACCGTTGACAAAGTATAGGGTACGACCATCGGTATAAAACAGCGCGTTGCCACTTGCATCCGAAATAGCCTCTACGCCTTCGGGGGCATTCAGGCTACCGTCGCCTAAGCCCACCACAAAACCATCGTTATCTTCCCCATCGCCATTATCGTCAGGATTGTTGGGGTTGTCGTAGAGATTATTGAAGTCTACCCCGCCGCCGTTGCCGAAGTACCAAACGTTGTAGGTCTGGTTCTGTACCTGGTATTCTCTCACATTGGATTCAGCGTAAGCAGTACAACCAGTTTGGGGATCAGAAACCAGCACCCAGTAGACACCCGCTTCGGTTACTTCAATATCGGGGGTAGTGGCCCCAGTGCTCCACAGGTAGGTGTACTGTCCCGGATCGCAGCTATCGCTCCCGCCACCGATGGGCAAGTTAATGCCCCCGCCACCAGGTTGTTGGCCGCCGCCTTGTCCTTGTCCTTGTCCACTGTCGGGGGCAGCACAGAGTGTGGCGGTATCACCGGGACAGATGGTGGTATCCTGCACAATGGGAATCTGCAATTGAAAATCTTGTAGGTTGAGTGGTACCTGCTGAAGGGTAGAGTCCTGTCCCCAGTAGGCAATAGCGAAAGCTTGCCCCCCAGCTTCTTCGGGGGTAAAAGTAGGACTGGTGCCGGTCACCTGACCATTCGGCAATACCCAGATGATACTATCCGGTTCGGGGGTGCCAGGGGCGAACTCAGGTACGAGCTGCACAGGATTGTTAGTACACTGCCCCACTTGGGTAATGGTGAAGGCTAAATCACTCTGGGCAGCAAATGAAGTTTGCGAAAACTGACGACCCCCAAAATCAGTGTTGTTGAATAAACCGTCTTCGTAAACTACTACAGAAGCAGCACTGTCGGCCATCATAATTTGCCCTAACTGAAAAGAGCCATCGGCCGCTTCGTACAAATGATAAACACTACCGTCGGGACCTTGCTGTAATCCGTAATTGGCTACACCGCCTACACCAGGTACAGCTACGGACGTATCATCAGCAAAATCATGCTGGAAAACATTATTACCTACACCGGTGCTATAGTACAGTTTGGAGCCATCCGGCGACCAAGCAACATCGTAAACATTCTGACCGGCACCTACGGTTTCATTAAATGACACGGTCGTGCCATCGAAACCTAACACGTGAACTCCGCTGCCAAACGCTACGGCTAGTTGGCCGGTAGACGGATTATATTCCATATTGCTGGCGGTAAAAGGAGCCGCAATACCGCTAGGCACTGGAGTTACTGTAAGCGTAGCAGCATCGAGAATTTGAAAGTTAGCAGTACCCGCCTGTTGAGTTACTACGTAGTACGTACTACCATCAGCACTGGGCACTACCGTCATGCCCGGAGCCATCCCCGCAATACCGGTAGCTGTTGGTCCACCAGTTACGTTGACTACCGGATAACCGCCGCCGGTTAGATCTACCGATACTGTATAATAAGAAAGGTTTCCCCCATCATTTATAAATACGTAGTAGTCGCGCACTCCATCCGTTGCATCATCGCCCGGAACCGGCACAATGAGAGCGGGCTGAGTAAGATTGGGGTTACCATTTAGATTCCCAATAAGCTGCCCTTGTCCATCATATAGAACACTACCGTCGGTATAGAAGTAAATGTCACCGTTGTTGGGATCAGTAGCTACTGCGCTGCCACTGGTGCCTAAAGGCTGCGCGGCCACGGTATTATCAGTGAGGGTATCGTCACCGTAACCAAACTGTAGCCCTTCGCCGTTACCGCCGAAAATCCAGATATTGTCCGAACGGCCCTGCCCCGTCGTGCTAGTGATGAAGCCAAGCATAGCTACGCTCAGCAAACTGATGATAATAATATTGCGGTTCCCCATAATCGCCCTAACTTGCTTGGTACGCGAAGATATATCTACGAGAGTAACGAAAAAACCAATCATTTCATGCCTAATGTAAGCAAATAACGTGCTTTCTCGCTTTTAGTGTATTCTGTCCGAAAAGGAGTTGTCCTCCATAGTACAAAAGCGAGAATTCAAAAGAATTTTTTGATAACAACTGTCTAGAAAACAAAAAGTAACAAATAAATGTCTCTGTAATATATTAACCCGAAGATTGGACTTAGCCTATTGGGATTATTATAACTTTGGGCGAGAGACGAAAAATTATACTCTTCACAATAATTTCGCTGTTTATACGCTTTTACTGAAAAACAGGTGACTGGTTATATTATAGACTTAAGGGGAATGCGACGCGTAGTTTTACTTTTCTTCAGTGCTTTCTGGTTCTTGTCTCATACAGGACAAGCGCAAGATCCGCAGTTTTCGCAGTTTTACGCCGCTCCTTTATACCTCAACCCAGCTTTTGCCGGTTCTACTGAACTTAGCCGGGTAGGGCTCAACTTTCGTAGCCAGTGGCCTTCACTACAGGCCAATTTTACCACAGCTTCGGTATATTTCGATCATTTTCTGGAAGACTACAACAGTGGGGTAGGGGCTATTATCACCGGCGATCGGGAGGGATTGTCCGGTTTGCAGTCGATTAGTATTGGCTTGCAGTACGCTTATCAGTTGCGCCTGACCGAAGAACTTACCTTTCGGCCAGGAGTGCAGGTAGCTTTTATGAATCGTGATATAAATTTCGGCAGCCTGGTCTTTGGCGACCAGCTCAACGAAACTGGGCTTATCTCACCGGTTACTGGAGAAACCTTGAACACCGGGATGAGCAAATCCTTCTTTGACCTGACACTGGGCGGGATCATATACACTGATAACTTTTATTTCGGTTATTCAGCCGCACACGTCACTACTCCCAATCAGTCGCTTACTGGCGATGTAAGCCCACTTCAGATGAAACACTCGGTGCACGGTGGTTATCGTCTGCTCCTTCCGTCAGGTTTTGGCCGAAGGGGAGAGGACGAAAAAGGCCGGGAACGTAGCGTTACCCCTACTTTTCAGTATAAGCGACAGGGTAATTTCGATCAACTGGATCTGGGAGCGTATCTTACCTATGAACCTTTAGTAGTAGGTTTGTGGTACCGTGGCTTGCCTATTCCTCAATTGGAAAGCTTCCCCAATAATGAGTCGGTTATCCTGCTAGCCGGGTTTATCCTGAAGGACATCAACATCGGTTATAGCTTTGACTACACTGTCTCCGGCTTGGGAATCCAGAGTGGTGGGGCTCACGAAATTTCGGCAGTATATCATTTCTCGTTACGCGACCCTCGTAAGCCGCCACGCAGCATCATGAAAATTCCTTGCCCTAAATTTTAGTGTTAGCGTGTTCAGGTCTTTAAGAAACTTTGAATACCTGAACACTTCGGACCATAACACTCACTACTTAGAACTATTCTCCGTAGATTTGGGGTTTGTTTGGCAATATGGAAGCTCAACTTATTCTTTTTATCATTCTAACGATCATTACCGTCAATTTCGTAATTGAACGGGTGCTGGATTACCTAAACCGGCAGAACAAAAAGCATGATTTGCCGGATGAACTTCAGGGAGTATACAACGAAAAACATTACCAAAAATCGCTGGATTATCAGCAGACTAACGATCGGTTTAGTGCCATTACGGCTACATTTGGTTTTGCTGTATCGGTAGTATTACTGCTTACGGGTTTTTTCGGCTGGCTTGATATTCAACTGAGGGACTGGATAGAGCAGCCTATTCTTCTTTCACTGATCTACTTTGCCGCACTTTTTATAGCTTCCGATTTGCTCAACCTGCCGTTTCAACTCTATCAGACATTTATCATTGAAGATAAATTTGGCTTCAACAAAATGACGCCGCGCTTATTTTTTATTGATAAGCTGAAGGGATATTTACTAACGGCCTTGCTCGGTGGGTTGATTGTAGGCACTTTACTGTATCTGGTAATGGAACTGGGGGCACAGTTCTGGCTCTATTTCTGGGGAGTAGCTACTGTCATTGTGGTACTGCTTAATATGTTTTACACCAGTATTTTTGTGCCACTCTTTAACGAGCTTACTCCCTTAGAGGACGGCTCACTTCGGGAGGCTATTACTGCCTATGCTCGTAAGGTAGGCTTTCCCATAGAAAACGTATATGTAATCGACGGCTCAAAGCGATCCAGTAAATCCAACGCGTTTTTCTCCGGCATTGGCAGTAAAAAGAAAGTAGTGCTATACGACACCCTCATTGAACAGCATTCCGAAGAAGAGTTAGTGGCTATAATTGCCCACGAAGTGGGGCATTACAAAAAGAAGCATATTATCTCCGGTCTGTTTCTGTCTATCGCCCAAATTGGATTTACCCTCTACATTTTGTCTTTGCTTATTTTCAACGAAGCACTTTCCCAGGCTCTGGGGGGGCAGCAGCTTTCCATTCATCTCAATCTAATCGCCTTCGGTATTTTGTATTCACCCATTAGTACCCTTACCGGGTTGCTGATGAATGTAATTAGCCGTAAAAATGAGTTTGAGGCTGATGCCTACGCTACGAGTACCTACGGCGGTGGTCCCCTACAAAAAGCGCTGAAAAAGCTTTCGGCGCATAACATGAGTAATCTACTGCCGCATCGCTGGTACGTTTTTTTCCACTATTCTCATCCTCCCCTGCTGCAAAGGCTACGAGCCATTCGCCGTCAAGCAGTTCTTTCCCGCTAGTCTAGTTAGTGTTATTGTGCATGGTGTTACAGTGTTATGGTATTAATGCTTTTAGATGTTTGTGCGTTTGTTTAAACTGAATGATCTTGAATACCCAATCTGTGAACTATAACACTCCACTTATTCGAATACGTTGTGTTACAAAAAGTTACATGCCTGCGTTTTGTTGAGAAGTAGCTTTTACTGCCCCTTACATTCTCCCTAGCTTTCGGGCAAATTTTGGATAAAAACTATCTGCTAGTAACATTCACAAATTTGCGATATATGATTATAGGGACTGATCGAAAACCACTGAACATGATGAATACCCTTACTAGAATTGAAGGTGCGGCATTATATCTTCGGTACCTAACCTGGGTAATGATGCTAACTGCCTGGTTACCTATGGCCACTCACGCGCAAGGTTCTGATGATGCCTTGGTTGACCGGGCTAATAAATTTTTTCTTTTAGCTAAAAATTATGAGGCGGCGCTCCCTCTCTACCAACAGGCAGTAGATAATGGAGTAAGCAATCCGCTGGTACACTACCGCCTGGGAGTATGCTATACCCATGCTAGCGATCTTCGCGATCAGTTTAAAGCAATGCCCTTGCTGAGATACGCCGAAGCACAACAAGCATCTGCTGAAATTCCGAGCGATTTGTACTATTACTTAGGACAAACCTACCATCGGGATATACAGATTCAACCCGCCATTAAAGCCTATGAAACCTACAAAAAGGGGTTGTCGGCTGATGACAAGAAGGAGTTGAAGAATGTGAATCGCCAGTTAGAGATTTGCAAAAATGCGCTATTTCTGCTTAATGAGAAGAAAAGTATCGTAATCAATAGCTTTGAAACCATCAATAGCGAGTATACTGAATATAACCCACTGGTTACTGCCGACGCCAGCATGATGGCCTACACCGCTGTTCGTGAGCGGAAAGGGAGGGTAACCGAACAAATTTATACTGCTGAAAAGAGTAACGGCGGACAATGGAGTACACCTCAGCCACTAGAGCTTAAGACTAACGCTCCACTAGGAACGGCTGGAATTTCGCCTGACGGGCAAGAAATGCTAGTATTTATTGGCGGAGATAATAACTCTGGAAGTATCTACAGCATTCAGCGTACTGCTAAGGGCTGGTCTAGCCCGGTCACTTTGGGTAATACTATCAACTCTCGTTATCTGGAAACTACGGCCAGTATTACTCCCAACGGTAAAACCATTTACTTCGCCAGCAATCGTAAAGATGGGTTCGGTGGAATGGATATTTACAAAGCAGAACTCCAGCCCAACGGAAGTTGGGGAAAACCGGTAAACCTAGGGCCTACCGTAAATACTGAATACGATGAAGATGCGCCATTTATCCATCCGGATAGCCGTACACTATTCTTCACCTCTAACGGCCACAATACTATGGGAGGAAACGATATATTTAAAACAAGCTTTGTAGCCGGAAAGTGGCAAACCCCGGAGAACCTGGGTTATCCTATCAATACTCCTACTGACGATAATTACTTCACGCTTACCGCCGATGGTAAAACAGGGTACTTCTCTTCAGAGCGCAAAGGAGGAAAAGGTGGTCAGGATATTTACTACCTGGAAATGCCGGAGCACGAAGCCAATATCCCATTGACATTAATTAAAGGACGAATTTTAGCGGGTGAAACCGATCCGCAGCCAATTCCGACTAAGATTAAAGTTGTTGACGTAGAAGCTAATCAAAAACTGGATTATGTTTACAGCCCCAGTGCAGGTAGCGGTAACTATCTGATCATTTTGCCTCCTGGCCGAAA
This sequence comes from uncultured Flammeovirgaceae bacterium, assembly GCA_937884755.1. Classification (GTDB taxonomy): domain Bacteria; phylum Bacteroidota; class Bacteroidia; order Cytophagales; family Cyclobacteriaceae; genus Tunicatimonas. Next base: position 21,255 of record CAKZYJ010000526.1, read on the forward strand.
CTACGATCTGATCATTGAATCGGAGGGGTATCTGCCGTATACGGTAAACGTGAATATTCCGAACCAGACTCACTTTCATGAATTGTATCAGGAAATTTTACTAAAGCCGATTAAGCAATTTGATGTAATAGTGGGTCAGGAAATATCAGTGAAGAATGCCTTCTTTGATACTAAAAATACTAAGGAAAAGTCGGTGCGAGTAGCGAATGAGGCGATGTTGGTACAAAATGATAGCTTGGACTTATTTGATATGATGGAAGCGATCATCGCTTCTACCGACGAAGAGGCTTACGACTACCTTCTAGATCTAATGTATAAGACCAATCCAATAGAAAATGTAGATTTTGCCTCCCTTGACGCAGAAAAGCTAGAGGCTGCTGGAGTATCCTACTATTACGATGAAACCGGCGAAGATAATCTCGTTGCTAAGAAAGTAGGTAACGAGACCGTTTATACCCTACCTACATTCTATGTGACCAAGGAGGCAATCAAGAAAAAAGAGAAGAAAGCAATAACGTCTAACTACGATCCATCTCTACTGAGAGAAACGCACAAAATTTACTTCTCGGTTGGAGAAAGTCGTATTGCCGACTCTTACACCGAAATGTTGAATAACCTATCAGGTCTTCTGAAGAAGCATCAGGATTTGGGTATTGAAATTACTGGATATGCCTCTCCTGAAGGAGATGCCGAAACTAATAATCGTCTCTCGAACGAGCGGGCTATTGAAGTACTAAACTTTTTTAATCAGCGAGGAGTAGTACGGCGACGCATAGTAGCCCGAGGGCACGGTGCTACCCAGGCTGTAAAAGTAAGCGCAGAAGAAAGCCGCCGGGTGGAGATACGGCTGGTAGATTTGAACCAGTAATTTACTAAGCTAATCAACATAAGAAATAGCTATCTAACATTAGGTAGCTATTTTTTTGTACAGACCCATATCCTCGCCCTCACCCAACGGAATCTTCATCAGGCTTCTGAGTGCCTGCTGGGCCGGTAAGTCCTCAAACAGTAAGCGATACAACATACGGGTGATAGGGGCGGTGATCTGATAGTGATCGGCCAGTTGTTTTACCACCTGGGTAGTATTTACTCCTTCGGCCACCTCTTCTGAGTCTTCGATAATCTGGCTAAGTGTTTCGCCCCGGGCCAGTCGGTAGCCTACTGTATAGTTTCGGCTGTGCGTGCTAAAGCAGGTTGCTACTAGATCTCCAACTCCGGCTAGCCCCATAAAAGCTTCTAGGTTAGCTCCTAATGCTTTGCCGATAGACATCATTTCCAGCAATCCTCGGCTGATTAGTAGTGCCCGTGCGTTTTCACCCAATGCTAAACCGCTTAGCGCTCCCGAAGCAATAGCGATAATGTTCTTGAGTACCCCACACAGTTCAATACCAATGAGGTCTTCGCTGCCGTATACCTGAAACAGATTATTTCGGAGTAGACGCTGCCCCGTTTGTACTACTTCCTAAAAGCGGCAAGCTACTACGGTAGCTGCGGGTTGTCCTTCGCCCAACTCATGAGCCAGATTAGGCCCGGCGAGGCAACCCACTCGTACGGCAATAGTTTCTTCCCGGATCACCTCGCTCATCGTTTTTACCTGCTCGCGGGTGAGCGGGTTAGCTACTTTTTCAGATACATCCAGCCCTTTAGTACCGTGAATTACAATATGATAGGGCCGTAGGTAGGGTGACAGGCTACGCATGGTTTCCCGGAAACCCGAGGAAGCTACAATGGGAAAAACTACCTGACACTGGGCTACGGTAGCCGCCAGATCGTTAGTAGCGCGAACGTGAGGATGTACCGCATAGCCTGCACTACGCTGCTCTCGGATAATTTGTTCTACAACTTCTGGCCGCCGTGCGTACAGCAGTACGTCACTATTTTCAGCGAGTAAGTTGGCTACCACCGTACCGAAGCTCCCGGCTCCGATAACGGCTACAGGACTATTCTGCAATGTCAATTAACTTCTTTTTCTTTGGGTGAACAAAGGTGTGTAAGTCGTATCCTTCAAGTCGGTTATGATAATAATACAGCACGGTTATATCCGGAATAATGATATTATCTTCTCTATTTTTTAAAAGTGGCCGTTTGGCGTGGTACATCCCAACGTTATCGATACCGTGAGTAATTACATCGTCAATCGGGTCGGTCAGATGATCAGGCATATCCAGTTTGCCCTGCTGATACAAGTTAAATACAGCCTGTCGTACCCGTTCGCAGTTTTTACGGAACAGTTTATAGGGGATGATCAGGTCTTCTTCGGGGAGGCGTAACAAATTAAATAAATCAAGCGACCGGTGCTGCTTTCTAATAATCTGGAAGGCTACAAAAGCCACCAGATGGCTAGAAAACACCTGGTTAATCCGGTAGTATTCCTGGAGAATAGATTCGCCCAGCATACGAGTGTATTCGTTCTCACGCTGCTCATCGCGGGTGAGTTGTTCTCCGGTACAAAAATATTCACGCATACTAATATGGCGGCCCTGTTTATCCAGGCTGTGGCCTTCATCGTCTACGTAGTTTCCCAGTAAATCCATACCTCGCCCAATGCTGACCGAGATATCCGACCCTTTCAGAAAGAATTTTAGCAAAAAACTGATGATCTTGGACGACTGAGAGTATTCGTCGTTCTCAATGTAGTAGCGCTCCTGCCCTTCTCGCTGTAAATGATCTCGAATCAGGCTGGGAGCTTCTAGCACAAAGTGATAGTTCAGTACTACCGGGAACACAAAGATTTTCTCCGCCGTCTCGCCGGTTTGCTGGCTACGCAGGTAATTAGTACGCTGCGCTTCCATAGCAGTACCGAGCAGTCCGAGTTTTAGCTTATCTTCAATTCGCCCAGACCGGGATCGGGTACCTCCTGGGAAAAATAAACTATGAATACCCCACTGCATCGCCAGACTGGAGTAAGACTTCAGTGTTTCAATGTAGATATTATTTTTCTTTCGTCGGTCTACTTTATAAGCTCCCAAGCTATTCATGAAGTAGGCGAAAATGCCGATGTTAAACAGGTTTAACCCCGCTCCGTAAATGAAAGGTGGCAAACCTAGCTCATGAATGACCCACCCGATCAGGATGGAGTCCAGGTTACTGAAGTGGGTAGGAACCATTACAATGGTGCCCCGTTGAGCAAGACTACGCAAATGGTCAATTTCGCCGGTAATCCTAATTTTATCGCGTAGCGAGTATTGATTACTAAACAGAGAGCCAAACCCTTTCACCCGCGAGGCATTGAGCAGGCGGGCAAACCCAAAGGTGACTACACTGCGGGCAAATCGGTAGTACGACGGACGGAAATTGCTGGCAATTTCATTGGCATAACGGTCTACAATCTCTTCCAATAATGTTTCAGCCTTACGCTGGGCTTCTTCGTGATGATGATCGGCCTGAAGACTGGATATTTCGAGTAGTGTTTTTTTTGCTGAGCTCCAGAAAGCCCGGTCGTCATCCGGATCAACCGCCCAGGGATTTTCCCGAATGCGATATTTCTCCTTGTAGAGCGTAGCTTCTAACTCCTCTATCAGTGTGTCGGTATTGGGAGCCAGTTCAAGAAGTTTAGTAATGCTATTTTTAACTACGGTATCAATGAATTCCTTACGCTGTCGGCTCAGCTTCACTACTGGCCACTCTTTGCGCTTTGGCAAGATAGGTTTGTAGCTCCTATTTTTGAGAACAGGGTGCTGAATAGATTCGGTGCTCATAATTGTTGCATTAAACTAAGATTTTTTCGGTAGAATTGTACCAATCTTTCCTGAATAACCTTAAAAGCACCTGAACGGTTAGGGAAACCTCCGATACTAACGTATAATTAGGCTTTCAACCTTATAAAATATACTAACTATGGCTTCAGTAACATTAGGTGGTAATCCCGCCTCTATTAAAGGCGATATTCCTTCATCAGGCGCAGCCCCTGACTTCACTTTTGTGAAAGACGATATGAGTGATCAGAAATTATCAGATTTGTCGGGAGTAAAAGTGCTTATTGCCGTGCCTAGCCTCGATACATCGGTGTGTGCTACCGAAACGCGCAAATTTAATCAGCAGCTAGGGGGGAAGTCGGGAGTAACCGGACTGGTTATCTCCAAAGACCTGCCTTTTGCCATGAAGCGTTTCTGCGAAACATCTAATATTGAAAACATTGTGAATGCTTCGGATTTCCGCTACGGTGAGTTTTCGCAACAATATAATACTGAAATTACCGATGGAGCTTTTAAAGGATTATCAGCTCGAGCAGTATTTGTAGTGGATCAGAACAATGCTATTGCTTATGCGGAGCTAGTTCCCGAAGTTGGGCAGGAGCCTGACTACGATAAGGCGATGGAAGCAGTGGATAAGCTACTTTAGAATTTATATGTTCAAGCGCCCGGCGCTCAAAGTTACTCAACGTACACGAACACCTGAATACTGCATCCAGAGACTAATTGGTGCGAGAGCGCTCGGTGCGGAAAGCTAACCAGTGGTGTACTTTCATCATGGCCTCGGCCTCCAACAGAAGTTGTAGTAGTTTGTTAAATTCCGGCCGAGTGACCCAAAGGCTAAAATTCAGGAACGGAAAGCGCAATAGCGTGAATGCTTCCTCTGAAGTGAGAAACCAGTCTTGCTCTTCCAAAGGCTCTAATTCTACCTTTAATTGGTGAATTTGACTAGCGGTCAACAATAAATGTACGTTTTTGAACGTAAATTCGTAAGCGACTCCTGGGGTAAGTGCAGTGATTTTCCCCAAGCTGTTGGTACATAAAACCGATTTGTCTACATGTTGCATAAGCCTTTTTATGATAGATTCAATTAATCTCCCCGTGCTTCCAATCGTACAGCCTACTACCGCATTTGATTGGACAACACAATTTTTTAAAAAATCATTGATAAGACCCTATAAAAAATTTCAAAAACTGTACATCCGTTATAAAATAGAATTAATCGGATTAAACGCACTTTCCGAAGGTATTTATGTAACTTATAGCTAATTGTGTAGCTTTGATCGTCTTTGTTGTAGCTGAAATTCAGGGGTATGGCCAAAAAATCAAGTAAGACCAACCGGGTTAAATCATCTTCTGGCAAAACCAGAACCAGTAAAAAAACTCGCTCGTTTCGCCCCGTCTGGCGTGATCCGCGGTTTCATCTGGCACTGGGATTTTTTCTTATCGTAGCTTCACTATACTTGTTTATTGCGCAAATATCCTATCTGTTCACTGGTCCCGCCGACCAAAGTGTGGTAGAATCGGTACTGGAAAGTAACTGGAAGGTAGCCGGACAGGAAACCGAAAACTGGCTGGGGCTGGTAGGAGCTGTAGTTTCCTACCTGTGGATATACCGCTGGTTCGGTGTGGCTTCCTTACTTATTCCCCCGCTACTCTTTGCCGCTGGGGTACGATTAGTATTTCGCCGGACATTGCTGCCGCTGCACAAGTCAGCTATGGCGGTTATCTTCTTTCTGATCTGGATCAGTTGGTTGTTAGGTTACTGGACTTACCATCAAGAGAATTTCTCAGAATGGAGTATGCTCAGTGGCGGAGTTGGGTACGAACTAGCCACTATCACCGATAGCTTAATCGGCTGGGGTGCGTTGCTCGTACTGGCGCTTGCCCTGATTGTGTTTGTGATCTACTTTTTCGGGCTTACTTCGCCTTTGCCATTTCCGGAACCGGTTTCGCCCTTTAGTCGAGACCGTTCACCAGCACCTGCGACCGCAATGGCTGATGGTGCTTCTTCTCACTACGACTTCGTACAGGAAGAAGAAACACTAGCTTGGGATCATTCTTCCTCCGGAACGGCTGTTCAATCCTCGATTGAGTTTGAGAAGGAAGAGCCAGAGGCTGTAGTGGATGAGTCCGCTTTGCCAGAGCCTGAACCAAAAGCTAAGAAACCTGCTTCTTCTGGCCTGTCGTTGGATATAGAAAACCCATCCTTACCGCAGGAAAACCCACATTCCGAATATAATTTAGAAGTAGAAGAGCATACTGAAGAAGCTAAGAAAGTGCTCAAGTCAGAAAACTACGACCCTACCCTGGATTTACCTAAGTACCGCTATCCTGAACCGGGGTTGCTGGATGATAGCCATAGTGGAAGAGTACAGGTTACCAAAGAAGAACTAGAGGATAATAAAGACCGGATTGTAGAGACGCTGATTAACTTCAAAATTGGGATTCAGTCCATTAAGGCTACTATTGGTCCTACCGTAACGCTCTACGAGATTGTGCCAGAGGCTGGGATAAAAATATCCAAAATCAAAAATCTGGAGGATGACATTGCGCTAAACCTGGCAGCTTTAGGTATCCGAATTATCGCTCCCATTCCGGGAAAAGGAACCATCGGGATTGAAGTGCCTAATAAGAATCGGGAGATTGTGAGCATGCACTCGGTGGTAACTACCGAAAAGTTTATGCGCAGCAATAAAGAACTTCCGATCATACTGGGGAAAACGGTGGCTAACGAGCTTTTCGTAGCCGATCTGGCTAAAATGCCCCACCTACTCATTGCCGGGGCTACCGGGCAAGGAAAGTCGGTTGGGCTCAACGTACTGATCAGTTCACTAATCTACAAGCGGCACCCGTCACAACTAAAGTTTGTGATGGTTGACCCTAAGAAAGTGGAGCTTTCACTTTTCAACAAGCTGGAGCGCCACTTCTTGGCAAAAATTCCGAACAGTGAGGATGCGATTATCACTGAAACCAAAAAGGTCATTTACACACTTAACTCGCTGTGTATTGAGATGGACAACCGCTACAATCTGCTGAAAGACGCCGGTTGCCGTAACATCCGTGAGTATAATAAGAAATTTGTTAATCGTCGGTTGAATCCGGAAGAGGGACACCGCTTTCTACCCTACATCGTACTAATTATTGATGAATTAGCCGACCTGATGATGACCGCAGGTAAAGAAGTAGAAACCCCCATTGCTCGTCTGGCGCAACTCGCTCGAGCTATTGGAATTCATCTGGTAGTTGCTACCCAGCGGCCTTCGGTGAACGTAATTACCGGTATTATTAAAGCGAACTTCCCGGTGCGACTTTCCTACCGAGTTACCTCTAAGGTGGATTCCCGCACTATTTTGGATACAGGCGGGGCAGAACAGTTAGTGGGTATGGGAGATATGCTGCTTTCGGTCAATTCTGATCTTATTCGGCTTCAGTGCCCATTTGTGGATACGCCCGAGGTAGATAGCATTTGCGAGTACATTGGCTCCCAGCGTGGCTATGAATCGGCCTACGTGTTACCCGAATATCTGGGTGATGAGGCTGATAACAGTGACGTACTAGAAGTGGATCTGAAAAATCGGGATGAGTTATTTAATGATGCCGCCCGGGTGATTGTGCACCATCAACAGGGTAGTACTTCGCTTATCCAGCGTAAGCTAAAATTAGGCTATAACCGGGCCGGAAGGCTGATTGATCAATTAGAAGCGGCGGGTATTGTAGGTCCATTTGAGGGCAGTAAAGCCCGCGAAGTGTTAATCAGCGATGAGTACAGTTTGGAACAGTTATTGAACAGTCTGGACTAACACAATAACATCCTATTAGTTGTATTTGTATGAAGAAGATTTTAATAATAGTCGCTGTAGTGTTAGTCGGGTTTCAGTACTCAACAGTACAAGCCCAGTATGATCCCAAGGCGAAAGAAATTTTAGATGCCATGAGCGATGCCTACCAGGAAATTGGGGCATTTGAATCCGATTTCTCCTATTCTATGGAAAACTCTGATCAGTCAATCAGTGAAGATTTTGAAGGAGAAATTACGGTAAAAGGAGACAAGTTTCGCCTGAAAATGGGCGGTCAGGAAATCATTAACGACGGTAGCACCGTTTGGACCTATCTGGAGGAAGTAAATGAGGTAAATATTGATGATTACAGTCCGGATGAAGGAGATATTTCCCCCACTCAGATTTACAATGCTTACAAGCGAGGCTTTAAGTACACCTATCTGGAAGATGAGACTATCGATGGGAAATCGTACCAGGTAGTTGATTTGGTGCCGGAGAACAACGATAATCAGTTCTTTAAAATCCGCCTGCACATTGCCAAAGACGATAAGACCCTGAAAAAATGGCGCATCTTTGACAAGAATGGCACTCGTTACACCTATCAGATTGCTAACTTCAACCCTCAGGCCAGTGTCACTGATGAGTTGTTCACCTTTGATACCAGCCAGTACCAGGGAGTGGAAATAGTAGACCTGCGATAGAGATTACTCGAAATAACAATTATTGCCCGAGCTGATGGTTAATGCCGTCGGCTTTTTTTATGCCCAGTGTTGAATCTCCAGAATATTTCCTTCTGGATCGGTCATATAGATAAAAGTAATAGTGCCCACTCCGGCTACTTTAGCTTCGCTTATCCGGCCAAGATCATGGCCACCGTATTGCAAAATGTTCTCTCTTACCGCCGATACATTATCTACCAAAAAAGCTAAGTGCCCTAATCCCTGACGGTTAGCTGCCGGAGTGAGTTTATCTTCCATGTGTTCGTACTGGTAGATTTCCAGTGTAGGTCCACTCTCTCCGTAACCTGGCAATCGTAAATGCACTCCTCGCAGCGAAGCACCCGGCACTCCGGTTCCTCGCTCGAGCCACTCTCCTGCCTGCTGCCGTTGTGGAGGTACCGGAACGCAACCCAAAGCTTCCTGGTAAAATTTGGCTAGTGATTGCCAATCTTTGGCAACAATGTTAGTATGGGCGTATTTGATTTTCATTATTAAAACATTCAATCTTGCTCCTTTAGTAATAGCCGCATAATATGCTGATAATCACCTTCTTTATTTTGTAATGGTAAAAAAAACTTGGTATCTACCCGCCTCACAATAGCGAGTGCATCTTCCAGTGTCTTTTTCCCCTGTCGGGTTAGTACTAGTGGTTTTGCCCGTTTATCCCGCTCATTAGCTTTTATTTTCACTAATTGCTTATCAAGTAATGTCTTAACTACTTTAGAAGTCATCATTTTATCTACCTGAGCATGGTTTGCTACATCTATCTGGTTGACCTCTGACAGCTCTTGGGATAACCACTGTAAAGCGGCTAACAATACAAACTGCGTATGAGTAAGGCCTATCTTATCTAGCCCCTGCTTCATTTGGCGCTGCCAGTGCATAGTAACTTGCCAAAGTAGAAAGCCAGAGTTTTCTTCTGGTTTTTTAAAAGGAAAAATATTTCTACTCTTGCTCATGCAGCATTATCAGTGTAATGGTTTCATAATCCTGTTCTGAAATCTCAAAGAACCCTTGGCGAAAAGGATAACCCCAACATTTTACATTCTGAATAAACGATAATTTTTCTAATAGAGAGCGAATAGAGACTTCCTTACAAGAGTAGTAGCGAACATTTCTCCGGTAAGGCTGGAAATCTCCGGACATAATCCCGATATATGGTTGTTCATCAATCACCTCACCAACCGCTGTAAATTTCTGATAAGGCTTTTGCTTACCATACTCTGCTTTAGATGAGTAGTAAATGATTTTGTCTCCTTTGTTCAACCTTTTCATCGGGCCATGTTTTCCGTGGTTGGTTTGAGCAAAGCCACCAGTTATTCCGGCCTTCACATGATCTAAAGAAGCAACCGCAATAAAGTATCTTTTGTCAGTTTTCATGGGAATCTACCTGATGAAGTGTTATCGCGTAGCCATCTGGGTCAGCAATGGTGATGCTTTTTCCAAACGGGGTATTATAAAGAGATTTCAAAATAATGACACCTTTGCTCTCGAGATAAGTTTCTAAGCTCTCTATGTTATCTACCCAACCAAACCATAGACTCACTCCGAACCCTAAAGGTTGATTTTCTGATAACGGAGCAAACGGCTTACGAACGGCAAATACTGCTCCCGCTTCATTTTGAAATACTGTCGCATCAGAGTTCTGATAATTGGAGAGTTTGAACCCTAAAATCTTACGATAAAACTTCTCGGACTTTTGTATATCTCTCACTTGAATTGAAACAAAATCCAATCGACTGTTAATTTCTTTTGTGTGCATATTTGTATTAATTATTTAGTTGTCACGACTACTAAAATAACGGAATATCTAAAATATAGTTGTCGCAACTACTAACTATTTTCTATAATTTTTTTGCTATAAGTATTACGTGCTTAGCCGAGACGGTTCGGGTAGCAAACAGATAAATATCGCCACCTTCTTTTAAAGCCAACTTTTTACGTACCGTGGCCACCGAATCGGTGAAATTACGGGTAGTAACGTTAGCCTTTCCTTCGGGAACGTGCTGCTGTACTTTCTTCTTTTGGTAGGGCACTACCGCCTCTACCCGAAACGTACGTCCCGGAAAATCGGGTATTAATTCTTGGGAGGTGTACAAGTGCGTATGCAGATGTAGTTTAGCTAATCTCCACTTCTGCGCTACCGTGCGAAACGCTCCCGCCTTCATCACCGCTACGTTAGGTTCGTACAGGTAGTGCTGCGGTTCAGCAAACTCAACCTCTGCGTGAGCTTCTTCTTTTGGTCTGAATTCTAGCGGTTTTGTATCGGTGTTTAGATCAATCGCTTGAATGAATGGAGAATCAGATGCCTGGGCGGAGAGAAGGTAAAGCACTTCTTTGCATTCATTATTCACAGCCACCACATAAATCTGATCTACCAATTTCAGATCCCGTCGAGCGGCTTCAATATCCAGCATCGGCGAAGTTTTTATCAATATCTGCTTTCCTTTATCCAAAAGCTTAGGAAGTAGCTGTACTACATCGGGAGAGCAGTCGGTTAGCTGAAATACTTTCTGATTGGATGTTCCCCGTCGGGCAGGGTCCAGATAAATCAAATCTACCTCACCTATCGAAGCTAGAAAAGACTCGGCAGTGGTTGAGTGGGTTTGAATAGAGCTTCCCAACCGCTGGAAGTTGTGTTGAGCAATGGCTACCAGTAGCGAGTTCTGTTCCACATAGTGCATTTGCTCAAACGAATGGCTCAGATAATAAGTATCTATTCCGGCTCCGCCGGTGAGGTCTACCGCTGTAGTGCCCGAAACCAGACTGCCTTTAAACCGAGCCGTGGTTTCCGAAGAGCACTGTTCCATTGATAACAACGGAGGGAAAATAATTCCTGCAGTCTGATACCATTCGGGTAGCTTAGTCCTGGCCTTCTGCCGTGCTTGTATCTGCTCTGCCACCAATTGGACTGGTATGTCAGGGTGCCGTTTAGCCTGAAGTACTAACTGATACGGATCATCCGACGCATGCTCGCGGATAAATTGTTGAATGCGCGGTTGTTGTAATAATGCCAGGTCGTCGTTGATCATTAGCCCGCTACGGCTGACTTCACTATATTTTGAGCAACCAGATATTCGGCTATCTGAACGGCATTAGTAGCGGCACCTTTCCGTAGATTATCCGATACTACCCACATATTCAGAGTATTGGGCTGGGTTTCATCACGGCGCAACCTTCCAACAAATACCTCATCCTTTTGGTGAGCCCAGATAGGCATGGGGTATACATTATTCTTTACATCATCCTGCACCACTACGCCGGATGTACTGGCTAATAATTCTCGAACTTCGACCAGGTCATAATCCTGGACAAACTCTACGTTTACCGCTTCCGAGTGCCCTCCCACGGCCGGTACACGCACTGCCGTAGCCGTCACCTGAATGCTATCGTCACCAAAGATTTTCTTGGTTTCGTTCACCATCTTCATTTCTTCTTTGGTGTAGCCGTTGTCGTAGAACACGTCGATGTGCGGTAGAATATTCATATCGATGGGGTGAGGATACACCTTCTCACCTTCTTTTCCTTGGCGTTCGTTCAATAGCTGGTCTACCGCGGCTTTTCCCGTACCGGTTACCGACTGGTAGGTAGAAACGACGATGCGCTTTATCTGGTATTTCTGATGTAGTGGAGCCAGTGCCACTACCATCTGAATAGTGGAGCAGTTGGGATTAGCAATAACCTTATCTTCCTCAGTAAGTACGTGGGCATTGATCTCAGGTACTACCAGCTTATTGGCGGGATTCATGCGCCAGGCCGAAGAATTGTCTACGACAATGGTGCCTACCTCAGCAAACTGAGGAGCGTATTCCAGCGAAGTTGAGCCGCCAGCGGAGAAAATAGCAATGTCGGGTTGGGCCGCAATGGCATCGTCCATACCTACTACCGGATACGATTTTCCTCTAAATTCTATGGTTTTTCCTACTGACCGGGCCGAAGCTACGGGTAATAATTCGTCTAACGGAAAGTTGCGCTGGGCTAACACATTTAGCATTTCGGTACCCACCAGCCCGGTGGCACCCACTACGGCTAATTTCATGATTAATTGAATTTGCGAATAAAAAACTTTAAGACGAATATACTGGGCTTGTCACGTAAATGTTGCCTAATCCGGCTTTTTTTTAAACCGAATGCCAAAAACCACTTCGAAGAGAGAGGGTTACTAACGGTATGAAAGCAATGAACGATACGGCCAACGGGTTTGTACCTGGAGCTATCCCCGCTGCCACGATTGTACCTTAAGCGATATTTGCAATCATTACCGAACTCAGGTTAATTCTAAGCAAAAAGATATTAGCTAACTAAAGTTGAACCACCTGACTTTCCCAATTTGTTAACAGAAAAATGAAACGCTGGCCAATCCTACTTATCGGTATTATGCTGTGGGCCTGTCATAAAAAGACAGAGCAGGAGCTGTTCGTAGAACGGGCATCTAAAATATATAATCTGTACGATGAGGAGGGTAATCTGGTGAGTTACGACGAAGCCATGAAGCGTTTTCATCGTTACGCCAAATCCTACAATGAGCGGGGTGTATCTATGTTTAAAGAACAGCTATACGGCCAGGCCATTGAGGACTTTACCCAAGCACTAAAGTACGATAAAAATTACGCTGCGGCTTACTGTAACCGGGGCTACGTACACGCCAAGCGTAAAGAATACGCGCAATCATTATCTGACCTAAATCAAGCGCTGAAGATTAATCCGAAGTACGCTAAGGCCTACCAGCATCGGGCCTGGGTGAAGCAGAAGCTAGGCTATCACCTAGAAGCGGTAAAAGACGCCAGTCGGGCACTAAAAATCACTCCCCGTAAGAGCGAACTATATCTGCTACGAGCGACTAATCACTATCAGTTAGACAATCATCTGGAAGCTTTCACTGATGCTCTGATTGCCCGCCGCCTCAAAAACAAAAACGCTCAGGAACTCATCGACCGCATCTCCGACGAGCACCCCGAAATTCCGCAAGCTATTTTCTCGGCCCGTTACTAACCTGCTTTTATTCTTTAGTATCTTTATGTGATTTTTCTAAAGATTAATACACATTTGTATCTAAATGTAATATATTTGCACTTTATTGATAAAAAGTGCGATAAAAAATATTACAGTAAGAGATATGTACATAAGTTTTGAAGAACTATTCACAAAAAAAGCTATAATAATTGGTGTATTAGCGGTGACGTTAGCAAAAATTCCTAGTTATGGACAAGAGAAATTTAGAGAGGGTTATGTAATTACGCTTCAGCAAGATACGCTTCGTGGACTCATCGATTATAAAACTGCATCTAAAAGTGCCATAAAATGTAGATTTAAAAATAGCCAAGAATCAAAGGTAGTCACTTACGCGCCTGATGAAATAGCTGGATACCGGTTTACTCCAGGGAAATATTATGTTAGCAAACAGGTGAAGATAGATGAGCAAGATAAAACAGTGTTTTTAGAATATTTGATTGATGGCATTGCGGATATATTTTTCTGCCGGGATGGAAATGACGATCATTATTACATAATGAAAGAGGATAATCAACTAGTTCCTCTTACTATCGAGTCAGTAGAGATTAATCGTGATGGCCGGAATTATATGAAACATAAAGAGTATTATAAGGGAACGCTCAGATATATTTTCTCCGATGCTCCTGCTCTCTCCAACAAAATTGAGACAACGAGTTTAAGCCACGCCGACCTTATTGATATTGCCGAAGAGTACCATAACCAAGTATGCGACGAGTATAAGTGTATTACATATTCCAGGCAAAAAACCCCCATACAAATTCGGGTGGGAATGTTAGGAGGAAGCAGTATATCGCGCATATCATTCAAGAATGTAGAATATTTGCAAGATCAGATGGAAGCATCTTTTTCTAACAGTACCAATGTTACTTTTGGCGCTTTTGTGCAATTCAAAGATCCATTTTTGAGTGAGTACATTTCTTTTCAAACAGAAGCATGGTATGGAAATAGCAGTTATACTACCGATGAACTGGCATTATCGTATTCATATTTCAAAATTCCGGCTATGGTGCGCTATACTTCAATTAATCGTAAAGTACGGCCAATACTTGCACTAGGCCCAGTCGCTACTTTCCTGATAGACTTAGAAACTAAGCGATTTAATAGTGATGAAACCCGAAGCTGGCTAGATGGGAGTACTTTAATGGGAGTAGAAGGAGTAATTGGACTTAATTACGTGCTAAATAAAAGAAACAGTATTTTTTTAGAAGCTCGCTATAACGTAAACTTTGGAGCTCATCAGAATCAAAATAAATTTTTATTGCCTAGTACAACTAGAGGATATGTTATCCTACAAGATAATTTCAACACCAAAATTTCTTTCTTAAACGTCGTAACTGGCTTTTCTTTCTAATTAGGTCAATTAAAAGGCTTCTCCAATAAAAAAATAGTAACCGATGCCTTCCTGAGTGAAGGCAACATCGATACGGGTGAATACATCTTTGTTCGGGAAAATCATGAAGCGGACTCCGGCCCCACCGGCTACTTTCCAATCTCCCAGGTTAATCTCCCGAGGCGAAGGTGATACTCCTCCGGTACTGATGAACGCTGCTGCACCCCAGCGCCGGCTAAACGGGAACGGTAGAAAACGGTACTCCAGTTGGGTAGCCAGTAAAGTCTTGTCCCGGTAACGCCCCAGATAATAGCCTCGCATCATGCTCTCGCCTCCCATTAATGCCAACTGGTTAAATGGAACATCGCCGGTTAGGCTATTGCCTATGAACTGGGCAGCTAGCACCTGATTACGAGTGACTGGGTAGAAGTAGCGGGCGTCCAGAAAAAACTGGGTGAACGAAAAGTCACTACCAAAACCAGTATCGTAGTGGAGAAAGCCGGTTTCGCCAAAAAAGCCTTCCCGCACGTTTAGCACGTTGTGACGGTTGTCGTACACCAATCCTACCCCGACTCCAAAGTTGTTAGAACCCTGGCTACCGAGAGGTGGATCAAACGGTTCATCGCTCAGAGAATTAAAATTTACGTTAGTTAGTTGCTGGTAGTCCAGTTCTACTCCTAAGTAGAGACTACCTGTTACATTGCGTAATACTCGCTCGCGAATAGCAACGCTACTCGCGTCTACCTGAGCAATTTCTTCTGGGGGAGTGTCGGGTCCAATGCCGTAGTATAGTAGCGGGAATTGCTGAAACCGCAATCGGCCCAGAAAAAACCAGTCGCTCTGGTGCGAGTATAATGCATGGTCTATCCATAAGCCGTACTGTCTTTCCAGCGTTAAAAAGGTAAAAGCGTTAATTTCGCTTAGTCGGTTGCTGGTATCTTGTCGGGCGTAGTATACGTAGAGTGCACTGATACCAAATTCCCAGCGGGTTTCAGGAGAGTAGGCAACGGTTGGGTAGGCCACAAACTTGGGCCGCTCCGATGAAACCGTATCGTTAAAAACACTATTAAAAACCCTGGTGGTTAAATCCCAGATCTGAGCTTGACTGGAAATGGTGGTAGCGAGAAGTAAGGTGAGAGCTCCGCAAAAGCGCAGAAAATGAAGAGACATAGCTGGTCAGTAAGAATAATACCCTCTACTAACGAATTTTTCACCAAAGAGGATATATTACCTGAGCAATACACAAATAGTAATATGATTCGTAATAAAAGAATATCGAGCAATATCAATCAATGGCAGGTCGAGTTTGATCCCTATGGCTTTACCGAAAATGAGGATTGGTTAGTAAACGCGGAAAAGACAGAAGATATCTTGCAACTAAGCCATATTTATGGAGACGGTCCTTTACTTGATGTTAGATATTATAATGGAGTTTATAAGGCAATGGTGATACTTAATTCTGATTGGGATTCTCCTTTGGAAAATGAAGATTCACAAGAAACGAATATTATCGTTAATGCTATATATCGCTGGATTGACAAATATGCTAATGGAGTTCCTGTTAAGTGATTCACGATAGAAATTAGTCATTGTACACTGCTAATTGAAATTAATGCCTCAGCCTACTGCACAATCAGAAAGAATTGGTTCGCTGGATTTTCTGCGAGGGCTGGCCGTATTGGGTATTCTGCTGATTAATATTGAATCGTTCTCCTATCCTGACCCCTGGAGTCCGTACAAATATGGATTTGTGAGTGAGGTGGATCATACGGTTCGTTTCTGGGTGTTTTTTCTGGCGCAGGGCAAGTTTTTTAGCATGTTCACGCTGCTGTTCGGCGTAGGTTTCTACATTTTCCTGGAAAGGTTGGAAGGTAAAAATCTGGGACTCCGAGCAATGGATATTTACGCTCGGCGATTGTTGTGGCTGTTCGTATTTGGCCTGCTGCACGCCTACCTGATTTGGAACGGGGATATTCTGTACCACTATGCAGCCTGCGGGTTGTTCCTGTTTCCGTTCCGCTCGTTCACGGTTAGGCAACTGTTAGGAGTGTTAGTCTTGCTGGGAGCGGTGCTGCTGTACAACGCTTACGAGCGGACGTCCAATACACAGCAGCAGCTTAGCAAATATACCCAGGCAGTTAGCCTAAATGAGGAGTATCGAACTGAAGTGGACCAGAAAACTATAGAAAGCTGGGAAAGAAGAACCAGGCCGGGTGAGCCCGATCGTTCTGAATTAGGGGTGCCGCGGACTACGATTTACCAAAGCTGGGTAGCCAATGCGGAGCACACCAAGGCCCACAAGGGTACAGTCTTCTACCAGGGAATTCTGTTCCGCACACTCATCATGATGATACTCGGAATAGTGCTGTACAAAATGGGCGTGTTCCGGGACTGCCGGGCGGTGAAGTATTACTGGCCGGTTACATTACTGATACTAGCGGTAGCACTAACCGTCAACTACGTTCGCTACTATCACTGGACATTTAACTACTTTCAGCCGGTAAGCAGTGTGGGGCAAAGCTGGCTATTTACCTTCCCGAAGGAGATTTTGGGGCTGGCCTATATTCTGTTGTTTAACGGTTTGTATCAGAAATATCTGATAAGGTGGAAGGATAATGCCGTTTCTTGTGCGGGTCGTATGGCTCTGACCAATTATATCATGCAGAGCATAATCTGCGGTCTGGTCCTTTACGGCTACGGACTGGGTCAATACAATCAATACTCCCGGGCGGAGCTACTGCCAATTGTTGCCGGTATCTGGTTATTTCAACTAGCCATAAGCTGGTTGTGGATGCGAAGATTTACTCAAGGCCCGCTGGAAGCTGCCTGGAGAAATTTGACCTACCGCTCGTTTCGCTGATAACTGAAATGTAGCCTCGTGCTATTCATAATTACAAATTCCGAATGAAATATCTGACGGATTTTAAATCCTTCTGATAAGAAATTTCTGACGCTTCGACGCACCGATTTTGAATTCTGAAAGAGTTGTGAAAGTAAACGAGTCATAGATTTACGAGCAGACATTCATTGTTCACTGCTCTTTGCTCATTGCGGTCGGCGTGCGGTTAATTGCCCACGGTTATGAAGCTACGAAACCGAGCATTTCCAGTTGCTGGGGGTTTTCTTCAAGAGCTACGCGAGCAATGCGGATGAAGCGTCGCATCCAGATCTCTAGGTCGTTTATTGCCATGTTTTTAGCTTGGGTAGCCATCTGAGCTTGACCTTTCGCTTTTTTCTGTAAGCGCTGCAAGTTCCCGATCTGGGCAATAAGTTTGCGGGTTTCAATCAGCTCCTTTTGGGGTACATTGTACTTCTCCATCTCTTTGGCTACCACCACAATACGGGTGTAGAACCGCTGTACCTGAACAAGCCAGTCGGGCAGGTTACGTTCCCGGGCCTGACCCAGTTTAAGAGCATTCCAAAAGGTAGTATCATCCCGAAAAGCAATACGAGCAATGGAAAGATGGGTACCGAACATGGTTTCGGCCTGCTGTCGTACTTCATTCAGTACACGGGTAGCATCTTTGGCTGCTAAATGAGCATCTTCCTGTTGCATCATCAACTCATCCAGTGCACGGCGCATCGCCTGACCCTGCTTGATTTTTTTGGCATCGTAGCCGTATACCTCTAGCTGAGAGAGAATTTCGGGGGTACTCAACGCATTATCAACAGCAACATCAACTTGATTTAGGAAATATGCTTCTTTTACTTTGACCATTCGGGATCGTTCTGTGGTTTTTTTGGTTAGTACAAAAGTGATGCGGCTTTTTCCAGAAGGTTTCCAGTTTTACCAATTAATCTGTCGTAGGTAACATTTTAGGCAGATTTAACTGAATAAATAGATGGTCGTTACATCATTCTTCTTATTGCTGGCTATATGGTTTTTCCATAGATAAGTAGGTGCATAGTAGCTCTACTGGCCTACGGAGCTTTTCTATCTTAAGGGGCAATTATTGGGCAGTGTTGTTCTAGTCAGGCTAATTGGCGAGGAGTTACTTCGTAGATTAACAATAGGCTATTCCACTAACTGAATACCGAAAAGATGAGTGTCTTTCCTTGGTCTGAAGTAGAAATAATTACGAATATTAGGTACTTTAAGTAAGATAATAATCAGGGAGCACTGATCTAACGGTATTTTTAATCCCACACGGTCACTAGTACTATCACCTAACAGCTACTACTACACCATGAAGAACAAAGAACTAGCCTACGACTACATCTATAAATTTCTCTTTGAGGATGCCAGTGTAGATACTGTTGCTCCCCGAGACGAACGGTTTGATACCAAAGACAAGAATGAGATTGCTCAAACACTGGGAGTGATTAAAAACCTTTCTATTCAGGCACAAAAAAGCAATGTTTTGCAGACTGAACAGGGTAAGGAAGTAGCCCAGGCCCAAGCGAGTAACGCTATTCAGGCGCTATTGTTCAGTACCAAAAATGTAGAAAATACCTACGATACCATCATAAGTATTAAGACCTCGCTTCAGGACGTGGTGAAGGATGCCCGGCGGGCTTACAATTATACTATGCTGATGTATATAGCGGCCTTTGTTATTGGCATCGGCTTGATTGCTACCTCTATTGTGTTTGCCGCTCAGGACAAAACCATACTTGCCATAGCGTTCGGAGCCGTGGGATTCATCGATTTGGTGACTACTTTTTTCTTTAAACCGCCGCTGGAGATCCAGAATAGCCGCTCAAATCTGGCTCAGCTTATGATCATTATCACCAACTGGTTTGCCGACTCAATGAATCTTAACACCTACATTAGCACGCGGGGAAGTGCAATTACTTTGGATGAAATGAAACAGATATCGGAGCACCTGGGTAAAAGTACGGAAGACATGATCAAACTAATCGAAAAGTATAGCGAGATCCGAAAGTAGTACCTTGCCCTGACGCTTTTAGAATCGGAATAAAGGGCACTCAATAAATAATTTAGCGATAGGTTTACCTAGCTGTGGTAAAGGAATGATGAGGAAAAAATAAAAGACCGACGTGCCAGTAGCATGCCGGTCAATTCAGTAAGCAAAAGTATTAACGTAATCTTGAATGGCATTAATGAGTTGCTGCTACCGGCACGAGTTGTTGCCTGCGCCGCCGTGCCCACTGCTCCAACAGTCGGGCCTCATGAGAAGAAAGCCGGTTAAGTGCCTTTCGGTACTCCCTTTCGTACAGCTCTTTGCTGAAGCTTACCTTCTCCAGAATAAGTTTGGTGTAGGATAACATGCTCGGTTTCATGGGCAACTGTATTTATGGGTTAGAAAATATTTATAATAAAAATGGACGCCGGAATGGCATATTCCAGCGGCGAATTCTTCCCACTGACATATCGGCCAATCGGTTGGCTTGCTGATATCGTCTGGCTGCACCAACCGGTGGTGCGTTTTGCAATTTTTCCGGCTGATTTAGTTGTGAACGATTGATCTTATTAAGAAAAAATATCATGATAGTCTAAATTTAGTAAATAATAGTATTACTATCAAGTACGAAAGGAAAAATAAAAGGTTTTATAATAAAAAAATTTTTTAAGATCGAACTTGACTCTATATTTTTAACCTATGACTACCTATCGGGAAGCTTTACCGAACGAAGCGGATGCCATAGCCCAACTACATGCGGCAAGCTGGCAAAAACACTATCGGGGCATACTACGTGATGCCTATCTGGATCAGGAAGTGTTAGCCGACCGGCTTAGCATTTGGCGGGAGCGATTTCAGCACCCGAAAGAAACCCAGCATATAATTGTAGCTACTGATAGTGAGCAGCGTTGCGGATTTGCTTGTACCTACGCCGATTTTCACGAAGAGCACGGAGCCCTGCTAGACAATCTGCACGTATCATCAGCCTGGCAAGGAAGAGGCATTGGCGCCGAGCTAATTCGGAGATCGGCTCAGTGGGTGTATCAGCGCGATGAGACTTCTGGCTTTTACCTGTGGGTATTTGAGGCTAATACCAGTGCACTTGCCTTTTACCAACGAATGGGGGGCACTATTCAGGAGAAAACGATGGTGGAAAACCCAGGGGGAGGTTCAGCTCCCGTATCACGTATTGTCTGGCCTGATCCATCCGTATTGATATAGCCTAAATTACTACCCGGTTGCTCTAGACCCAATAATGCCATAACCAGAAAAATAGCCCTAATCCCACTGCAATTATCGGAATAAACCAACCCATCTGGCGAGAGGAATAAGACCTGTTCAATCTGATCATCATAATCTGAAATATCACTACTACTGCCCCAGCCAAACCAAGTAGACTTAGCGCTTGTTCCGGTATTCGTCCGTACAACCGGGCAAAATCAGTGACGGTGAACATGAGAGCGGTTAGCAAGCAGAACGCGGCTGGAATTACTATAATGTTACCCGCTCTTTTTTTACCTTGATAAATCAAAAGCTTGGCGACTACCGAAAGGCCGATACCAACCAATAGCCAAGTATAAATAGTGCTGTTTTCCACAATCGATTTGAAGTGGAAGTTAACATATTACTTTAACCTGAGTTCACGAAGAGAATTTTTTTAATAAGAACCCAACCTTCAGCATGCACGCTTTTTTGTCGTACATTTCGCTCAAACCGTTTAATATCCTATTAGTAAGCGTTCTAGTTTTTTCTACCTCCTGTCATCAGTTACTGGAAGACCTTCTGGATGATCTAGAGGACGAAGGCTACGATTGGGAACTACTGGAACGAATTGATCTTACTCAAGCTGGCTTAATTCCCGAAGGAGTAGAGTACGATCAGCGTCGGAGCAAGTTTCAGGTG
>CAKZYJ010000527.1 GCA_937884755.1 uncultured Flammeovirgaceae bacterium
ATATTCAGGTCTTTGGTTAGTATGTTTCTGGCCTCTAGGTACATTTCAGGCAACCCAATGGTCAGCCCCCCTTCCGATGCCGTATTGCTGTTTCCGAATAGAGAAAGGCTACGGGAAAATATATTAGCTCTAAACTGAATACTAACGGTGGTAGAATCTTTAATTAGCTGGGGCGGCCTCATATGAAATGCCATGCCAAGTTCCAGGTAATCCTGCTCCTCCATTCTGCCGCCGATGCTCCCCATATTGTTTAGGTTCAGTCTTCGCCCTTCTATCGACGATTCCTCAAAGGTCCAACTGGTGCCAATACGGCCATAAGAGCCAAAACCTACCGTAATATCTTTAGCCGTATACATGTTGGTATAGGCAATAGACTCTTGGGCGGGAGTGAGGCCAGGCTTAAGTACGATTAACAAAAGAATAACCCAAGGTGCCGGTAAAAATTTATTCATCAGCTTCTGCAGGTTGCTGGTTGAAAAAAGTACCTGGTAGCAGTGAAGTCGTGTATAATAGAGTAGTACTCAAGTTTACGTGTAGTGGGTAATTACCTCTTAAAATAAGAAAAGAAAGACATTCCTGTAGGTAGGTACTCCATTTTTTCTAGTTTTACTGACCGAGAATAGAGCTAAATAATGCTAGATAAGCAACTACTGCAAGCAAAACGTATTGTACCCGACTTCCTGGCAGAAGGTCAGTTTGCTACTACCTTATTATTTGGGTAGCCTAGCTATGTTGATGTGGTTATTTCTGTTGACTTACTTTTTCAAAACAAAAAGAAGGCAGAGATGGCGGTGGAAACGATGAGGAAGATTCGGTAAACTCGTTCAGGAAAGATGCGTACTAAACGAAAACCAAGCACTGCCCCAATGGCAATGAGGGGAATCATGGTGGCATTAAACGTAAGGGTTTTCCAGGTGATGGTATGCCAGATAAAAACGTGTAGAGGAATTTTAAGCAGATTAATGATCAGAAAGAACCAGGCGGCCGTACCGATATAATCGTTCTTGGGCAACCGCATGGATAGCAGATAAATAGCCATAATGGGAGCCGCAGCATTGCCGATCATAGTAGCAAACCCACCGACAATACCGGTAATTGCCGAAATCCACCAGAAATCAGGAATCTTAATTTTTGCTTTTCGTTGATCTTGCCATAACAGCAGGGCCAGACAAACCAAGATAATAATGCCAATAGCCGCTTTAAATTGCTCGTCGGAAATAACGTCGCCAAACCAAACGCCTAACCCGATACCGGCCAGCGTCCAGGGAAAAAGCTTCACCAGGTACGACCACTGCGCGTGCCGATTGTAGTAACGTACCCCAAAAATATCGGCTACCGAGAGCATCGGTAACAAAAAGCCGGTAGATAGCTTTCCGCCGAAAATACCGGCTAGTACGGGAATCACCACCAGTCCGGCTCCCATCACTCCGGTTTTGGACATACCTACAAACATGGCACACAGAATAACCAGACTCCATTCAAACGGAGAAAGTGAGAAGAGCTCCATGAGGCTAAATTACAGATTGAAGATTACAAACGGTCGCCGTGCGATTGCAAAATTGAGGACGGTCGCTGTGTAATTGCAAATTAAAAAATTACCCGTAGTTCTAATCTGTAATTTTTGATTTTCCAATTTGCAATCTAATAATTCTGAAAGCTTACTTCGGTGGAACGATCTAGGGCGGAGAAGCGGATGAGCAGGGTGAAAGGTTCTTCAATGCCGTTAGGGCAGTCAGGAGCCGGATCAATGTAGTACACAAAATATTTCTGGCTGCGGGGCGCCAGTTCGTGCCGGTCAGGCTTACCTAAGGTAGCTTGTACTTGCTTTTGAGATAACCCTTTGAAGGCCGTATCAATCTGGGTAAGTATTTCTTTCATCTGTGCCCGCTCACCATTGCAGCCCATGCGGTCAGCTTGGAAGAGAGTTTCGTCAAAGTTAGGAATATCAATTGCCTTAGGCTTACAATAGCAGACCAACGAAGCCAGCGTCAGTCCCAGTAACATACGAGATAGGTAAATCATAGCAACTCACTAACCGGGCATTCGCCTACTTTGTTCTGGCAAACTTATTAGCCTAAAACAACCCATAAATTAATGCTATACCCGAAGCTGTTTATCCGTCACCGTGGCCCGTCGGGGAGCTTGCGATTTAAAAGAAAATATCCAGAGGATAGATACGAAGAAGTAGAGTACACAGAAACCTAGCGTAGCTCCGTAGAACCCGCCGTGTTGGGTAAAGTACAACAGCGCTACAATGGTGCAAGCCATCCGGATAATTTCCAGGGGAACAGCACTTGGGCGGTTTTCCAGTAATGCTCCTAAACTTACCAACGTACTGATGATGAGCAGCGAGGAAAAGATCATTTCTATCAGCGCAAAATTAGCGGCATTGAACAGAAACAGTGCAGTTCCTACCAACGCTAACACAAATTGAAACAATACGTACAGATTAGCCGAATGCACTCCCTGTGCATCGTACTTTTGGTGTTCTGATTTATCGACAACTTTCGGAGCAATATACCCACCTAAATGTTCCGGTTGCCAACCGGGTTTGTTGAAGAGAATATTCAATTTATCCCGCCAGCGGGGACTATGCCGGAGCAGATTCCACATATAGCCGTAGTGCTTCAAATTCACCCAAACGGGATTCCAACTGTTTACCGGCTGGGTTACTCCGTAAGTGGGACGTTCCTCTTCTTCCTGAAAGGTGCCGAACATTCGGTCCCAGATGATGAATACTCCGGCGTGGTTCTTATCAATATACTTAGGATCGCGGCCGTGGTGTACCCGGTGGTGGGAGGGAGTATTGAATACATATTCCAGCCAGCCTAGCTTACCAATGGTTTCGGTATGAATCCAAAACTGATACAAAGTGACCAGAGCCGAAACCGTAACAAAAGTGAGTGTATCGAAACCAAGCACCGCCAGTGGTAGATAGAACATGAATGTCCACAAAATCTGAAACGAGCCTTGTCGCAGGGCAACCGAAAAGTTATAATCTTCACTCTGATGATGCACCACATGCCCACCCCAGAACAGATTGATTTCGTGGCTTTTACGATGTGCCCAGTAGTAGCAAAAATCAACCAGTACAAACAACATGGCTACGGTATACCAAGTAATCGGAATCTGAAATAGGGCCAGGTTTTCGTACACCAACTGGTAAGCCGCCACTGCGCCTACCTTAAAGAACAGATTGGTAATTTGTTGAGTAATGCCGCAACTAATATTGGTAACGGCATCGTTAAGGCGGTAAAGCTCGCGTTTTTGGGCTAGCTGGATAATCAATTCTACCGCAATAAGAATAAAGTAAATAGGAATAGATAAGACAATCGGGTCAATGTCCATGAATGAGAGGTTGGTGGAACATCAGGTTGTTTAATAATAGTAATACCGAAACAATCACCTAGCTTTTTTTGGTTCTCTAGCAAAAGAAAAATTACGATACCAGTCCGAAATTTTGCGGCAGGATTAAGAAAAATACCTTACTTCGCATCCGTTTATGTTTACGTACCTAGATAAATTCATCAAACTGGCCTGGGGGTTTACCTTCCTAGGTTTTCTCATTGCTCTTTCGCTGAGTTATGCCTTTGTACCACCGCAAGTAGGGGTGCAGGCCGACCTGAACGGAAACCCCAACCAGTTTATCGGCAAAGAAACATTTTTCTACCTGGCACTAGGACTATTCGTGCTGGTAAATGTTGTGTGCTTGGTGTTCTACCGAGTGCTAGAAGCTGTACCAGTTTCTTCGCCACTATTTTTTCGGTCGGCTTTGTTCAAGAGGCGCATTAGCAACTGGTTTGGTACATTCACTATCGTCATCAATATATTTCTGATCTGTATTGTCTCATACATTTCTCTGTTCAACAATCAAGGCGATTACCTGATTGGGCAGTTTAACTGGATTGTGTGGGTAGGGCCATTACTGTCTATTGGAGTTTTTGCCTGGCTACTCATTATTTTACTCAGCCCTAAACCCATTAATACGGAAGGGTGACGTTAACTCCCGCTCGCACCCACCTTCCTGGCATAGTTACAAAACCAGCTTCGGTATATTCGGTATCTGTTAAATTAGTGGCCTCTACATATATGTTCCACTCATCAGTTTGATAGAACAAACGGGTATCCAGCACGAAATAATCTTCCTGCGTCATCCGGTCGAGATAACGAAGGCGGGTACTTAGCTGAATATTGTTCCAAATGGTATTAGTCAGTGAGGCAATAAACTGATGGTTGAGATGATCCAGCACGTAGCGGGATTCTACCCCTTCGGTATTCCCCAAATCTGCGTTGAGGTAGGTATAGCTGATGGAAGCAGTTTTGAGAAAACTCTCTGCGCTAAATCGCCCATTAATTTCAACCTCCAACCCCTCAGTGGCCACATCGTAATAATTCTGGGGTTGCCAGGGTTGTTCCGTGTCGGTACGCACCCAGTCAATCAATTGCGATCCGTCACGGAAAAAATAGCTAGCCTGGCCCCAAAAGTGTTGGCCAAAGTATTTAACGCCCGCTTCGTAAGTCCAGGCTTCTTCGGGTTGTAGCTGATCGTTTCCTACGTTGCTGGGGCCATCATAGTATAAATCGGTGTAGGTGTGTATCCTGAAGGAGCGGCCTAGGTTGCCGAAGACTTTCCACTCGCGGGAGAGATCGTAGCTGACATCTAACCCCGGGAAGTAGTTCCAGCCAAAGTCAGAAAACCAATTGATGTACAGACCGGGAGTAACGTCCATTCGGTCGAAGAAATAAAACCGGTGTTCGGCAAATACACCCAAAATGCTGCGCTGCCAATTACCTAATGCTGGTTGCTGGGTACCGCCACTAAAATTATCGCTATCGATAAATTCCCGCCGAAATTCTACTCCCAAACCAGTCAGTCCCAAATTGTTCAAGCGAGTGGCATTGATCTCAGCAGCCCCTACTTGGGTGGTATGTATATTATTATACACCGCCGGATTGCTGCGCATAAATAGGTAATCATCGTGATTACGCCGCCAGTACAGCCGGGGGCGCACATCCCAGGAGCCAATTTTAGTATCAAGATCTACGCTGATGAGCGAGGAGCGAACTTCTTCGTATTCCTCGGAATCAGGCACGTAAAAACCGCTGGCTCCAAACTCACGCATAGTATGCCCACCCAGAAAATTAAGCGTACCGATCTGGGTTTTAGCGTAAGACTGGTAAAAGAGATTGGTTATTTCGTAGTCAGAGTTAGGTCGGTAGCCGTCAGATCGGTCGTGGGCTACTGATACGTACTGCCCGTAGCGTTCTCCCGGTATTGCAATACCGGCTCGGGCACCCCAGGTTCCAAACTGTCCGCCGTAAGCTCCGGCATTGATCGTTGGTTTTTCTGGTACTTTAGTAACGATATTAATCGCCCCGGCGAAGGCGTTCTGACCGTATACCCGAGCTCCCGGGCCTTTCAGCACCTCAATGCGTTCGATATTGTTGCGGTCGAGTGGCAGATTCAGCATATGGTGTCCGGTCTGTGGATCACTCACTTTTACCCCATTTATTAAAACCAACACCTGCTCAAAAGTCCCACCTCGAATTCTTAGATCAGCCTGCACTCCCGCTGGGCCTCGCTGACGAATATCCATGCCAGGCACATAGCTCAGCAATTCGTTGATGCTTTGAGCCGGAGTAGTTTCAATAGTTTCTCGAGTTACTAGATGAATACTACGGGCCAGTTCTGAGAAGGGGGTCTGCATCCGGTTTTCCGAAATAATTATGTCAGCCAATTCAATAATTTGAGTAGAATCTTGTTGGGCGACACCTTGCTGGGCAACACTTCGCTGGGTAAAAAATAGATTAAAGGAAATAGCGCTAAACGCTAACAGTAAAAGTTTCTTCATAGTAAGCCTACCTAGTTTGGCTGCAATATTACGGGAAACTATCGGAATGGTAGAGATATACTTTAAGAAATAGCCGCTCTCAACCGGAGAAATTACAGTCTCTGACCGCCCAAAGACGATTCGCAAATGTAGTCCTTCCAACTACAATTGGCTCAATTGTTCTAAGCAGTTGATACTTTCGTAAAAAAGTGGTTCATTCCATTCTAACCTTAAATCTTTTCAGTTTTGAATATCCTAATTCTCCTAATGCCTTTAAAGGTAGTCTGGATGCTGTACAGGCCGCTCAGGCCATTCAGCGCGGATTAGAAAAAAGCCAGCTTCGCCCCTCTTGTATTCTCCAGCCTATTGCCGACGGTGGCGATGGTATGCTCGACGTGATGCTAGCCCAGGCTAATGGGAGAAAGATGTACGCCACGGTAGAAGATCCGTTGGGGCGACCGGTGAAAGCCGCTTACGGTCTGATTCAGGACGGAAAAACCGCAGTGATTGAAATGGCCGAAGCTTCTGGTCTGCGATTGCTTTCGGCGGAAGAGCGTGATCCGAGAAAAACCTCTACCTACGGTACTGGACAGTTAATTCTAGAAGCATTAAACCAAGGGGCACGAGAGATTATTGTAGGAGTAGGCGGAAGTGCTACCGTAGACGGAGGATTAGGCATAGTTCAGGCACTAGGCGGAAAGCTTACTGATAAGAACGGAAACGAGATACCGCGCGGAGCGGATGGTCTAGCCGTTTTGCACGCTGTAGATGTAAGCGGAATGGATGGCCGACTATCAAACTGTCAAGTTACCGTGCCCTGTGATGTAACCAATACGTTGGTAGGAGCTGCTGAAGTATTCGGCCCGCAGAAGGGAGCTTCGCCGGAATTAGTAGCTGAGATTGAGCAAAACTTCCTTGGATACAGCGATTTGGTAAAAGAGGAGCTGAGAAAAGAGATCGCTTATCTGCCTCGTGGGGGGGCTGCTGGTGGAGTATCGGCTGCGCTCTACGCATTCTTCAATGCTGAACTGGTAAACGGCACCGAATACCTGCTGGCCAAAACTGGCTTTGAGTCCGATCTACAAGAAGCTAATTTACTGATTACGACCGAGGGAGCGCTAGATCAGCAGACGCAGGGCGGCAAGGGACCGTTTTATGTAGCTCATCGGGCTAAAGAGCAAAATAAGCCAGTTATTATGCTAGTAGGCAGCGTACCATCTGATTATTCGCCCGAGGATTATTCTACCTACGACGCAATATTACCAATTGGTCCCCGACCGCAACCGTTAGACGAGGCTTTACAGCATACTGTCGAAAATCTGGAGCGCACTGCCTACCAGATTGGTAACCTATTGATCATAAAAAAGCCGTAGGCTCCGATGAACCTACGGCTTCACAAACGTATTAGTGAACATATTTTTAGATACGCTGAAGCATATCAATTAATCCGGCATTTTTGTGCTTATGCCGCACGATTAGCAGCGGAATCTCGGTATCTTTCACCACTAACTTCTCAGTAGTAGTACCAATTGGAATGAGTGCGGTAGAAGGCGACTTACCTTTACCACCAATCACAATACAATCGGCACCGACCTCGCGGGCAGTTTCGTAGATGTTGCTTACCACATCATCGTTCTTCACCAGCGAAAAGCTAGGAGTTACTTCAATACCGGTGGTATCTACTTTATTAATAAACTTCTTGTATTTCTTCTGAGCGTGATCGCACATTACATCGCCGCACTCTTCAAAGGTTTTGCCCGAGTAGTGATACCCTACCGGCACCTGATAAGCGTGATGACAAATAATCTCTATCGGATTACCTAATGCTTGCTCGCGACGAGCTACCTTCACCGCTTCCTCTAATGCAGCTACCGACTCTTTAGTAAAATCAGTGGCTACCATCAGTTTGCTAACTTTGGTATACTCTCGCTCGGGTACGATCAGTAGCGAACAGGTAGCCCGACGTGCCAGACGCTGGGTTACTACACTGCTGTTCTTCAGGTCTTTCTTACGACCCACTACAATTGCGTCAATACTATATTTGTCGGCTAGCTTCAGAATCTCTTTGGAAGGCATAGTACCTTCTTCAACCGAAATTTTCACCTTAACCGGCAATGTCAGATCAAAGTGCTCAATCACGTTCTTTTCTAACTCCCGACGCCGATCTATCTGAGCTTTCTCTAGTAAGTTAGGAAACTCTCGGCGTAGAGGTGAGGGCAACTGGGTACGCTTAATAACATTTACGAAGTGAACGTACTCAGCTGAGCCAGTTCGGGCGAGAAACGAAGCAAACTGGATCAGTGAAGTATCCATCTCCGTGTTATCTAGCCCTACCATTATTTTTCGTACAGGATGCATATAATTATCTCCTCCTTTATAGTTGATGAACCTGTTGGTTCGCGTGGTTAACGTTGGTAAAGTAAACGATGTTTCTTAAGTGTCAAAAACTATTAAACACCTTATAGGTATACGTGTAATAAAGTATAGCGTTGTGTCTATTTTAATTCACGCTAAACGTTTATATGACTACAAATTTTATGCAAATTTTGTTATAAAATTGCATTCATTTTATCGATCAGCTGGATAAATTGTTCGCGGGAGTGTGTAGGGAAATTGGCTATTCTAACGTGCTTATCCTTAAAATGGCCATATCCGCTACCCAAAAAAAGCCCACTTTCTTGTAGTTTTTGGATAATTTCCTGGGCAGGCTTACGGGTTTCGGTTACAATGACTGTTCTCGACTGATGCTCTGCCTTTTTGACAAAAGGGGTAAAATTGTCATGCTCACTCAGCGTTTGGTACATCATACCTGCTTTGAATTTAGTCTCGTTGCGGATGACGTCAATTCCTTTTCCCAGCATATCGCTCACCACTTTCGCCAGCAGATAAATGCCCAGTACGTTGGGAGTCTCAGGAGTCTGATGTTTCCTCGCTTTCTCGAGCAGCGATGGTAATGAGTGATACGAACCAATACTCTGCTGCTGAGCTAGCTGTTCGGCTTTAGCCAGACAGCGGGCGTTCACCAACCATACTCCTAAGCCAGCCGGCAAACCAAACCCTTTTTGTACTGAGAAGTAGGCCGTATCAACTTGGGTGTAATCCAACGGAATATAGGGAAGCGTAGACACTGCATCAACCGCAATTATTGCCTCCGGATGGCTCTGCCGAACCTGGTAAATATCATCTAGCGGCTGGGCTGCTCCAGTACTTGTCTCATTCTGCGTAAACGCTACCAGCTCGATATCTGAGGGGATTTTTTCTGGATCAACCACCGCACAACTACCTTCTTCAGCTTTCTGAATCACGGGAGATCGTCCCAGTTCCTCGGCAATCTTATAAAAACGATTAGAGAAAGAACCGTTTACATAGTGATAACTTCTTTCGGCTACCAGGTTCTGGATAATCCGCTCCCAGATTTCGGTAGCCGATCCGGTAAAGAATATATAGTAGTTATTCGGCAGAGAAAGTAGGTTACGAAGATTCTCTTCGGCCTCCTGAAAGATAGATTGGAAACGGGCACTACGGTGCGAAATGGATGGTACCTGTTCAGTTAGAGCTTTTTTGATGTGGCCTTCTACGGTAAAGTAAAGTTCAGCTGGGCCGGGAGTGAAAAATATTTGTTTCATACGGCGAAAGTATATCTTAAAAGGCAAATTAACGTATGTACTGGTATTGGGTTAGTAATTTTTCTGGTTGTCTATTCATAACCTAGAAGTTTAACCAGGGTTTTGCTAACTTTGTCATCGTAATCAACTTACCATTCTATCCTTTTTGTCTACCCGTAGGCCATGAATCCCGCACTCTCCTCGCTGCCCCCAGTGTTGGCAGCTTACCGTTCCGCCGTAGAAAAATCATTGCGTCCGTATATCCGCATCCAGGCTAAATCAGATGAAGATGTTGCGGTTGTTCAAAGTAAGTTTGGCGGCCTGCCTTATTTGCCGATTGGCACTGAGTACCCGACTGACGAAGAGGGAAATCCACTATTTTTGTTAGCGCAGATCAACTGTGAAGACTTGCCTGAATTGCAAGATTTTCCACAGAAAGGCATTCTGCAGTTCTATATTGCTGATGACGATATGTACGGGCTGGATTTGGACGAACCTACTGACCAACGCAATTTTCGGGTACTGTATTTTGAGGAAATTGACGAAGAAAATCGGCAGCGCGATTTCAGCTTTTTACCTGTACTTGAGGACATGCCCTTCGAGGATAAGTATTCGTTAATATTCACCAAAGAAGAAGCACCAGTGTCGCCAGAAGATATTCACTTTGATGAGGTATTTGGCGAGGCTCCCCACACTTTCTTTGACCAGTTTGGGGCTGATGCCGATCCCGTTCGGCGTGAGTACCAGCGGTTTGCTCAGGGCTCCGGGCATAAAATAGGCGGTTACGCCCACTTCACTCAGGAAGATCCTCGCTTTGAAATCGATGAGTTTGCCGAGGCTATTTTACTACTTCAAATTGATTCCAAAGGTGGCATTGATTGGGGAGATGCGGGAATTGCTAACTTTTTTATTTTACCCGAAGATCTCCGCAACCAAAACTTTAGCAATGTGATGTTCAACTGGGACAGCTTGTAACTGATAGCTACAAGCTGTCCATGTGCCTCCTGAGAGTAAAAATTCATGAAGTTTCGGCTAAGCAGGCTGCACGATTGTTAGAGAGCTCCGCGTTATTGTCTACCGTGCCTAAACAACTGCTTTAACAGACTCCTTAAACATCTCCTCCTGCTCCCTATACAGGCGATAAGTCAACCGGTCATCGGGGATTTCAATATCGTCAAATGTAAGTGCCTGGCCTTGCTTAACATCATTCTTTAGCACAACACCATCGGCTAACCCAATCGGTAACAGATTTTCTTGTCTACGTATAGAGCTATTCTCGCACTCCCCGTAGCAACAATAACCGCCAATACCGTCGAGAGTCTCACCGGCACGTAGGTCTTTTTTAGCAATAGAAACAACTTCTACAACTGGCCCTCCAATAGGTACCATCACAGGGTCGTTAAAATGAGCTACTCGGGCTATTGAATTTGGAATTTCAAATTGACACAGGTGGTATGGAGTGTAAAAACTATAGAGTGGGCCACTACCCATCTTTAAGTAGCGTAAATAGTCCTTTACCATCGGATCATCAGAAGCCGCAAATACATATATTCCTGGGCTCGGCTTTGGTCCAACAATGTAATCAACAATTCCTCCCACTTCTTTCAACTGTTCTATGTCGTAGAATGAAGTAAGATCGTCGATATGTTCAGTAGATCGATAAGCGCTCATTCCACGCTGATTCACAATCATTCCAGTAGAGTTAGCTACATTGGCTTGCTCAAAGTTCACTTTAGTTCCATCCGTGAAACTAGTAATCATATTTGGACTATTTTTTACCCTCTTAGCATATTCAGCCATATCAGTAGGGTTCTTATAGACGTCTAGAAAACCTTTAATATTACCGCATACGAGGGGAGTCAGTCCCAAACCTTTTACAAAGCGGTACTGGTTCATAATTACGCCTGGTTGGTCCCCATCGCTCTGGCTTAAAATCACACCAGCCTGATCCGCATAATTTTTTAGAATAGGACCTAATGTCGCATCTACCTCAGGATTAAAGAGTAGAACAGGTTTATTGTACTTTATGGCGGTTAGAACAACCTGAGTAGCAAAGTCGATAGTACCCGTTGCTTCAACGATAATGTCTATTTCAGATGATTCACAGAGTATAGTCGAATCCTGGCAAACGGTATAACCATTTGACCGAATATTCTTATTAACCACTTCTACATCATCAGTAACATCAACATCTGTAATTCCCGCCTGATGGAAGCAGTGTAACGCTTTAGATACTGTTCGGTTAGCAATGGCTGCTATTCGCATGCCAGGTATATATCGTTCAACTTGGTTCACAAGACCTGTTGATATAAACCCTGCACCTATTAACCCAACTTGGATAGGATTATTTGTATCTTCTCTAAGCTTTAGAGCGCTGTCTACTAGAATCATGTAATAAAATTAGTTATAATAGTAATACTAGCAAATGTAGGTAAAAAAATGGAATATTATTATATTTAATTTATTTATTTATTTATATTTTATATAATTATTCATTTATATATATGTGTATAATATAAAATTCCCTAATTTGAAGCATTCTACGTAGCCTGACTTATCAGATAACACATACTATCATGCCTACTCTAGAAGGGTTTGCTGACTTATCATAAGCTAAGCAGTACTTCACTGACACTACGGAAATTAAAACACTAAGGGGTAGCCTTTTCAGCTTTTAACTGTTTTATCAGGAAATCAGCGGTTGCCTGGTTAACTCGGCGTTGGTTAGCATGCCTCATAAAGTGATGGGTATCGTCTACAATCACCATAGTTTCCATTGGAACACCCTTTTTCATTAATCGGCCTACCAAATCAGTGCTCTGATGAAAATTAACATTTCGGTCATCGTCACCGTGGATAATAAGCACCGGAGAAGTCCAGGTATCTACCGAAGATACCGGCGAAGACTGCCAGGCCACTTCCATTGCTTCTTTCAGGTCGGGGGCCTGCTCGTACTCCCCTGCGGCAAATTTATACCTGCCACCTACCCGGTTGTGTACTCCGTGGATGTCTACTCCCGCGGCAAATAGTTCGGAATCGCGCCCCAGTGCCATCGCGGTGAGATAGCCGCCGTAGGAACCACCGTAAATACCAATCCGCTCCGGGTCAACGCAGGCTTGCTCTGCCAGCCACTCTCCGCCGGCTTTAATATCCTGGTACTCAGAAGCGCCCCGGGAGCCTCCGTCCACCGGCTTATGAAATTCGTAGCCGTAGCCAATGCCGAGACGGTAATTTACCGATAGCACTACGAACCCTTGACTGGCCAGATACTGATTCAGGGCGTAGGCGTTAGAGTAATACGAGGAATAATGCCAGCCTAATAGCATCTGCCGGGGCGGGCCACCGTGCACGTAAATAATGGCGGGCTTCTGGGCCGCACCATTTGAGGAGTGGAAAAGCGTAGCGTGCACCTTTTTCCCGTCCGGGGCATCAAAAATTACCTGCTCCGGAACCACTAGCTGCTCGGTAGGAAAATCATCCGGCATCAGGCTCTGACCGATGAGACTTATGCTCTCATTAGCTAACGACATTACCGCTGGTAAAGGCGGGCGCTTCGCCGTAGCACTGATAAATACCACACTTTCGCCATCCTGGGTTATCACCGGTGTCCACTCGTTACCATCTCCGGGGGTCAGAACCTGGGCATCAGCTTGATCTACCGACACTTTTACGATATGCCGACGGTCGATATCCAGTGCATCGGGACCGGTGTTGGCCGTAAACACTAATGATTCTCGATCCGGACTGAGGCTAATATATTCGGCCATAAAGTCGCCGGGAGTGAGTAGCAAGGGATCACCCCCCCGTTCATCTACGCTGTAGAGATGAGGCCAACCATCGTGATAAGACAAAAACACAACTCGGCCATCCACGTAGTGCAGGTTAAACCTCCCCTGGGTAGTGGGAGCCGAGCCTCGCATGGTATTGGGCGATTTCCACAGTTCCTGAACTTTGCCGCTAGCGACCTGCGCCCGCATTACGGACCAAAGGCGAGGAATAGCGGCTAATAAAGAGTCCGGTTTTCCTGCCCGAATGGGTTGACGAATAAAGGCCAGTGCCTCACCATTGGGCGACCAGCGGGGGTTGCTGTCGAGATGAAAGGAAGGGTCTATCCACTGAATAGGCGTGGTTTCATTTTCGTAAATACCAACGTAGGCATGATCATCGCGGTCGGAGCAGAAGGCCAGCTTACTCCCGTCGGGAGACCATACGGGCGATCCAATCTCACCCCGAGCACTGAATAACTGTTGCGCTTCCTCTTGCCCATCAATAGGTACCGTCCAAATCTGATCGTTCTTCACAAAAGCTACTTGCTTGCTATCTGGAGAGATGGCAGGAGAAATACCTTCACCTAATGATACCGGCTCTCCCCCGTCAAAGGGGATACTCCACATATGTACTTGGGGAGATACTGGAGAGGAAGTAGGGTTTACCGGAAGCTCATCATCCCAGTTACTACCAAAATCTCCTCCGCGAATATACACCACCCACTGCCCATCGGACGAAACCGCCACTGACGATAGTTCTTGACCATCATCTTTTCGATAGAAAGTAAGTTGACGAGCCTGATAGTCAGGTGCTTCGGCCACGTAAATGTTCCTAAGCCCGAAGGCATTAACCGCCCAAGCGATTCGGTTTTCTCCCCCGGTCGTCAATTCGTTAGGAAAAGGATAGGAAGTAACTTGCTCCAGACTAAACGATTGCGATAAGCATGGAACCGAAAAACTGAAAACAAGTAGCAGTACATTGAGAAACCAGAATAATATAAGCAGATATGTGTGCTTAATGCTACAGGAAAAGTTGTTCATAGCTGATAGGTAGTGTAGTGATAGAGTACGTTTTACATCGTAAATCGACTATTGAGAAAAAGCTCATTGGGCTTTCCTATTGGGGAAGATACTAGCAATCGTCCAAGCAAACAAGTATAATAGCCTATCTACCAACAAGAATGGCTAGTTTAAGTATAGCCTTAGTCTATTGTAGCCAAAAAAAGCACTTATAAATTTCGCATAAGTGCTTGATTATCATATCATCATTTTATGACGGCAATTCCATTGAGGAAGTGGGCCCTGCTGGGCTCGAACCAGCGGCCACCTGATTATGAGTCAGGTGCTCTAACCAACTGAGCTAAGGGCCCCTCGCTTCCGCGAATAGGAGCGCAAATTTATCAAATCTATTGTAGGTGTACAAATAATTTTTGAAGAGTCTATTAGCGACTTGATCCAATAAACAACATTTCCCTTACTATCATCAGCTAGGCTACATTTACTCATAAACTCAAACCCCTAATAGTATTTAGTACCAATTCTGGTTAAATTGGTGAAAACAACCAGCCTTCTTCCTATGAACTTTAGCAGAATCTTAGTGTCCTTCCTCCTAGGACTCATAACCACTGCTGTACAAGCACAGGCACTTTCAGACACTATTTCCGTAAAAAAGCTTTTGGCACAAGCGAAACAGCATTATTATCGTGCTCAGTACGATAGACTACTCATTCGAAGTCAACAGGCACTGGAAATAGCGAAAAAGAATAACTACCTTAAAGAGCTGGCTCAAGCCTACAACCTGACCGGTGTTGCTTATTTTTCAGAGAGTAATTTGCCCGCTGCCCAACGCTATTTCGATAGTACCCGGCTTACCTATCAGTCAATCAACGATTCAGTAGGGCTTACGCTGGCGCTCTGCAATTTGGGTCATGTACAGGAAAGCTACGGCGACTATGAGCAGGCGCTGCACTATTACTGGAATGAGTTTTCGGTATCGGAAGCTATTGCCGATACTAACAAAATGGGGGCAGCTTATGTCGATATTGGTCGGGTTCAGCAAGCGCAAGGTAATTATACCCAAGCCCTCCCCTACTATGAGCAAGCCTTAACCTACTTTCAGTCTCAACAAGACTCTTTCTACATTGCCAACACATTAGCAACTATAGGAAATTTACATACCCAATACCAATCGTGGGAGCTGGGGATTGATTATTTAAAACAAGCTTTGGAGATTGTAGATATTCTTGATAATCCCGACCAGCAAGCAAACATATTAAACAGTTTGGCAAGTGCCTACCGACAGAAAAAGCAGCTCCCTGAAGCGTTGCAGTTTTACGACCAAGCCTTGCGGATTGACCCCAGTCGGGTAAGTGCTACTACCCGACTGCGTAGCCTGACCGGAGCCGGAGGTACGGCCTGCGATCTTCAGCAGGTGCCCGCTGCCGAACGATGGATGACTGAGGCGGAGAAGTGGCTTAGCCAACAATCTACCGAGCCTCATGATCAGCTTCATCTTGAAACTGAGCTAGCCAAGTTTTACAAAGAAACGGGGCAGTTCGCTGAAGCACTAAAACACTACGAACGAGCGGACTTGCTAGAAGACAGCCTACTGAATGCAGAAAAGATCAACCGACTTTCTGAACTTCAAACCCGTTACGAAACTGAAAAGAAAGATCGGGAAATCACTAATTTACAGTATCAGCAAGCGGATCAGAAGGCCTCTTTAATGCGCCGGTCGTGGCAGCGCAACGTATCGCTCGGTCTGTTAGCAGGCGTATTACTCATTTCGGGGCTGCTATTCAGAAACGTCCGGTTAAAGCAAAAGCACCAACAAGAATTATTATCCCACGAGCAGGATTTAAACGTAACTAAATCTCGCTTTTTTGCCGATATTGCCCACGAATTTCGGACACCGCTAACGCTCATTCAAGGACGCACCGAACAGATTTTAACTCGTAGCCTAGATAATGACTGCCGACAAAAAGCTAAACTGATCCGCAAACAATCGAACCGACTCTTACAACTGGTTAACCAAATTCTGTATCTCAGTAAAATAGAAGCCGGAGTCATTGCACCTTATAAAACTGAGCAAGACTTGGTCGCTTTCCTCCGAGGTATGGTACACGCCTACGAGTCACTTGCCGAAGAACGAGAAATCAACTTACGATTTAGTAGTAGCGCATCGCGACTCATCACTAGCTTTGATAAGGATCAGTTCGAGAAAATAGCGGCCAACTTACTATCTAACGCTTGCAAATTCACTCCCGCCCAAGGTAGCGTTAGCCTGGAGATTACGGAGTTAGTTCCAGACGAAGTAGAAATTCGAGTACGAGATAATGGAGTAGGTATTCCGGCCGAGCAAATTGATAAGGTGTTTAACCGCTACCATTCCAGCAAGGGTTCTACTTTGGGTGCCGCCGGAGTAGGGATTGGGTTGGCTCTGGTAAAAGAACTAGTTGAGCAGCACCAGGGACGTATCAGCGTGCAAAGTGTACCGAACGAGGAGACCATTTTTTGCATAACATTACCCGTTGTAGGCAATACGCAAGTTGTCGATAGTCAAAGGATAGTAGAGGATACCATCGTTGCTGTAACTGCTCAATATGAAACCCAAACAAATAGCGGTTCCTCCATTGATACCTCCCTTCCCCTCTTGTTGGTTATTGATGATAACCCCGAGATTCGCAAGTACTTGGTCGATACGTTAAGCCATCAGTATCACGTACTAGAAGCAAAGCAAGGAGAAGAGGGACTGGCGTTAGCCTACCAGCACATCCCGGAACTAGTTATTTCCGATGTAATGATGAAAGGAATCACTGGCTACGAGGTCTGCCAGCAGTTAAAGAATGATGACCGTACCAGCCACATACCAGTCATCCTACTGACTGGTAAAAGTAGTACCGAAGCCAAGATCTCTGGTCTAGAAGTACAAGCCGATGCCTATCTGACTAAACCGTTTAACTCGAGAGAACTGTTGCTAAGAATTACTAATCTTATCCAGATTAGAAAAAAGTTGTTATCTACCATCAGTACTACTGAAGCCAATATTTGCGCATACGCTAACTTACCAACTCGCGAACAAAAGTTTCTACGACAAGCAACCGCAGCCATTGAAGAGCATTTATCAGACGAATCATTTGGCGTAAATGAATTATGTCAGGCCATCGGAATGAGTCGCACCCAACTTCATCGTAAGCTGAAAGCAGTAACCGGCGAATCCACCACCACCTTCATCCGACAGGTTCGTTTGAAACACAGTATGCAACTGCTGCAAACCAGTGATCTATCAATATCTGAAATTGGCTATCTGGTCGGCTTCAGTACTCCAGCCTACTTTTCAACTCGCTTCGCCGAGCATTACGGATACGCTCCTAGTGAAGTTCGATCTCAACCAAAGGTCTTGGTTAACAAATAAGAACGTCTTACCCGCGCTACCGCTCGTTCTCTCATACACCAATCTTCTTAATGCTTCATGAGTAGGTTGATGGGCTTTGCCTACTCTTCACTTAAACAATCAAATTCACTTTCATTGATCAGATTAACCAAACGTCATCCAAAAAATGGCCGTTTTAGGGCTGTTTTGAGCTTTTGAAACATATTAAAAAGCCCTTGGAACTTAATTGAAAGTGAAAAAATGTCGTTTTAAAAGCTTTTGCAACATGCTATAACAGTATTTTTTCTAAGGCACCATTTCTTTGGTGTATATCAGAAATGAGGAAGTAGCCATCCGCTAACCAGCCTCATACTTTACACTCTTAATTATCAGCTATTATGATTTCATCGGTAATCTCTTCTATTTATTCCGATCAAGATACGCTAGATGCTCCTGACCACATTTTATCCGGTAGCCTAGAGGAGTATTTCACTCCCTTTCGAGAAAATGTTGTTGGTATTCAACAGTGCTTTGACACACCTTACGGAAAAAATATCCCTCTGATATACACTGACTGGACAGCCAGTGGCAGAGGCTATCTACCTATTGAACAACGTTTACTGCATGATATACTGCCGTGGATGGCCAATACGCACACTGAAAATTCTACCACGGGCACCGCTATGACGTATGCTTACCAAGAAGCCCGAACTATCATCAAACAACACGTAAACGCCAGTACCGACGATATACTAATCCTAAGTGGTTCAGGTACCACGAGCAGCATCAATAAACTGCAACGGCTTTTGGGTTTAAAAAATGCTGCCAAGCAGCGAACTAGATCAAACTACTCACCGGCTGATCACCCAGTAGTGTTTGTGACCCACATGGAACACCACTCCAACCATACCAGCTGGCTGGAAACCCTAGCCGATGTCGTAGTGATTCGTCCCACTCCCGAAGGATTAGTTGATCTCACACATCTGAAAGAACTGTTGCACACCTATCGCTCCCGCTCAATGAAAATAGCGGCGGTCACCGCCTGCTCCAACGTCACTGGAGTGCATACTCCCTACCGAGCTATCGCCCGGATTATGCACCAGGCTCAAGGTTACTGCTTCGTCGATTTTGCCGCTGCCGCCCCCTATGTAAATATTGATATGCACCCCACATCGGAGGATGAACGCTTAGATGCTATTTATTTCTCACCTCACAAGTTTTTGGGTGGCCCCGGGTCGCCCGGAGTTTTAGTCTTCAATAAAGCACTCTATCATAACACCGTACCCGACCACCCCGGCGGAGGAACAGTAGATTGGACTGACCCTTGGGGAGGTAGGTGGTACATCAAGGACATTGAAGAACGCGAAGATGGTGGAACTCCCGCGATACTACAGACCATTCGGGCCGCGATGAGTATACAGTTAAAAAATGATATGAACGTTGAAAAAATTGAGCAACGCGAACAAGAGCAGCTTGCCCTACTTTGGCCTCGCCTGAAACAGATAGACAATCTGCATGTACTGGCGCCTACCCAGCTGGACCGACTCGGGATTATAGCTTTCTACGTTGAAGGCCTATCCTATAGTGCAGGAGTTCGGATGCTAAACGACCGCTTTGGTATTCAGGCCCGAGGTGGTTGTTCCTGCGCCGGGACCTATGGCCACTACCTGTTGGGAATTAGCCGAAAAGAGTCAAACTGTATTCGTCAGGCTGTTGACCACGGGGTGTATATTAACAAACCAGGCTGGATTCGTCTGTCGCTTCATCCTACGTTGACCGACCGAGAAATTCATTTCGTAGCAGATTCTCTGGAAGCCCTGGCCGAGAATCATGATTATTGGATTCAGGATTATAAGATTAACCCGCGCACCGGGGTGGTGCGGCATCGAAATATGGATGCAGATACCACTATCAAGCGACGTATCAGCGCTTGCTTCACTCAGGCATTTCACTAATTACTCACCCCAGTTACCGAAGCTGCGGCTAGGCTAAGCAAGCAAGCAAGCAAAAAAATTATTTAAATACTTGAAAATCAAAATATTACAATCCATCAAACAATTATTAATCAGTAGCAAATACGTAAAAAATCAATCATTAATTATTCACTTTTAACTTTTAAAACCATGAACAAAGTGTCATTTCTCTTTATCGTTTTTGTAGCGCTGGCTATGAGCAGTTGTACCAAAGAAGATCTTTTCGATCTGTTTCACTCAGATCAACCCGATGATAAAGGGCCGAGAGTAGTAGGTGCTATTTACGCCATGACGAACGACCCTGGTCAAAACGAACTG
The DNA here is from genome assembly GCA_937884755.1 of uncultured Flammeovirgaceae bacterium. Lineage (GTDB taxonomy): Bacteria > Bacteroidota > Bacteroidia > Cytophagales > Cyclobacteriaceae > Tunicatimonas. Next base: position 19,867 of record CAKZYJ010000527.1, read on the forward strand.
ATTACCTATCAACGTCTGGAAGATGGTAGCATCGTAGGAACCGGACCAGTTTCTACCGGAGGTCAGGGCACCAATATCAACCCTCCCGGTGCACCCACGTTTAACGACCCCCTGGGAACCCAAGACCCACTCATTATGGGTTACGACAATCAGTACGTATTTGCCGTAAATGCCGGAAGCAACGATGTGGCTTCACTAAAAGAAACCAGTGATTACGGATTAGAGCTAGTAGATACCTACCCCTCGGGCGGAGTAGCTCCGGTGAGCTTAGCTAGTTACAAGAAGTGGTTATACGTAGTAAATGCTTTGGAGGGCGGTAGTATTCAGGGCTACTATGTGCGACCCAATGGAAGGTTAGCTCCGATTGACGACTCCAATGTTCATCTGGACGATGCCGTGGCGGGAAACATTGAGTTCAGCCCCGATGGCAAGTACCTGATTGTTTCGGAGAAGAATACCAATAATTTAACGATCTTCCCCATTGACGCTAACGGAAGGCCTGGTAAACCGTACAAGCAAGAGTCCAATGGAACAACTCCATTTGGTGCTTCTTTTACAACTGACGGTTTTTTCTTAGTAACCGAAGCATTCGGTGGTGCCCCCGGCGAAGGTGCGCTAACTTCTTACCAATTAGTTAACGGTAAACTAGAGGTTATTTCAGGAAGTATTGGTTCCCACCAAACCGCTTCTTGCTGGGTAGAAATCAGCGAAGATGACGCCTACGCCTATACCGCTAACACTCCCGACGGAACTATCAGTAGCTACCGTGTAGGAAGCAATGGCACGTTGGAGCTACTAGAAAGCATTGACGGCGAAACCGAACCGGGGTCATTCGTTCTGGATGCCGAGATTGCCGACAATTATCTTTATCAAATAGCCAATACTACCGAGGAGATTGCGATCTTCAAAATTGGCAAAGATGGTCGCTTAACCTTCTTAGAGTCAGTGACAAACCCTGCTTATGATGCAGGGGAGTTTACGGGTATTACTGGCTTTTAAATGTTCCCAGAGTAGCAGTAAACAGTGCCTGAAGTAGACAAAATAGGTCGAGGCAATTGACTCCGGCCTATTTTTGTTTTTCCATAACCGAATCTTACCGGGTATTTATCAACGAGAGAAACTCCACCGCACAGAAAAAGGAATTGTAGAAAAAGCCTTTTTTCCCTTAATTGCCACCTCAATTATACATTACTACAATCTGATCTGTATGCTCCGTATATTTTTTCTCCTGCTACTAAGCTCAACGCTAATTTTCGGTTGTACGTCTTCTTCGAATGATGAGTCTACTACCGAAGAGGAGACTGTCCCCACAGAAACTATGGCTTCTACTGAAGAAAGTGAATGGATGATGCTGTTTGACGGCTCCAGTATGGAGGCCTGGCGTAACTACCAAAGCGATAGTGCAGCCTGGCAAGTGGAAGATGGGGCTCTGAAAACCACCGGCGGATCGGGCGACCTAATTACCAGAGAAACCTTTGGGAATTTTGAACTGGAGTTTGACTGGCGCATCAGCGAAGGGGGCAACAGCGGAGTAATCTATCTGGTGCAGGAGAGCGACGAATATAACAGTACCTACGAAACTGGTCCCGAATATCAGCTTCTTGACGACGAGAGCTACGGAACTATTCACAACGCTCAGTTAGAAAAAAGTCAGCTGTCGGGCGCTAATTACGCGCTGGATGAACCCCAAAACGCCCAAGTAAAGCCAATAGGAGAATACAATCAGGGAAAAATTATCGTGAACGAGGGGCACGTAGAGCACTGGCTTAACGGGCAGAAGGTAGTGGAGTATGATTTATGGACCGATGAATGGAATGCCCGAGTGGCCGAAACTAAATTTAAGGATATGCCCGGCTACGGTCAGTTTAAGGAAGGCCATATTGCCCTGCAGGATCACAGTGACCCGGTATGGTTTAAAAATATTCGAATTCGCCCGCTGTAGTTACCCGCCTTATGCTTTATCGTCTCTACCTGTTTGTAATAACTACCCTTCTGGGATTTGCCTGCTCGTCTTCGTCCGAAAACGCCAGCGAAGATCAGGCGGCTATTTACTCCATTATGGATCAGCAGGTGGAGTGCTGGAATAAAGGTGATCTGGATTGCTTCATGCAGGGCTACTGGCAGTCGGACTCACTAATGTTTATTGGAAGCAGTGGAGTAATTTACGGCTATGATAATACCTTGCAACGCTATCAGCGAACGTACCCTGACCTAGCTGCCATGGGCCAACTCACGTTTGATGTTGTGACCTTAGATCGGCTATCGGCTGACGCCTATCATATGGTCGGCCAGTGGACATTAGACCGACAAGACGATGAAATTGGCGGCCACTTTACGCTACTATTTCGTAAAATTGACGACCGCTGGGTTATAGTAAAAGACCATTCCAGTAGCTCTGGTTAACCTAACTTTGAATCTCCAAATCTAGATTAGTTTGATATCTCTACGCTCCAGTATCCCCTATATCTCTGCATCTCTGATTTTTTTCTTAGTCAGTTGTGCCTCCAAAGAATCTCCAAACAATAACTCAGCTCCCGCAGAAAATGAATCACCATCATCCAGTGCCTATCCTACTATTCTGCAAAATGCTTTGGAAGCTCACGGTGGATTGGATCGTTGGGACTCCTTTGAACGGTTAGAATACGATCTGTACCGGGGAGAAGATATGGTAGATCACCAGTTAATTGCCCTCAAAACCCGGAAGGTACTGCTTTCCAACGAGCAGTACACCATCGGATTCGACGGTCAGGAAGTATGGGTAAGTCCCGATACTTCAGCGTATGCGGGAAGATCAGCCCGTTTTTATCATAATCTGCAGTTCTACTTTTTTGCGCTGCCGTTTGTGCTGGCCGATCCAGGTATTCAGTACGAAGAACTAGAACCCCGAGAGTTTCAGGGCAAGACCTACGATGTGCTGCGGATCACCTATCAACCGGAGGTAGGAGATGCGGCCGACGATGAGTATATCGCCTATTTCAATCAGGAGACGCACCAACTACATCTTTTACTCTATACCGTCACGTATTTCTCCCAAACGCCCAGCGACCGCTACACTGCGCGGGTGTACGAAGCGTGGCAGTCCGTGAACGGATTAAAGGTACCTCTGCGAGCAGTTGCCTACCGCTGGGCCGATGGCTCGCTGGGGGACCAACGAAGCGTAACCGAATACCGGAACGTTACCTTAGACGAAATTCCTCCCGATCAAAGCATGTTCCTAATGCCCAACGAAGCCTCCATTGCAGATCGCTAATCGAAGCTCCGTAGTGTAAGAAACCAGGGAATAGTTTGTACGTACATCGGCTGCACTGCTTCCCGGTGCGTTGGTGCTAAGTCAAACGGAAAGTAAAGCACATCTTCAGCTCCATTCTGCCGCATCACCTGAAAGGTTCTTTCAGACACTTGAGCCGGTACTACCTCATCCTTAATATCGTGATACAACCTCAGGGGTGACTGCGGAGCCCAATCATGAATGCTATTCTGTTCCAGAGCAGTCAGAAACTCAATTTCAGTACCATCGCGCATCGCGGCCAGAAAGTTAGGTTGGAAGAGAGCATTCAAATTGGTCGGTAATTGACTGTTGATAGTCCCGGTGCTATTACTACCATCAAACAGGTTAGGAATTTGGGAAGCGTAGGGTTCCTGAAAAAAATCGGTGAGCGGTCTATCCCAACCGTTGGTTTGCTGATAAGCGTAGACCAAAAAAGCCAAATTAGCTGGTACCGGGTAGGTAATTTCATTTAGAATAAGCTCCATCCCCTGTCGGATATTGTACCCTCCGGCTCCAGCGGCCGTGGCTACAACCTCAAAATCAAGTAGCTCATCCGTATTCTCCTCTAAATATTTTAGAGTGGCTACCGCTACGTAGCCACCCTGAGAATAGCCCGTCAGAAACAGATCAGGATTAAAAGCAACCTCTTGCTCTTCCAAGAATTCCTGGGTAGCTTTCAGCATGTCAACAGAACTCTTAGCAGAAGCTTCGTAATCGAAGTACGGATGGACGATTGAATTAGAAGCTCCAAAACCCAGATAATCAGGAATGACGCTGATAAAACCAAAAGCCGCAAACAGTTCAAAACCTGACGTCCGGTTCTGATTAAAGTTCAGATTGGAGGGAGCATTTGCATCGCTGCTAATGGTGCCGTGTGCACCAAGCAGTACCGGAAATCGATCGGCGCCCTGCGGAACGGTTACTATACCCGAAGCTAGGATCCGCTGGCCTTGAAACTCAGTGTTGTAAGTAATTTTGTAGAGGGTAAGCCCGTACTCAATAATATCCTGATATTCGCCGAAGCCACTAAAGGCAGCAATAACCTTTAGTTGCTCCCCCGAAAAAGAGCCTACTTCTTCGTAGTCTTCCAGTACGGTATTAGCTTCCGGAGTCACATCACTGTCACTGCTACAGGAAGAAATAACGACTAAAGCAAGCAACCCAATAGCGAAATAATAAGCCTGGTAGATTTTACGCATCCGATAAATATAATAAAAAAGCATCGCCCGGAAACGATGCTTTCAATGAAGAAATCAATTTTTTAGTAAGCTCCGATTTCCAGCCGGAAACCACTCCATTCAATTCGTTGGTCGGTATCTAACCGCTCCCGACGAGCAGTCTCACCCAGGAAAATACCAGTTTCTATGAAGTTTAACGCTTCCCGCAACCGGGCTTCTCGCAGATCGCCGAACTTATGGTTTAGGTCGTCGGAGATATATGAGTCAGGTCTGAACCCCTCAAAATACTCCCCTTCCCCATCGTCGTTAGCGATCTTAAAGCTAATAGGGCTGATGGCGTATCCCCCAAATCTAAACGGGAAGCTTCCTACCGGCTTACCATGGGTATTGTCTCCAATCACTACCACATCCATAAACGGACGTAAGCCATTGATTACCAACTCGCTGGCGGAAGCAGTACTTTTGGAGGTGATCGTAATCAGACGGTCTAAGTCTAGAGAATATTCCGGGGAGTTAAACGGAACAAACTGGTTCTGTTCAGACTGTTGCTCGTTGAAAATATATTCAATGAAATTACGTCCGGCACCGCGGCTACCGACAATATTCGCTGCCATATACTCCGCTACATTTACCCGGCCACCGCCATTGTATCGTAAATCCAGAATTAACTCCTGAATACCTTCTTCCTTAAACTCCCGGAAAACCGGTTTAAGCTCATCGATAGAGGTAGCCAGAAAGCTATTGAAAACCAGGTAACCTACCTTAGTGCCCATTACATTAAAAATTTGGTGATGCAGCACCGTATTGATACCAATGGTTTCTTTAGTCAATGTTTGGGTAATTCTATTCCCCTCATCATCAATTAGCTCGAAGGTGTTGGTAGGATTAGAAATCTCCTGAGTAACGCTACCACTCGCCAAAATGGTCGGAATGGTTTTTCCGTTGATCTTATCTATCGTCCAGCTACGATCGGCCCCTATTTTTCCGAAGGGGGAATCACGGTAGGCGAACGCAACCCGCAGCTTATCTTCTTCATCGAAGGCCATCCGAAAGCCGTAACCTTCGTACTGACCACTGTTGAAAAACTGATCGTAAGACTCTTCTTCCTGAATGTAAGACCACTTATCCAGCGGATTGCGCAGGGCATTAAGCAATGCTTCAGCACTTTGGTAGTTTTCTACATCCACCTCCGGTAACTCATCATTCCAGAGGTACCACTCTTTCAAGATCTGATAAGTAGTATCCCTTAGCAACGTAGCCAGATTGGGTTGAACCTCGTCAGCTACCGGCTCGGGCTGAGGTACCACCAGCTCTTCATCTTCCTGACACCCCAAAAATGCTAATAGCGCCGTAAGGGTGAATATCCATCTATAGGTTAATTTTAACATAATAGTCTGTAGAGTTTTTTCTTGTTAGAATAACCGTAACGCTGCAATAATATTGCCACCGATCTATCACAATCTCTTAACATCCTACTCCCGGTTTTGATTCGCCACTAGCCTAAAGAAACTCTTTAAAATACACTTTTGTCAGCAAAATTACCCAAATTTACCTCAATAGATAAACGATTTATCATGCATAAAATAATACTTTTTACTGCTTTTATCATGTTTTCTACACAAATAGCTATTGCCCAATCGGCGGTAGATTCTGTTAAAAGTACTATTATGCAGCTTTTTGACGGTATGCGAGCTGGGGATAGCACTATGGTGAGCGAAGTTTTTGCTTCCGAAGCCCGTCTGCTGACCGTAGCCGAGCAGGACGAGAAAACTAGTCTGCGCGAAGCCCCTATTTCCACCTTTTTGCAAGCTGTCAGCAGTCCCCGTGAGGATGTCTGGAATGAGCGGATTCTGGACTACCGGATTAACGTTGATGGTAAGCTGGCTACCGCCTGGACACCCTACCGCTTTTACCGGGATACTACCTTCAGCCACTGCGGTGTAAATGCTTTTCAGCTTTATCTCAGTAACGATGGCTGGAAGATCATCCAGATTACCGATACCCGCCAGGTTGAAGGATGCGATTAGTAAGTTAAGGCGATGCAGCCATAATCAGCCGGGGAATACCCGCGCTTTCTATTTTTTGCTCAAAGGCCTTCAAATCAGATTCCACCAGTTGAATGAACTGTTGTCGGTGTTGGGCTAGTTCCTGGTTTAAGTCCTCAAAACGTTGGTAGCAACCTTTGGTCGGGTAAGCATCCTGCGAGTGCACTACCGTATACAGGTAACTGTACTGATTATCTAGCTTCACCGGGTAATTGATTGGGTCTTGGGAGCTTTCGCTGCGAGTTTGAATTAGATCTTCTTCCTGATCAGTTAGTTTCTTCACTAAATCCTGGCAGTCGCTCTTTAAATCAACCTTGTAATCAGCCTCCTCACTGCGGCGAGCAATTTCTTTCACCTGGGTACGTAGACTACGGATGTTCCGAATTAGATCATGTACCGAGGTGAGAGAATCCCGCACCGATCGGGCCAGATCAAACTGTGCCTGTAAATCTTCGGTAGTGCTTTCCCAGCGGGGGTCAGCTTTTACCTCCAATAGCTGCTTCATTTCCTCTCCCTTTACTGATAACGTTACCTGATAGACACCCGGCACGACCATTGGTCCACCAGTATAGCTCATAGACATTACTGCTCCGTCAATCAGATCAGGTTCTGGGTATTTCAGGTCCCATACAAATTGCTGTAAACCAGCTTCAGCCGAAAGTCCATCGTCTTCCTCAGTACTACTAAATGTCTGAATGACCTGATTTTTGTTATCAGAAATAGTTAAACTGATGCTATCCTGGGGTTCGCCCAGTGAATAGTAGATTGCGGCTCCCTTGGCTTTGTTATCCGGTACGTTCTCCCCTCGGTATCCTCTAATCTGAGTACGATAAGCAGTAGTCGGCTCAAACAAATGGGCATCGGCTTGGGCTACCTCCGAACTTAATTGATGCAACGGAGTAAGGTTATCCAGAATCCAGAATGAACGGCCCTGGGTAGCGACTACCAAGTCCTGCCGGTGTACTTTCAGGTCGGTGATAGGAGTAATGGGCAGATTCAGTTGGAAAGGCTGCCAGTCAGCGCCGTCATTAAAAGATACGTACATGCCGAACTCGGTACCAGCATAGAGCAAACCTTCCCGGTCGGGATCTTCCCGCACTACGCGCACAAAGTGATCGGCCGGAATACCATTTTTACCATCGGTGAGCAATTTCCAGGATTTGCCGTAGTTATCCGTTCGGAATACATAAGGGGTAAAGTCATTGTCCCGGTAGCGGTACACCGCAACGTAGGCTTTTCCCGCCTGATGAGGTGACGGGGCAATTGCGTTGACGGTGCCTTCGATAGGCATATTTTTGGGAGTAATATTTTCCCAGTTCTGTCCACCGTCGCGGGAGAGATGTAGCAATCCGTCATCACTACCCGCCCAAAGTACTCCTTCTTCCAGCGGCGATTCTTCAAAGGCGAAGATGGTACAGTACAGTTCTACTCCGGTGTTATCGTGCTGAATGGGTCCTCCGGGAATATCCAGATACTTATCAATGTTCTGGGTGAGGTCCGGACTAATCACCTCCCAGGATTGCCCACCGTTGGTAGACTTATGAACATAATTAGAGGTGTAGTAGAGCACATCGGGATTATGCGGTGAGAAGCGGATAGGAGCGTTCCATTGGAAACGGTACTTAAGATCGCGCCCCTCTACCCCATCGTTCAGTTCGGGATATACTTCAATGTTGCGGACGTGGCCCTGCGAACGATCCAATTGGGTCATGATACCAATGTAATTTCCGGCGTATACCACATCAGGATTTTCGGGGTGCACGGCAATATGACCGCTTTCGCCCCCACCCACAGCGTACCAATCCTGAATGGGATCAAAATCGGCTAATCCCTGGCTAGGTACCGAAATGGTAGAATTATCCTGCTGAGCCCCGTACACACGTAAGGGAAACTGCTTATCTACCGTCACCCGGTACAGCTCCGAGGTCGGCTGATTGCGCTGAGTCGACCAGGTTTTCCCTCCATTGTAGGAGACATTCGCCCCTCCATCGTTACTTTGAATCATAATATCCGAATTGTTAGGATTGATCCACAGGTTGTGATTATCGCCGTGGGGTACCGGAATGCGCTCAAAGTTGGCTCCGTCGTTCAGCGACTTGTAGAAGCCGGTGTTCAGCACGTATACTGTATGTTCCTGCTGAGGGTCGGCGAACAAACGGGAATAATACCAAGCCCGCTGCCGGTAATCGTGCTTGCGGTTAATCCGCTTCCACTTATTTCCCCCATCTTCGGAGAGGTAGATACCACCTTTGTCTTCCTCAATATGCTCCATAATGGTCCACACCCGCTGCGAATTAACCGGTGATACTGCCACTCCTACCCTACCGATTACTCCTTGGGGTAATCCGCCCTCCAATCGTTGCCAGTTATCACCGCCGTCGGTCGACTTGTACAAACCACTGCCTATTCCGCCGTCGATCAGTGTCCAGGGCTTACGTTCTACCTGCCAGGTTCCGGCGTACAGAATGCGGGGGTTATTGGGGTCCATCACCAGATCAATAGCTCCGGTGCTATCATTGACAAATAGTACTTTTTCCCAGCTTTGGCCGCCATTGCGGCTGCGAAACACCCCCCGCTCGGGATTAGGGCCGAAGATATTACCTAGTGCCGCTACGTATACTACATCCGGGTTATCAGGATGAATCTGAATTTTGCCTAATTGTCCGGCTTTCTCCAATCCTACTTTTCGCCAGCTTTCACCGCCGTCGGTTGATTTGTAAATACCCCGACCCGCGGACACATTGCCTCGCGGGGGCGCCGATCCGGTACCCACATAAATTACGTTAGGATCGGAAAGCGAAACCTCCACCGAGCCAATAGAGCCAACCTCAAAGTAGCCATCGGAGATATTCTTCCAGGAACCTCCGCCGTCTTCGGTTTTCCAGACACCGCCTCCGGTAGTACCCATAAAGAACGTAAGCGGCTTATCGGGCACTCCGGCTACTGCCGTACAACGTCCTCCTCGGAAGGGGCCGATCAATCGGTAGTTTAATGCTTGAAATAAGGTAGAATCGTAGGTTGACTGAGCTTGCGTAGGGAAAAAAGCCAGTGCGAGAATAACGGTTAGGTAACAGTACAGACGTTTCATAGGGTTGGTTTATAATAGCCGACCAATTTACAATGGTCGGTTGGGATAATCACCGTTGGAAGTAAAAATCCTTTACTTTTGCGGCAAAATAAACCACTGTTATGACCGAACCGGCATTATCGTTATCGGCTTACGACTATGAATTACCGGATGATCGTATTGCTAAGCACCCACTTGCGCAACGCGATCAATCCAAACTACTCGTATGGCAGGATAATAAGATCACCGATCAACATTTTTATCAGTTACCGGATTGGCTACCTGCTGACTGCTGTTTGTGCTTTAATAACACCCAGGTGATTCCGGCCCGGCTGTACTTCCGTAAACCTACCACTCAACAGGGTGCGGGTGCGATGATTGAGATACTACTGCTACATCCGGTAGCCCCTAGTACGGTAATCACAGAGGCGATGGGCGCCCCTGGACCAGTAATATGGGAGTGTATGAATGGTAACCTGCGCCGGTGGAAATCAGAGCAGGTTTTACAGCAAACGGGCAGTGTACATGATCGAGAAGAAGTACTGCAAGCTCACTTGGTAGATAGGCAGCATAAACAGGTACAACTGAACTGGGATGCTGAAGTTTCCTTTGCTGAGATTGTGGAGGCAGTGGGCAAAGTACCTCTCCCCCCCTACCTTCACCGGGAAAGTACCGAAGAGGACCGACAGCGCTACCAAACCGTATATTCTAAAGCCCGCGGAGCCGTAGCCGCTCCCACGGCCGGATTGCATTTTACCGATGAGGTGCTGGGCCAACTTCAACAAAAAGGGATTTTATTTAATGAACTTACCCTGCACGTGGGAGCCGGAACGTTTCAACCCATAAAAGAAGAACAAGTAGAAAATCATGCAATGCACTCGGAGCAGATGGTTATTCAACGGGGAAATCTGGAGAAGCTGCTCGATCCGTCCCAGCTAGTGATTGCGGTGGGTACTACCTCCATGCGGACGTTAGAGAGCCTGTACTGGTACGGGGTTATGCTAAAAACAAATCCGGAAGCTGCATTTAGTATCCCTAAATTGTATCCCTACGAACAGCAATTAGAAACACTTCCTTCCCAGGCGGAAGCCATGAAAGCTATTTTAGATCGGATGGATGCTTTGAAAACTGATACACTAGTAGGAGAAACCGAGATTTTTATCTTTCCGAGCTACGAGTTTCGAGTGTGCCGAGGACTGATTACCAACTTTCACCTGCCTAAATCCACGCTGATTTTACTTGTCGCTGCTTTTGTGGGCAAGCAGTGGCGAGACATTTATCAACATGCTCTAGAGAACGACTATCGTTTTTTGAGCTACGGAGATTCCTCGCTGTTATTTCCAACTAATCAATAGTATTTTCGCCGCCTCGGCTCAGTGTAAAAGTGTTACAGTATTACAGTGTTAATACTGAGGCGATGAAAGGAATACTATAACACCCCAACACAAAAACACTATAACACCATTTCGGCTCTAACACTAATTGCTGGTAAGATGACCGATAGCGGGCTGGGCTTCCAGACTTTCCAGTCGGTTGAAGTAGGAGACCATCAGGTACATACTAATGTCATCATTCAGGTTGCGCAGCTTATTCAGGCTGCGGAACTGTTTCATTTCATCGGCATAGTCAGCCATAAGGGGTAGCACCTGACGGCGGAAATTGCGAATCCGCTGGACTTTCTCATCTTCTATGTAGTACCACTCCTCCACGGTATATTCATCGTTGGCATCAAAAATATCGTACTCAAACACCCGACGAAGCAACATTAGGGAACCGTCGTTCACTACCTGAAATATCTTTTTCTCCATACGGTCGAAAAAGCTACCGGAACGATAGTCGTAGGTGCGGTAAGTACGCACCCGATCACATTCATCAGTAGTAGTAATTTCCTCAATCATAGAAGCGTGGTAGGTTAGTTGCCGTTCATCGTCGGTAGTAACAATAGCTGAGTTAATGAAGGAATTAATATCCACTACTCCTTCAACCCGAGTCTGGTTGGTAAGTAAAACGCTACCCGGCTGTGGTGCCTGAGCCAGCGATTGAAAAAAAGTTGCAGTTGATAGGGCCAGTAGTAGAATATAGCTTCTCATAAGTAGTTCGGTTTTAGATAAATCTTACATAAGTACCGATATACAATAATATGAATATTTTTTTAAAATTATATAATTTTCTAATAAAAATTGCAGAATTCAGTACAGATTGTAGTTCACTAAGACCATTTTGCGGCTAAAAATCCGGTTTTTCGGTATTTTAATCCAAGTTGCTTCTCTTAAAAATTAACAAAAAATTCTAGAACTTACATAAGATACGAGTAGGTAATACGAAAAAGAACCTAAAAATTAAATCCGAATTGAGCATCCCAAACGCGATTTTTCCGTTCAATAAAGTGTAAGTAAATAGATAACTTAAATACTCACTCACGTCTAACTGATATTTTCTTTAACTTTTTGGACTAAGGTTTGGGAACAAGCTTAAAATACAGTCAGACGGCTGATTTTTTAAACGGGCATCTTTTAAGGTGCCCGTTTTAATTTTTGCTTACCCTCAGCTTTTAGTATCTTAGCCCAACTAGCTACCCAACACTTTACCTAAAACCGACATGAGCCAATACACCCGCAGTACCGACAGCCGACTTATTATCGGATTACTTTTTCTCCTTTTAGGGGTTTATTTTCTACTTAATAACTTTAATCTTATTCCATTCTCCATACCCTACTATCTGGTTTCCTGGCAGACGCTACTGATAGTTATTGGCGTGCTGATTATTGCGACCAGTGATAAAAAAGGAGGCGGAATTACTTTAGTAATTATCGGTGGAGTATTCCTACTGTCCGATATTTTTAATATTTCTTTCTGGAATATTATCAGCCAGTTCTGGCCGCTGGTATTTGTGATTATTGGCGTAAGTCTGCTCATCCGGCGCAATCAGGAGAAAAAACGGATTGGCGAAGCTTCTATGCTGGAGGTAATTGACGAGTCAGCGGTGTTTAGTGGCAACGAGAAGATCGTGAGTTCGGATTGGTTCCGGGGTGGGCGCATTACTTCCATTTTTGGCGGAAACGAGATCAACCTCATGAATAGTCGCCTAGCCGAAGGAGTGCATGTAATTGATGTGTTTGTACTGTTTGGCGGAATGGAGATTGTGGTGCCCAGCGAATGGAACGTGAAAGTAGATGTCTCACCTATTCTCGGCGGCTTTGAAGACAAACGACAATTTCATCAGGATTACTCTCCTGAAGCCGGACAGCAGCTCATCATTCGTGGTCAGGTGATTATGGGCGGTGGTGAAATCCGCAATGCCTAAAATCTGTGTTCATTAGGAAACCGTAGGCGTAGCAGCCGCTCATCCAATTTTAAGTCATATTGGACCTTGAATATCGTTTCGTAAACCCCAGTAGGATGAGAGTATAAAAAACCGTGGGTCTGTCCCCTAAGAGGTAATCCAGTACGGAGGTTATTTTTCGGTGGGATCAACTTCGGCAACCGGTCTTACCCAGCGGTATTAAGTACCGGCACATAAATTCGAAAAAGACATCCTCCGGCTTGCTCTGCAGAGGGCCGGAGGATACTGTTACGTAAGTGCTGTAAGTTACTTATTCGACGGTGACGCTTATTTTTACGGGGCGATCGTTCTTGTTAAAAACCAACGACTCACCTTCTTGCTCCGACTCTTCGATCAGAGGATCATCTACCGTAATGCTAGGATTGAATTTGCCTTCTTCAGTGCTTTCTACCGTGATCTCAAATTCCTGATCTACCTCCTCTTCTATTTCGGCAGCCCCAGCGGCAAGAGCTTCGGCCGGGGTGGTCACTGCAGCGGAAGGGCGCCAGTAGGTATACCCCCAGTTGGCACGCCATCTGTAGCTCCATCTGGAACGGTTACCGTTAGCTTTAAGTAACAAGCCCTGTACCTGAAGATCATTGCCTGACCCTCCCCCCGGAGCGATGCCAGGAAGCATGACGCCACCCGGAGTGGCCTGATACTCAAAACGATCAATTTCAGTGCCGGATGGGCTGTAGGAGCGAATGTTGAAATTATTGACCCGTACCCGGTTGAGCCCGCTGTTGTAGAGGCGGAATACCTGAAAGCGCATATAACATTCCTGTCCGGAGCCTAGAAACTCCGGTCGAAGCCGAACCTGGTACCATAATCGTGCAGCTGCTTGCAAAGCTTTTTGCGCATTGATCCGGCCCCAGCCATATTGTTCATCCCAGCCCCGGCCTCCCAGATCCCGGGCAGTCAATCGCAGGATATCGCGCACTTCCCACTGTCGAAGGTTAGGATCAACCGACAGTATCAATCCAGCCACCCCTGCGGCGTTCGGCGTGGCGGAGGAAGTACCGTTGAAACGGTGGTAATAATCCCCCGATCCGTAACCGCCGTTACCGGTGATGTCAGTAGTATAGATATGCACCCCTGGTGCCAGGAAGTCCTGTTCCGGACCGTAATTGCTACCCCACCAGTTCTCACCGTCCAGGCTAGTTCTGCTTTTACGCTGATCCCATTCGTTGGAGGCCCCGCATGCCAGAGATTCAGGATACCGAGCCGGATAAATGATTCCCCGGACGTCACCGTTGCCGGAAGCTGAAATGGATAGGCAGCCTTTGCCGCCCCGGCCATTGGTTCGGGCGTAGATGAAAGCATTGCGAATGGTGGTGTTATACGGCCCACCTCCCCAGCTATTGCTAAGTACATCAGCCCCGCGATCCACCGCGGTGCGAATACCGCGGGCGATCCAAGTGGCATTGGTGGTCCAGTTGGCTCCCGGTCGGCTGCTGTAGGCGATGCGTACCGGTAGGATAGCGCATTCGGAGGCTACCCCAGCCACTCCGCGGGCATTGTCGGTGACGGCAGCGGCAATTCCAGCGCAGGCTGTACCATGACCGTCCCAGGAATTAGGCTCCTGATTGTTATCGTCGCCTACTGCGTCGTAAGGAGTCACGATCTTAGCAGCCAGATCGGGGTGAGAGGTTTGAGTGCCTTCATCGATGATGGCGATCTTAATGTTAGCCCGCCCCCTATTAATGCCCCAGGCCTGGGGAACATTCATCTTAGCCAGCGCCCACTGATCCCCGTAGTGAGGGTCGTCCACCGGCGGGGCCATTCTTCTCATCTTATAAACCCAATCCGGTTCGGCGTACTCGACCATTTCATTCTCATGGTAAAGGTTAGCCAGATCCAGCGCGTCTTGTTTGGCTTTGGGGGTCAGGCGCAACAAATAGCTATTGGGTCCCAGATCCTCTTTGGCCACCACCTCGGCGTTGTGTTTCTTGTTAAGCTTTTCAATATCCGCTTCGGAGACCTCAGGCTTGAACTGAACCCGAAATTGAGGGATAAGAATCATCACCTCATCAGGCTCACCCTGAGGCATTTGAAATACGGGAATGGTACCTTCAACCTCTGAATCGGCTGAAAGTGCTTCGGCTGATTTGACAACCGCTTCTTCCGTGGCCCCACTGGCAGTAGGTATCAGCGTAATATCAAAAGGTTCTAGAAATTCCCCTTGGTCTAAGGACGCCATACCGGCTTTCTTCTCGACTGCGGCCGACCGGGCAGACTCATCGGCATCCGAACTGAACTGTACGGCTACAAAGGCCCAGGAAGGGATGAGTGGAACCTTTTCGTTTTCTGCGTAGTAGAATCGCTCCGACATTTTGTTTTCTCCGTTCATGGTTTAAGAAGTTTAAGTGTAACATAGAGACATGGTACAGATTAGTGCAGTTTCCACGCGCAGGTAACCTACCAGGGTCAGAACGAAGTTAGTTTGGCTTTCAAGTTTATTCTCGCGGTAAGCAACGGTATCCAAGTCGGCTTTATACTTTTTTGGGCTTTACCCGGGTTTTGGTTTTTTGCTGCAGTTGTTGGGGTATTCGTAGTATAAAGGTGAACTGCTTTCTCTAAAATGGAAACATAAAAACTGTAGAGCAGTAAAATTTTGAAAACTATTTTAAGGTCTCGATAGAACGGATTTTATAGTTCAGCAAGTATTGTCATGATAACCTGCTTGAGGTAGATTTCCATTTGCCCACAGTTTATTATGGTTCCCAGCAGAATAATAGTTTGCCGCTAATTTCAGCACCGGAAGCAGCCGGGCTCGATTCATCTTATCGCTGCTGGCTACCGCTAATTTATCCATCACCGAAACCGGATCCATCTTCAGGTATTCATCGGCCCGACCGATTAGTTGGTCTAAGTCTTTCCGAAGAAGGTAATGATATTCTTTGGCCTACTGAATGTCTTCTAAGTCAACTAATGTTAGGTTTTGCCCAAATGCAGTCTGAATTAGAAGTACGGCAATCATCGATTTGCTTATGTCTATTTTCTGCCAAATATGAATGGAATATTTTCTATGATCTTTCTTATATTTTTAGGAAGCTCAAGTTCATCAAAATTCAAATTCTCGTAAACTCCCAGTACATAGTTCCTGTCATTTTCTTTCTGCTCTGTCCCCAGCCTTATGGTGTAATTGTACCATTTACTCAGGAGAGCAAAAGCTATTTGCTGTATCTTTTCGTCTGCTTCTTCAACCCCTTTCAGAAAATCACCTGCTATACTCCATCCCCCATATGAGCTAATGATTTTTAGAGTAAATCGTTTAGCTTCATTCGTTCCCTGATCATAAATGGATCTTAAAGTAACCAAGTCATTGGATGATTTTTCTCTTGGAATAATATTTACACAAGCCTTTTTGACCGTATTTGACAAATCGTTGAGCAATATGAAAGCATGTTCTTTAGCTCGGTTATAATCCAGATTAGATATAGCATATAGTCCGGCAGCCCTAATTTTTGGCAAATCTGATTTTAAGCATACAATAAGTATGTTAAGATCAGTTTTATCACCCACTTCTGAAAGGCCAATAATGCTCCCAGGTTTCGGATTGACGTCAATCTGCTGGCGATAACGATTAGAGTAATTCAGATCGCCAATTTTTGAAAGTAGAGAACGTGAAATAGATCGTATGGATGCTGAATCGTCAAAGAGCAAGCTATCTAGTTCATTCCTAAATTGGTACAATTGAGATTCAGGAATCATCAGAATAGCGTAATGTCTTACTTTTTGACTTTTGTCACTTAAAAGTCTTTTTAGGATTTCAGGCCGTTCAATCAGATCGATATTCCGTACTGCCAATAATCGAATCAAGTAATTCTTATCTGTCAGTATTTTCTCATATATCTGATCGTCTATTTTATTGCGCGCAACCAGGTTTCGGAAAATAAAGTATCGCTTTCCTTCTGAATATATTTTTAGATTATTGACTATTTGCTGGACATTCGCATCGGAAAAAATAAACTCTAATATTTCCTGATAAACATGCTGAAGATTTGTTCTCTGTACCTTTAAGAGCCAATCAACTATTTTATGATGTCGAATAAGATGCATTGGTTCCTGCTTCTGGATGATATTCCTAATTCCCTTTTCAGCAGTATGTCTGATAACAGGAACCCAGTCTGCTAGTCGAAACAATATGAATGGGAAAGTATCTTGAGTTGGCGATTGCACCAAAAATTTTACTGCTTTCTCCCGAACATATCCATCACTATTCATTGAGGCAACACAAAACAGGCTATCTCGAATTTCATCCTTGAATTCTAAAAACTTTCTAAGGTCTTGCTGTTTTAAATGTATATATCGCAGAGAATGGTATAAATCCTTATTTCTGAACGCTGTTTGAGAAGTTAATAACCTATGGATAGTCTTTGCATAACTTTTTGAAATCTTCAGATCAGTATTGAAGACTCCTTCAGTAATACTGGGTATCTGCCTTAACTCAGTTAACGACTCAAAGTCAGGTTGATAATCCTCAGAGTTTCTTTTATTTCTTGGTCTTCCAAATATGTCCCTAAGAATTTTCATTCAGCCTAATTCGCCATAATGTAGATATGAACAAACTTATCGATTTTGATATCAGCAGACAAATAGGATACGTATGCTATCTGGAAGTAAGGTTAAACTCAAATTACATGAATGTGTTTTAGCTAGAAGCCTTCAATGGAGTAGTTTGAACTGAAGTAGACTGATAAAAATCAGTGATATGGCGGGTGAGTTTGGTGAACTCCAGTAGAAAGCCATCGTGGCCGTAGTCCGAATCAATAATGGCTAATTGACTACCAGGAAGTTGGCGATGCAAAAATTCCTGTTCACTGATAGGAAAAAGAATATCGGATTCTATACCAACAAACAAAGCTTTGGCTTGTACTTGCTTTAATGCTTCTAATACCCCATCGCGACCACGGCCAATATGGTGAGAATCCATTGCCTGAGAAAGTGTCCAGTAGGAAAAAGCATTGAAGCGGCGAGCTAGTTTTTCACCCTGATAACGTTGATAGGAGGAAGCCCGGTACCCATCTAGTTTATCCAGATTACCCTCTTGCTGTGTTTGCTGATAAGTACGATAGTGCCGATACGACAATAAGGCAATAGAGCGAGCAGTACGCATTCCTTCCAATCCGGCTTGCGGAGAGTTTTCTTGCCAAGTGGTATCGCTCTGAATAGCCATTCGCTGCGATTCATTGAAAGCAATGCCCCAGGGTGAATGCTGGGCATTAGAGGCAATCTGAATGAGGTGCTGCACTACCGTGGGTTTCATAATGCTCCACTCCAGTGCCTGCTGCCCGCCCATGGAGCCACCAATCAGCGTATGGATTGCTAGGCCCAGATGCTGCCGCAGCAGATCAAAGGCCCGCACATTATCGCGATTGGTAATTGCCGGGAAATCGTGGTAAAAAGGTTGATTGGTTTCCGGATTGATGGACAGTGGGCCGGTAGAACCGTAGCAGGAACCCAGCATATTCACGCAAATAACGAAATACTCCTGCGGATTATACAACTTGCCCTCGCCAAACAGGCCGTCCCACCAGTCGAGCGGATTGGCATTGCCGGTTAGGGCGTGGCAGACCCAGATCACATTATTTCGTTGGGCGTTCAGCCTACCGTAAGTGGTATAAAAAAGTTGGAAGCCAGGCAAGATACCGCCCGACTCCAACTCAAAAGAATGAGAATACTGAAAGGTGTGTTCTTCCAACATGTTTATGCGGTCACCGGCTCAACAATCTGCTGAAACGCCTGCTCTAAATCAGCTTTGATATCGTCAATATGCTCAATACCGGTTGAAATACGCAGTTGGGTGGGATGCACCCCAGACTGCAACTGCTCCGCTTCGCTCAACTGCTGATGCGTAGTAGAAGCCGGATGAATTATCAGCGTTTTAGCATCACCTACGTTAGCCAGGTGGCTCACCAGTTTCAGGCTGTTTACAAAGGTTTTGGCCTGCTCCAGTTCCCCCCTCAGTTTGAAGGTGAATACTCCACCAAAGCCCCGCTTCAGGTACTTCTTGGCCAAATCGTGGTACTTGCTAGATTCCAGACCAGGATAATTTACGCTTTCTACCTCTTCGCGCTGCTCTAACCAACTAGCTAGCTCTAAAGCGTTATTCACCGTACGCTCAACCCGCAACGATAATGTTTCTAGCCCTTGCAACAGCAAGAAAGAATTAAACGGACTCAGAGCCGGACCAAAATCACGCAACCCTTCTACCCTTGCTCGAATGGAAAAAGCAATGTTCGGTAAACCGAGCGGGTTGTTTACACCGAATACATCGGAAAATACCATACCGTGGTAGCCTTCAGCTGGTTCGCTAAACTGCGGGAATTTACCGCTGCCCCAGTCAAAGTTTCCACCGTCTACAATCACCCCGCCAATGGAAGTACCGTGACCACCAATCCACTTGGTAGCCGAAGCCGTAACAATAGACGCTCCGTGCTCTAGCGGACGGAACAAATAGCCTCCCGCTCCAAAAGTATTATCTACTACTAACGGTATGCCGTGGCTCTTAGCCAGATCACCCAATGCCTCAAAATCGGGAACGTTAAAGCCAGGGTTACCGATGGTCTCGATATAGATGGCCTTCGTATTTTCGTCAATCTGTGCTTCAAAATCAGCCGTATTGTCGCCTTCCACAAAACGTACATCAATGCCGATGCGTTTGAAGGCTACCTTAAACTGGTTATAAGTACCTCCGTACAGATAGCGCGTGGATACGATATTGTCTCCAACTTGGCAGATATTATTTAGTGCCAAAAATTGAGCTGATTGCCCGGATGCCGTTGCTAATGCAGCTACCCCACCCTCTAAAGCCGCGATGCGCTTCTCAAACACATCAGTAGTCGGGTTCATAATCCTTGTGTAGATATTGCCGATTTCTTTGAGTGCAAACAGATTGGCTCCGTGGTCGGCATCTTTGAAGGTGTAGGATGTAGTTTTGTAAATAGGTACTGCCCGCGACTGGGTGGTTGAGTCTACTTCCTGACCAGCGTGTAGCTGTAGGGTTTCAAATTTTAGTTCTTGTGACATAAGGATATAGGGTTAAATTGATTATGAAAAAGAATTGGAAAAGCTATTCGTAGTGCTACGCTCAACAACAGCAACACTGCATAGCGAAGGCTGTGAAAGTAGCGATGAAAGAATGCAAACGTAGGTACTGCATAAATGTTAATTTATATTCTTCGCCGCAGCGAATCAGGATTTAGCACCTTTCCGATGAAGAAGGTTGCTAGCGCTTCGTTGAGCCTGTCTCTCCGCACTTCTATATAAATCAATGGCCTTAAAAAGAAGGATAAATTGACTTGTAGGATACAAGTATACGGGTTGTAAATATCAATAACAAGTTCCGAAAAATAATTATAAATTATCTAATTTTTTATTAAACTATATTCATTTTTTGTTTATTATCAGTTTAGTTACGGTACAAAAAATCAAATCCTAAAAAAAATTAAGAGGAATTGTGAGACTTATCCAAAACCAATCCTGTTTCGAGAAAAATTACTTTCTTAGCTGAGCGCAGCTATTGAATCTCAAATACCGCCCGCACTTCGGAGCGCAGCTTTATTTTTTGAAATTCAATGGAAGGTGCTGAAACAGATTCTGCTTCGGCCATATCCATGCGGGCGTAGGCCATTTCGCGATAATAGGTTGGTGGCTGGCCTCCGGTATTGATTTCGGTTACTTGGAGCACTCCACCTATCTGTTCGCCTATACCGCGTAGTAGGTATTCGGCTTTCGCTTTAGCGTTCTGTAGGGCTTTAATCTTTAAATTACGTTCCATTTCTTCTCGCCGCGAATGATCGTAACGGTCAACATTGGTACTCTGAATTCCTTTCGCATCTAGATAGGCAAACAGGCGGTTAATCTCGTCTAACTTTTCAAACTTGATAGTGTACTTTTTACTAGCCAGAAACTCTTCCCGCTGGGGACGGTTGCGGCGGTACCAGTCGTAGTTGTAACTCTGGATGTCTTCAATTCGGAAATCTTCTTCGGCTACGCCTATCTTGCGGACAGCATTGTATAGCTCCCGTTCTAATTTATCAATTTCAACCTTCTTCTTATTATCGCTCAAGTATTCCTTCAGTGTGATCCCAAAGTAGATTTCATCGGGTACTATCTCTTCTTCAGCACTGCCGGTTACTTCTATTTTCTTTACGATAGGTTGTGGCTCGGTTTGGGCGTAAGTCGCAAACGAAATAGCGAAAGCGAGTAGTAAGCCCAGAGCGATGTTATAACGGTTCATGTTTTTATTTAAACTAACGATTACATGGCGACTTTTAATATTCCCAATTATTGGGGATAACGAAAGTTTATAAAGAATTTAGTCTAGTAGTCGGACGGTAATTCGATTGTAGTACAACGTGGTTTTACCCTCAAAGCCAGAATCGGTGCCAACAATTACCCAAAGTTCCCCCTGATTGTTCGCCTTCACCTGAAGCGGGCTATTTCGGTTATCCCGATTAATCAGAGTGTAAGTAAAATCTTCCAAGTCAGTACCAACGGTTCCTAGCACCTGCATATCAGTTCCCCCCTGCGATTGATTACCCTTATCCAGATTCATTCGCCACTGCCCATCCTGCTCAATGGCTTCCGGTTTCTGAGAGAAAGCTCCGGCTTTGAAGTATACCGAACTACCCGGACTTCCCCCAATACCTGCCGAGTTTTCGGGTGCATCAGAAGCCAGTTCAGCCTCTACCACTAAGCGATAGGTCGCATTCGGAGTAAGATTGGTTACTTTATTGGTGATGAACATAAACAGGTCGTCGCTGTGGTTGTTCCCGGCAATCATGAAGGCTTGTTGGTTTTGATCCAGAGGTTCGGGAAGTGGAGCTAGCTCCGAAGACAATTCGTAAAAGTTATCCTCCCCTACCGGATAGTCGGCAAACCCACTTTCCCAACCTTCAGAACCAGCCTCGAAGGTGTAGAAGTATTCGTTAGGAGGAAATATACAGCCACATTCTACTTCTTCTTCACAGGAAGCAAAAGTTAGAATTAAGAGGAAAGCAAATGTCATTCTGGTTATAATCTTTCTCATAATATTATTAGTGTTCATCTCTCTAGACCAATTGGCGAGAAAATTGGTTGGAATAGCGAGGGATATAAACAGTTAGAAAATTATTTCGCTTGTTTTTCGTAAATTTCGTAGTCAAAACAAAGCCACTTTAAGCAATATTTTATCATTATATCTGCTAAACTGTTATGCAATCGCGATATTTCTTAAGCTTACTACCTACGATCTTTGCCATTTTCGGCAATCTGGCCGGAGGCTACTTTGCCGCTAGCAATATTATCTTTTCTCTAGGATTTCTGGTAGTGATCGATTGGATTCTTCCTCAAGATAAGCGTACATCCAGTCACACCAATAGCACATTACCAGATACTGTTCTGCTGGTATCAGTACTGTTCCACACACTGGGGGTAGCTACACTGCTTTATGCGGTATGCAGTGGTATTTTGTTCGGTAAGTTTATCTGGCTGGCAGCAGTTTCTACTGGCTTCGCCGGAGGAATACTGGGCATTACTGCCGGTCACGAACTCATTCAACGCGAAAAGCAACCCTGGATGCAGTACCTGGGCATCTGGAATCTGTTTATTGTGGGCTATACCCACTTTTTTACCGCACACCGGCTGGTGCACCATGTAAAAGTCGGTACTCGGGAAGATGCAGCCACCGCTCGCTATGGTGAAAGTCTGTACGCTTTTCTGGTACGCAGTATTCCTAACCAATGGGTCAGTGCCCTGCAAACCGATGCCCGCTTACAACAGAAGAGAAATAAAGCCGCTTACGGATGGGGAAACTTCACCC
>CAKZYJ010000528.1 GCA_937884755.1 uncultured Flammeovirgaceae bacterium
GCCGGTTACTACGGTTGGCCCTACGCTCTGGCGCAGAACATCGCCTATCCTGATTTTGATTTCGCCACCTCCCAGCCTGGTCCATTATTCAATCCTTCAGCGCCGCGAAATGATTCACCCAATAATACCGGAGCGGTAGAATTGCCCCCGGCTACTCCGGCGATCATGTGGTATCCCCGGCAGTCTACCTACGAGTTTCCCTACCTGGGGCAGGGCGGACTGAATATTATGGTGGGGCCGCTGTACCACAGCCAGCAGTATCCTTTTTCTCAGGAGCGACTGCCCAATTACTACGACGGTAAGCTGATTTTTTACGATTGGGTACGCGGTTGGATAAATGCCGCTACGCTGGACGAAAACCAGCGAATTGTGGCGGTGGAACCTTTACTGGATTCACTGAAATTTCCTCGCCCCATTGATGTGCGGTTAGGCCCGGAGGGTGCGCTGTACGTACTGTCCTACGGATCGCACTCCTACGCCCGCAGCGAAGACGCCAGTATCACCCGGATTTCCTATCCTCGGGGCAACCGGCCACCGGTAGCCAAACTAAAGGCTTCTGCCACCACCGGAGCAGCGCCGCTGTCGGTAGTGCTTTCGGGCGAAAAGTCTTACGATGATGATCTGGGCGATGAGCTTACCTACGAGTGGATTATTGAGGATACGCCGTATACCGGAACTCAGGTTGAACACCGCTTTGAGCGGGTAGGAATCTATCCGGTTACCCTGAGGGTGCAGGATAGCCGGGGTGCTACCGCTGAGCAAACCAGCGAAATTGTGGTAGGAAACACCGCCCCGACAATTAGTGTACGTACCGTCAACAACCGCTCCTTCTACTGGGAAGATGATACGCTCCACTACCGGGTTGAGGTGGAAGATACCGAAGACGGTAGTCTGGCCAATGGTACGTTGGATGAAGACAAAGTGTCGGTAAGGTGGTCGTATACGGCGACTCCTACCACTGCCGGGCAAAGCACCAACGTGCACGTGATAGCCTCGGGTAAGCAACTGGTGACCGAAAACGGCTGCGTAGCCTGCCACGCTACCAATACCCGCTCGTTAGGCCCTTCTTACGCCGAGGTAGCCCAACGCTACGCTAGCGATGCGGCCGCAGTAGACCGTCTGGCCGAAACAATTATTCAGGGCGGTGGCGGGCAGTGGAATATGAACCGGCAGATGCCCGCCCATCCGTTTATCGAGAAAGATGCCGCCGAAACCATGGTAAACTACATTCTTTCCCTGACCAAGCCGCAGACTACCCAGCAGTCGGTAGGCGTAGCAGGTACTCTGGCCTTTGATCAGCACCAGGAAGCTGGTGGGAAATACCAGTTAAACGTATCTTATCAGGATGGGGGCGGAGCGGTGCAGGTACCGATTCGCCGTAGCGAGCAGCTAACCTTTGTACCTGCTCGACTATCTCCGGCCAGTGCCGATCAATGGTCGGGTGTAGTGTTACGCAACAGCGGCCAGGCCCTGATTAGAGAAACCCCGGCCCATCTCACCTTCCGGCAGCTAGACCTTAGCGGAATTACCTCAGTAAGCATTGAGCTAAGTTCGCCGGTAGCCGGAAGGGTAGAAGTGCGTTTAGATAACCCGGAGGGGGAGTTAATCGGCCAGGCCAACTTACCAGCAGCATCCACTTCTCAGACGATTGATGTGAGCATTGGTGATCGTTCGGAGTTTCACAATGTCTGCTTCGTATTTTACGGCCAAATCCCCAATGACCAACCTCCACCTGCTACATTCTTCGAGATAGAATCATTCTTCTTCTCCCAATAGCCACCGCCTATGGTAGTGTTCTGTAAGGACTCTGTTCCGTCATTCCGGAGCGTAGCGATAGCGAAGACCCGGAATCTCCAGAAGTTTGGAGTGCCCTTTCAGAATACTCCAAACAGCGTGGCTTGCTTTAGCTCAGGTTAATTTGCTATCTTCAACAAAAAAGTAATTATGAAGACATTTTGGGATTACTTTCTGATTTATGGCACGGCAGCTATATTCTTGCTTTCCTTAGCAACGGTCATGCTGGCCAGTGACAGCTACTACTCTAGAATGGAAAGAGAATATCCTATTTTGACCAGACTGGATAGCTTGGATGGGGTGATTACCGATTTTGTAGTTCATCATAAACATACCTACATCCAGGTTGATTCAACTGTTCAGCGATTGATCGTACCTACCAAAAATGAGCAGTATGAACCGGAGTATTTTCATAAACTCATTAATCTTGGAGTTTCAATTGTGAAAAAAGAGAATAGCAAAGATATTCTGCTGATTGCCGATGGGAAGTCTTATGTTTTTGAAATCAACGAGGATCATTATCGTCGCTGATCTTCGTCAAAGAAATATTATGTGCAGTGTGCATATGAGCTAAGGGGCTTATTTCTCATATCAATAGAGGTTTGAAGTTGCCTTTCAGAACACCCCAAACAACAGGATTGGATAGTTGTAATAAGGTTGCTCTAGGGAGCTTGAACTTTTAGAATTATTCCTATGTGTAGTTATTGTTGAAGAGATAAAATAGTTTTTCATAAACAACTTATAAATGTCTGATCTATCAAAACAGCATGCAAAATGGATTAAGGGTTTTACGAAAGATAACTTTGATATCCTCGTGAAAGCATACATAAAATCAGTTTGGAAGATCAACTCCGTAGTTATTGTTGATGGTTCGGGTGATGGAGGATTAGACATGAAATTATTTGAGGACAGGCGAAGTCGCAAGATACCAATTCAAGTAACAGTTGAAAGTAAGCCTTATAGCAAACTTAAGAAGGATTTAGTCAAGATAAACAGACTAGTCAACGAATTCGATTATCCGCCTGAATTGTATTTTTTCTGTAGTGAAAGTATATCAGAAACTAAGATAAATGAACTACAACGGTTTGCTATTGAGGAGTTTGCTATAAGATTAGAGATAATAGACTCAAAGGTCATTGGTAGTAAAGCAGAGTCATCAGATCATATAGAAATTAGAGAGACCATTCGAGTGCTGCTTGGTGACTTTCTCCAACCAAGTTATTCTAGTCGCTTTGATGTGTTAGATCAGCTCAAATATGACCTATTGGCATTCTCAAGAGAGTCTAGCCAAATTAAAGAGAGAATAGTTGAGGCTTTTGTATTAAACAGATTGTATGCCGAGGATAATATACCTATAGAATCATTACTCAACTGCGTGAATGAGGATCTAGATATAGATAGAAGCTCTAACTATTGTCAAAGGTTAATTGATAAAATGGTTAGTGCGAAAAGAATTAGAGTAGACAAAGGCAAATGTAGCCTTGTAGAGAGTGAACGTAGTCAGATATCCGAGCTTAAAAACAATCTTGATTTTCAAGAAGAGTATTTTCTTTTAGCAATTGACGAGTTGCTAGAAAAGCATGAACTTCCTATCTCAAGAGATGATGTTCTACAACAGGTATCAAGTCTGTTTGAAAAGAGCTATAATAAGGATTTCAATGAAATTGAAGAAAATCATCAAGATGAAGCCTTTTTATCTGGTATTTTTCAAGAGCTAAGAAGTTATATCTCTATATCCTGTGACATTACTGTAGATGAAGCACTAGATAGTATATACTATGATCTAGTTAAGATAATACAAGAGAACTCTGTTATTCAACGAGTTGCAGCAGGACGGCTATTTACAAAGCTTTTCCAAAGTCAGGAGTTTCAAGCTTATGTTAACAGGACTCCCAAGCCAATATTCCTGGATACCTCTATTTGTCTTTACCTGATATGTGTTTATTATAACTCGAAGTCAAGTTATGGTAATCCATTTTTTCAAATTGTGAAAGATCTTCATAATTATTACGAAAGAGGGGAGTTTCAAATCGAGTTAAATATTTACGAATCTTACCTTGAGGAAATCGCATACCAATTCGGAAATGCAATCAGTTTGGCTTTGTTCGAGCAATATGGATTGGTATCTAAGTTAGGTGGTAGTAACAACCCATTTTATCAATTTTATAAGTACATCAATGAAAATGATGAGCTTAATGAGGGTGATAATGACTATATTTCTTTCTTGGATTCGTTCGGATTAATATCTAAGGATCATTTTAATGCATCTGATTCTCGGGCTATCATAATAAGTGGATTAGAAAACCTTTTTGAAACAAATGGCATACGAATTATTGACCCCAAGATAAATTATTCCTCACGTTGGAAGTTTAAAGATTTTTATTCACAAGTTAAGCGAGAGTTAGAAAATATACATATGAATAATAGAAGTGAGAGACCATCCATAACTGTCGCACGTGACGCTAGAATGGTTTGTTTGCTTTTTGATGATCAAATGCAAGAGATAGAACCAACGTTCATTACATGGGATAAATCATTCAGAGGAATACGAAAATATATACTTAACAAGTACAAGGGTAAAACGTACTGGCATTTATTTCGTCCTAGCAAGTTTTTAGATCATTTATCTTTATTGAATTTACAGTTGAATCCGAATCTGTTGTCTAACGAATTATTGACAATGTTAGATAAGAATGGTGAATTAGGTTCAACAGTTAGAACACTAGCAGATACGATGTCAAAGATTATCGACTTGAAGAGCAAGAATGGAATATCATTTACAAACGGCATTGCTAAAATTAAGGCTGATAGTGTTTATAATGTTAACGATTCAAACGTTGAGTCTCATTTTCATACGACTAAATATGAACCTGTTGATGTCATAGTTAGTGAGATTATTAAGTTTTTTTCGTCTGGTAATTCAAAGTTTAATATAAATAGTTTGAGGCATCTTGTGAACGAATCAGATAAGACTTCGGATTTCCTAGGAATTATTGAAAACGCTGTTATACATTATAACTATAATAAGAAAGTCCCTTCTGATTTGCCTACTAAAATGGTAGGTCTTCTGGAAGAAGAGAAAAGCAATTGATTTTTTTAGAATATTTATACAAAAAATCAATTCAAAACTTTCACAATTATTTATCCTCCATAAGGCCAATTTTGGCAAAGGGAATCTCCTCGAAACCCGCTAGGCTATCAGCTACGCTGATGTTTTCTTTGAAGCGAAAATCCAGGGAGTCTTCATTTACAAACCAGGAATTAGTTTCCGGTTCAACTACCAAATTATTTCGGATATCGCTTTGTTGCTGCACAATCTCGGCCAGGTTCATGGGTGGGCTGTCGTAGATGAGGTTGTGTTCAAGAATGCTGCCGCTGGGGATGCCGGGGTCGCCCTCCAGAATAGTAACCAGTTGGGGGTAACGGCTGGCCCAGGGTTCTTCGAGGTAGGGTACCTGGCGTAGCCGGACGTAGAGCGTTCCGTGCTCTTCGTCCATGGTTCCGGCGAACCAGGGGTCGCGGCGGTAAGCCCGGTCGTCGTAGCGGATAGATTCTTGTCCGCGGATAATCAGGTTATTGGTAATTCGGTGGTCGCGGCCGCCGCCGATATGGAACGCTCGCCAAATGCTATAAAATACGTTGCCGTGGGCTACCACGCTGCTCATGGCATCGTCCAGATAAATACCGAATACGCCTATCTGCCCATCGATACCGCCTACGTGGTGGATGAAATTATACTGAAGCTGGTTGCCCCGGTAGGTCCAGTCGCGGCCGGTGTAAATAGCCCCGGCATCATCGGCCTCCTGGCAGACGTGGTGTATTTCGTTGTACTCAATGGTATGGTCGTTGCCCCGGAACAGAATAGCCGCGTGGGGTGCATCGTGAATAAGGTTATGCGCCGCCCGGTTGCCCACCCCATGAATCTGGATGGCCTCGGTGTAGGTCTTCCGAATGCGGGAGTAGTGGTGAATATGATTGTTCTCGGCGTAATTGTTTCCCGCTTCCAAGGTGAGGCGGTCGCCACCCTGTAGCAGTATGCCCCCCGCTCCTGTATCGTAAATATCGCAACTAACCACTCCGTTGTTGGTGCCTCCTTTGGTAGCAAGATCATCATCGGTCGTTTCCCGACCAATTACTACTCCTTTCTGACCCAGCCGACGAAAAGTGCATCCGGCAATCGTATTGTTTTCTCCCCCGGTCATCTGTACCCCGTGGCCCCGGGTGACTTCAAAAGTGATTTTCTCAATAGTGACGTTAGCTGCTTCATTAAGTACCACCAGTGGTTCTTCCAACAGCGAGATTTGAATATCGGCGTCCGCTAGTGGGGTGGGAGGGTAGAAGTACAGAATGTTGGTGCCTCGATCCAGGTACCATTCGCCAGGCTCATCCAGTTCTTCCAGCAGATTAAATGCGTAAAAGCGCTGATCCTCCCGTACCGAATACCAACTAGCGTGTTCGGTAGCGATTTGCTGCTCAACGGTATCAACCTCGGAAATACGAACAATGCCGTCGGCCCAATCCCAGTACCAGTAGCCGAACATCCAGGCGTCTTCGGCACTCGCCCAACGCTTAAGTCGTGGGTCATCGTAACCAATGGTGAAGCCTCGCCAGGGGTCGTCCCGCTTCTCCGGCGGAACGTAGTTAGGAGCAGAAGGTGGAATATCAGGCTGATAAGAACGAGGGTTGCTACCGGGATCAATTACCGATGAGACGCAGGTGTAGCCGGTATTCGGCCAGCGGGCCAGGGTCATGGCTTCGCCGTTAAAGAACAGTTCGGGAGGGGGTGCTACTTTCGGTAATCCCATACCGGCCTGCTGAATGGAATCGACAGTATTTACCCCGACTTCACTTAACTCGATTTGCTGAACGTGCTCCCGGCTCTCGGTAGGTAATCGTTGGAGAATAGTGGGGTCAGACACTTTCTCAAACTGTTCCGCCGGTAGGGTACGCCCACCGTGGATTACCACTTCTTCATCGGCATAAGCCCGAATACGGAGCGGCATCGTACTAAGGTTTTCTTCAATAAGCACGGACTCTTGCAGTGGGTAAGCTCCTTCTCGCAAATAAATGGTAAAACCCTTTTCCGGCGGGGTCGTCCGCGCCTGGACCGCCTCCAGGGCCTGGGCTAGCGTAGCTAGGGGTTGATCAATAGCACCAGAGTTTTCATCATTACCTTGGGGAGAAACAAAAAATTCGTTAGAAGACTGCTCGCAGGCTAGTAGTATTACCGCCAGAAGGCCAAATAGTAGTCGCTGATGATAGGTGAAGTAGTTCATTAGTAGAATTTTTTGGCTGATGATGGTCTATGTTAGGCTAGTGAACCGGAATTTTACCCTGATGCCAGGGGAAAGCGTAAGACGGTTGATTCACAAATCGTTCTAGTCCTATTTGCAGGGTGATGGAGTTAGCCGGAGGAAGCTCTACCGTAAAGTACTGATCATCTACTGGCGTAGCTGACGTACCGTCATCTTCCCGCACTTCGGTAAAGGAGTGCTCGCCGAAAGCTCCGGCCTGCACAACCAACTTTCGGGTTTCGGTTACACTGAGGTTAACCAGCTCCAGGGTCAGGCTTTCGGCCTGGAGATCAGTTACTAATGCGGCTACACCTTTGGGCAACCCGGGCCTCAGGTTGATGGCATTAAAGTAGCGGACGGTAGCCCGGAGCAATCCACCGAAGTA
Organism: uncultured Flammeovirgaceae bacterium; assembly: GCA_937884755.1. Lineage (GTDB taxonomy): Bacteria > Bacteroidota > Bacteroidia > Cytophagales > Cyclobacteriaceae > Tunicatimonas. The sequence goes on from CAKZYJ010000528.1 coordinate 7,474, forward strand.
GATGCTTTGGGGAGTACCCATCGTGGTTTGCACCAGCGCTTTGGTTAGCACCGGATTGTTAGGGTGCAAGTCGTCACCCTGAATGTCCCGCGCGTCGCGGGTATCCTGCTGCATAAATTTCATTCGTCGAACCACTTCCTGGTAGTCGGCTTTAAGGGCTTCGTAGGGCCAATCAAGATTTTCACCGGCGTAGTAGCGCAGACGGGCGTACTCACTTTTTCCCAGACTGCGGTCGGTCATGCTCATTTCCTGATCGACGTCGAACGCTTCGCTTTTCTTCCAGGTCATGGTATCTCGTTCAATCAGGGTGTTCTGCCCCCACATACCTTCGTCGGACAGTGGCCGGAACCGGCTGCCTTCCATGAGCTTTTCTATCATTTGCCAGTCGACTTCCGCCATAGAGGCGTGCCAGAGATGAGCCAGATCGCGCACCATCATGGGGCGGTAACTAAACCAGCCTTGTTTCCCGTGCCGGAACGGAACCAGCAGTTGCCCATCCTCGGTAGTGCGACTTCTGTCCATAAGTCCCCGCAACTGAGAGCGGGGAAGATCCAGGTATTTGGGATCGCCCGAAAGCATATAGGCGCACTCACTGGCAGCCGACAGGGAGGCAAACATCATCATCAGTCCGTAGCGGCCGTGCCAACCGTAGAGCCCACCCCACCACTGCCCGTTGCGGTACTCGCCAATCTGGCCGCTTTGCCCAATGTTATCCGGCAGCAGTCCGTCGTTTTCTTCCACCCGCTGCATCCAGGCATCTACGTAGTCCAGCACCCAGGTTTTGTACTTCTCATCCTGGGTGTACAGGTAGGCATTGGTGATTAAACCTACTGAGCCCAGATTCACCGGCACATCGGTACGGGTAACGATGGAGTCGTACAAGGTCTGGATTTCGGCGGTTCGTTCCGGAGTATCACTCCAGGTGGATTCCAGTTCGGCCAGCACCGGGTACAGGGAAGCATGTCCGTAGCGAAGATTATACACCGCGCTGGAAGAAGTAAGCGGACCTTCGCTGCCGGTGAAGATTGACCGCATCAGCTTTAGTTCAGGGTTGAAATTCTGGGCGGTAGAATCTTCGTTCAGGTAAAACCCGGCAAAACGGCGAGCGCGGCGTACATTAGTCGGCAAGGTAGGGTTACTCAGGCCCAGGTGATAGAACAGCGTCATCCCCTCGCTGATATGAAAAAAATCATCGTGCCGAACAAACTCCTTGTACAGCCGGTGGTGGTAGTTAATAGAATCGCGGTAGTAGGTAGTATTGGTACGGGTAATGGCGTTGTAGGCTAGCAGGGCTTTTTGGTGCAGATACTCATCACCACCCATGGCGTAGAACTCAGGCCAGTTATAAAACATCTCGTAGACGTCATCGTAGGGACCTCCGCCGTAGATGCTGCCATCGTCCAGCATAAAGCGCTCAACAAAATAGGGAGCAGCTTCTTCTATCGTACTGATCAACTGCCGTTGCATAATCGCCCAATTGGGAGGAGGCTGAACCTCGGTAGCCTGGATTGTAGGCAGTTGGTTAACAAAATTTAGGTAGCTACTATCCTGAGCCGATAGTAGCCTGCTGCTGCCTACGAGAATAATCAATAACAGCTGGCTAAGCAGGGTTTTAGGAAGTGGGTGTAAAAGCATAGGTAATTGGCGAGGTTGTAGTTTAGGGAATCAGTCCGACGGTCGCTGAGCGATAGAATCCCAGGGTATTGGTTCAAAGTTGAGGTTGGAGAGAATGCTGTCGTCTGGATAAAACTGTCCGGCCTCAATGTCAATATTGTCGGGTACCTGATCCAGCACGTAATTGTTCTCAATAGTTACCCGCGAGGTATCGACTTCATCGGTTAGGTTAAGCCATTGTCCGCCGTAACTGATATTCCGGCGAATGATATTGCCGTCGGGCATAGCCGGATTTTCACGTTCTAGTATACCGGCCAGTCGGGGATACTGATCGCGATAAGGAGGTTGATCGTAGCTGACAGCTTGTAACTTTTCGTACATCTGCCAGCTACCGTCGGGCTGGATGTACTTACTGGCCCAGCCTACCCCGCGAGCATCCAGGTGTACTGAGGGAGCGCAGTCAATGAAAATATTGTTCTCTACAATGTTGTCGTGCCCGCCGCCAATAAAGGCTGACCGCCCCGACTGATAGAATACGTTTCCGTAAATATGCGTGCCGCTGGCTGCGTCATCCAGATACACGGCCATTACTCCGTGTAGCCCCGGTCCGTGCAGGTGGTGGAAGTAATTGTACCGCACCACATTGCCACGCTTAGTCCAGTCACGTCCGATGTAAAAAGCCCCCACGTCGCCGGTCTCTTGGGCAATATCGTGCACTTCGTTGTATTCCAGTAGATGTTCATTGCCGGAGAAGAGCACTCCAGTATGCGGGGCATCGTGAATGTAGTTATGAGCGAGGCGATTGCCTACTCCATTGAGTTTGACAGCTGCCCGGTAGGTTTTATTGATCCGGCTGTAGTGATGAATGTGGTTATCTACCGCATAGTGATTAGCAGGGGTTAGTGTCTTACGGTCACCGCCAACGATGGAGATGCCACCATCTCCCACATTATAGATAGTACAACCACTAATACCGTGCTGCTCCCCTCCGTTTACGGTAACGGCCTGCGAACCCAGGTTGCGAATGGTACAGTTGTCAATTACGTTACTGCGCCCTCCTTCAATCTGAATGGCTTCTCCCCGGCTTCCCTCCAGGATAAATCCTTCTATCCGAACGTTAGCGGGTTCATCCAGACGGATCATCGGTTCTTCCAGAATCGATACGTAGGTAGTGTTATTATCTAATGAAGCCGGAGGCCAGAAATACAATATACCGGTTTCTCGGTCGAGGTAGTACTCGCCAGGGCTATCCAGTTCTTCCAGAATGTTCAGGGCGTAGTACTTCTGGTTTTGGGTGTAGCCGTATACTCCGTGCGGCTCGCTGAGCACAAACTCTTTGGTTGTCGGATCGATACGATCTACTTTTACGTAGGAGTCGGCCCAATCGTGGGTCCAGTAACCGTGCAACCATATGTCTTTGGCTGATTGCCATCCGTCAGGTCGGTCTCCCTCGTACACGAACTTCCCGTAGTGCCGCCCTACCGGAACGCCGAACCGGGATACTCGATCGCTGCCCCCGTTGATTAGTTCTTCGCCCTGTTGAGGAACTGACGCAATGCGCAGCCACTCGTCCGGGTTGGGGTAGCGGGCTAGGGTCATCGGCTCACCCGCAAAGAACAGCTCCAGGGCCGTCGGCTGCATTTCTCGGGTGAAGCCGGTGGGTTTTATCGTACCAAAATCAGTAATACCCTGAGCTTTGAGGTCGGTCTGGTAAATATTGGGGTGAAACTCGGTGGGTATGCGACTTTGTGCTTCTTCGTTGCTAAGTGGTTCAAAACCTTCAATCACCTGTCCCCCGATCAATCGTACTTCTTCGTCGGAGTACGACCGGTAGGTGATGGGCACAGCAGCGCTTCCCGAATCAGCAGCAGTAAGCTGGAAGGTGGATTCGATGGGGTAAGTACCCGCTCTAAAGTATACGGTGATGGGCTGCTCATCTTCAATGGCCTGTTGCTTCACTTCCCGGACGGCCTGACGGGCTCGTTCCCAGCTGCTGAAAGGAGCTTCCAGAGTTCCACCATTGGTATCATCGCCTTCAGTAGAAATGTAGAAAGTGTAATCCTTCGGTTGGGCATAGGCAATTAATAAGGTAAGAAGAAGGAAAAAAAGCGTGGTAGATACGGCAGTTTGCTTCATTGATTAGATAGTTAGAAAAAATAGGTTGTTTTAAGCGAGCCAGCGGCAGAAGTTAAAGATTATTCCGCTTGAATACCAGTACTTTAGCGGGAAAATAAGGCTGGTGACATCAACATTCTGAAGACACCTAAACCAGATGATAATGAGAAAGTAAGCCCTCCTAATCCGATCAGAATTTTGTAAATTAGGCAAGTGTACTAAACTCTTAACAACCTGAAACCGATGACTAAGACTACCCGAAGAGCCTTTCTGGGAAGCAGTGCTGCCCTGACGGTCGGCTTGCCCTACCTCGCCTCTGGCCAGAATCCTGCTTCAACAATTTCTAAACAGAAACCGAGTATTAAAACCAATCCGCTAGCCGGTGTTGAGCGGGAGAATGTAACTATTACCGACGTGAAGGTAACGCTGCTTTCCTTTAAGCTGCCCAAAGATCAACAGTGGGTTAGCGCCACTTTTCTGGTGCCCAAAACCGATGCTTTTCTGGTGGAGGTATTTACCGACCAGGGAGTGGTAGGTATTGGGGAGTCCAGTCCCTACCGGGGGATGGAGCGGATGAGAAAGTACGTAGAGGAAATTATCAAGCCGAATATCGTGGGTAAAAACCCTTTTGATGTGGAATTGCTCACTGCCAGTGAGGAAGCGGCCTGGGCCGGAGTAGATGTGGCTCTTTGGGATATTATCGGAAAAGTAAAAAACCAACCAGTATACCAACTGCTGGCTTCGGGGGAAACTGACCCGCATATCCGGATGTACGCCAGCGGCGGGGTGCAGTACGCCTGGTACGATGATCCGGAGCAGTTGCTGGACGAAGCCCTGATGCATAAGGCGAAAGGCTACACCGCTTTTAAGTATCGGCTGGGTACCGACTGGAAGTCGGATAATGTTACCGTAGACAAATTTGTGCCGCTACTGGAGAAACTCCGCCAAGCGGTAGGCGAAGACTTTGATCTGATGCAGGAACATAATATGCGCCTGACGCTGGAGGAGAATCTGGAAATGGCTCCGGCTTTGGAAGCTAACAACATCCTCTGGCTGGAAGAACCATTAAAGCAGAACGATCCGGACGCTGTAGAGAAACATGTACTACTGAAACAAAAGCTGGATAAGGAGATGGTTTCAGGGGGTGACAAGTTTCCAACGCGGACCAGCTTTAAACCCTATATCGACCGTAATGCGTTTGATATCGTGCAGAATGATGTGAATCAGACTGGCCTGACCGAAGGCTGGTACATTGCCCACATGGCGCAACTGAGTGATAAGTACTGTGTGCCCCATAACTGGCACGGTGGTCTCACCACGATGGCCAATGCTCACCTGGTGGCCGCTATTCCTAACCGGTTGATGCTGGAGCTAAACCAGACCTACAACCCCTTTAAAGAAGAGATTTTCAAAGACCCACTGGTAGTGAAAGATGGCTATCTGGATATTCCTGATCGACCAGGGTTCGGCATGGAGCTGATCGATGATGTAGAAAAGAAGTACCCCTACTTTGAAGGCGGTTGGGCCATTACTAACCCTAATCTATCCAACTAAGGATGGATAGCTCAATGGTAGTTTGGTAAGAGCATAGAATGCAGTTGGAGGCTAAGCTCAGTCCTGCATGTACGTATTAATTTACCAATGGGTTAGGCTTAAGGTACGAACCCGGAGCGTAGGGGAATTTTTTAGCAACGTCATCAATAATTTCTACCCCAAAACCCGGTTTATTAGGCAGCTCCATATAGCCGTTTTTTACTACTAATGGTTCCTTAAAGATTTCCTCCTTCAGGGGATTAAATGTCTGGTTGAGTTCGCACATATGGCCGTTGGGTACTCCAGCCACAAAGTGCAGGTTCGCCATCGTCGTCAGGCCACCGTGCCAATTATGGGGACACTGTAGTCGGCCGTAGAGATTAGCCATATGAGCAATGTGCCAACCTTCGCTGATGCCGGTAAAATTACAGTCTGATTGAATAATTTCGTAAGCTCCAGTATTAATCCACTGCTGTAACTGAAAACGATTAGTAAACCGCTCGCCACCGGAGATCATTACCGAGGGCATAGCTTCTTTAATGGCTAAGTGCCGTTCTACCGAGCCTTCTTCCCACTGGTTCATGGGTTCTTCGTACCAGTAGAATTTCAGATCTTCCAGTACTGGAGCCAGGCGGTTTACTATATCTTCAAAAGAATGAGGATGCTTCTCAATCATCAGTTTGTAGTCGGGGCCTACGGCTTCGCGAAGCTGGCGTAGCACCGGAATGTAATGGTCCAAGGTCATATTGCTGTACTCCCAACTGGTACCGTTTCTGAATTTGAAGGCATCGTAGCCCTGCTCCTTATAGCGAAGAGCTTCTTCAATCAGTTCTTCAGTACCATTGTCGTACCATTGGTGATTCACTCCACCGCTGGCATAGATTTTCATTCGCTGGGGCGGATCAAAACCCTGAGCGAGTAACTGATATACGGGCTTTTCTTTTACTTTCCCAATAATATCCCAGCAGGCATTATTGATACCCGCGTAGGCGGCTCGAGCCAGATAATCCTGATGCGGTCCACCGGCGGTGAAGAAGTCAACGTCGAACGGATTTTGGCCGACAACGTAAGGAGTAACCCATTGGTCAATATACTCCTTGATTTTGGCTGGATCGCTGTAGGGGCTACCTTCCCCGATGCCGACAATACCCTGATCGGTGAATACTTCAATCAGGCCGGCATCGGTCTTCCACACAATATAATTCCCTACGCCCCACAGCGGTTCATCATCGTGGACGTAAGACAGTGGGGTAACCCGAATGTCGGTGATCTTAATTTTTTCTCGTGCTATTTTCGACAGGGGGTGGGGTGAGATGGCTGGTTTGGCTTGGTTTGGTGCCGGAGTGAAATCTTGGGCCAGAGCAGTAGCGGATAGTCCGCCTAAAAGAGTACTGCCTAAAAATTTTCTTCGGTTCATGGATAGTTTGTACATTAATGCTGATGTATGAAGGGTAGAAGGTGGACGGTAGAGGGTAAAAGGTTTCAAGTTGTCTTAAACAATAACTACAACCCTTTTACCATTTACCTTCTACCATCCACCCTATAACCCTTGATATGAAATTTACAAAAAATACAACCGCCATGAAAAACCACTGTCTGAAACTCAATCTGATGCTAGTCTTGCTGCTAGCAACCGAAACCCTGTTTGCTCAGAGCCTTGCTATGAACCAGGAAGAAATAACGGCCTACACCCGCAAGTGGGAAGGCGAACGTTTTCCCGATGGGAGGCCCAAAGTGTCGGATGATCTATTAGAACGTCTAAAAAATATTTCGCTCGAGCAGGCTTGGTCAGTATTACGAGGCGAAGGCTATCCGAACCAGTACGAACAGGGTTGGCAAAATATTTATCCGGGCACGGTATTAGTAGGCCGGGCACTCACTGCCCAATATATGCCCAAGCGACTGGAAGTACGAGCGTTATTGGAAGAGCAAGGGGAAGAGGAAGGGCGAATTGGCGATATGGTATCCTGGCCGATTGATATGCTGCAACCCGGTGACGTATACGTAGCGGACTCCTACGGAAAAGTAGAAGATGGGCCGATCATTGGCGATAACCTAGGCACTTCTATTGCCGCTAAATCCGGCAACGGAGTGGTGATTAACGGAACAATACGTGATCGGGAAGGACTGATGCAGATTCCAGGTTTTACTTCCTTTTTTCGAGGTACGCACCCCTCCTACCAGCAAGAGATGATGCTGACCGGCATTAACGTGCCCATCCGTATTGGGCCAGTGACGGTGCTACCGGGAGATGTGATACTAGGACGATTAGACGGGGTAGTGTTTATCCCACCGCATCTGGTAGAAAAAATTGTGAAGACTGGGGAAATAGTGCTACTGCGGGATAAGTTTGGTCATCAGCGCCTGCGGGAAGGAACGTATACTCCCGGCCAGATTGATGCTCGCTGGAGCGATGAGATCGAACGGGACTTCTCCCAGTGGTTGGAAGCCCACATAGATGAACTACCGGTACCCAAAAGTGAAATTCAGGAGCTACTGAAAACCCGCACCTGGTAACCGAAACAGAGTGCGGGGTTTCCGAAAACTCGATGTGTCATTCAAATTCGTTAAGCCATTTCATGAACGTTTCCCAGGCTGGTTTGGCGTTACCATCAGCGTAGTGAATAAGCCCAATGGTTTCTAAAGACTCTACAATGGTATTGATAAACCCCGGAGGTAGTTCTTCATCCGCTACTATCTGTAAGTAAGAGCTGGTTACCTCGGGCGACCAATCAACAAGCTGAAAAACGTAGGCTACTTTAATCTGTTCGTTGTTTTGCATCTCCTGAAAAAAGACCTCGAAAAACTGTCTTTGAATTTCTTCCGAACTACCTAGGTAGGTTTCGCCGCTATGCATGCCCAACTCTTGAATTACGATGTTTTTATTGCCAGAAAACGCAATCATTCGCTGTATGTCAGCCTTTATCTCATCTTCTGTTTGAACAGCTGAATAGGGCGAAGTAGATAGAGATCTTGCCCCATAAAAATTCCAACTGGTTACGTTACATTCGTTAATGATCTCTTGTAGTCCGGATACGTTCGAGTCCAGGCTGCCTTCTGCCAGGGTTACCGTTACTGCCATTTCTTTGTCTATGGTGTGAATATGGGATTTAGTAGTACTAAGAAATGTTAGAACCTCATTCGCCAAGTTTGGAGAGTCACCAAAATTCACGTCAGCTTCGTTGGTAATAGAAATGATATACCCATCGTACTCAACCAACATGGGAATTACCCAATCCATTAATTTATTGAACCTATCGGTGAGCGTAGGGTCATCAAACGATAGGCCTTGTAAGTCATCCGGAACTACGGGGCCTTCACTATCATAAGCTGAAATTAATAGAAAAGCTTGGAGACCCTGACCGCGGTATTCTTCTAATCTTTCCTTTAGAGCATCCTGGTCGTAGACATTAGGCTGTGGTTCTAGCTCAGGCCAATCAATTTGCAGCCTACCTACCGACATACCAGCACTGAGCGCTTCTGCCCACCTGGCGTCAATTGAGTCAGTGGTAGCGAGTGGGTTCGTGGGATTAAACCCGGTGATAAAACCAATTTTGTTATCTCCTTTTAATAAAGGGAGACTATTGGCAGTATTCTCGGGCAAATTATTGTCTACTGTATCGTCACTATCGCAGGATAAGGCTAAAAGCGATATTAGGAAAAACAGGGGTATAACTTTAATAGAATTCATGAAAGTTAATTTTAAATGGGGGAAAGAAAAGCGATGCTGGTTACTCAATCCAGCCGGTTTCGGTGGCTAGCATGATCCACCAGCCGTTTTGCTGATCAGCTCCGGTGTAGTAGAGAACCGGTTGGCCGCTGGCCGGATCAAACGTAATTTGGGGGGCAATGGCTTCATCAACCTCCCAGGGAGCACCCTGTTTGATAATAAGTGGAGTGTCATCCTCACGCCAGGGGCCAAACGGATGATCTGCCGTAGCGTAAAAGATAGATTCCACTCCCTCAAATTCTCCGGTACGCACCGAGCAGAATGTTCCGTCAGGAGCCTTGGTAACTTGGCCTTCCATACCAATGGGCACGTTAACTTCCTCAAAGTTACTCCAAGTGCGGCCATCATCTTCGGACGTAGCTCCGAGTACCCATACCTCTGAGACATTCGCAAAACTATCCCAACCCAGAAAAAGCAAATAGAGTAGGCCCTCGTGCTCGACAACACTGGGCGAGGTAATTACTTCCACTTCCCGGCCGGCTATTGGACCTAAAGAGACAACCGGTTCTTCGTACTGTACATAAGGCCCCGCCAGATTATCTGACTCGGCCAGATAAATTTGGGATGCGTAGGTATCTTCATCGGGATAAGCGATGTAGTAGATTTGGTGCTTGCCATCGGACGAATAGCGGTAAAAGGGCGTTTCCTTGCTAATATCTAGGCCGGATGGCCCGGTTTCGAATAAAAGCGAAGTGTGTTCTTCCCATTCATCCCAGTCGTTGCCTTTGGCTAGTTTAATGCCAATCGTTCCGGGGTTCTCATCCGGATCGCCACTATAGATCATCCATAGTTGACTCTGATTGTCGAAGAAGACGTGCGGGTCGCTAGCGGCTTCGTAGGATTCGGAAGAGATGGAGTCGCGAAAAATCGGATTTTGCGGATGACGTACCCACTCCGAGCTTTCCGCTGAAGGAGGATTATCCTCCTGGCAAGCCACTAACAGTATTGATATCAACAAAATTCTAGCCTTTCTCATGATTTATAGATTAAAGTCAGCTAGTGTAACCTGGTACAACAACTAAGCCGATCAGCTTATCATGTAATAAGCTTCATTTTGTTGATGCTTTTCGTACTGATTAAGTTGCTTCTTGATACTATTTAAATGCGGATGCCTTATAACTAATCCTCTATCCCGATAAGCGGGGTATTCATCCAGGAGCTGGTATCTTTCTTTTGAAGAACAGTAGTATTTTGGGCGAGAGGTTGGTTTTTATCGATGTATAGGCTATCACTGATTTGAGGCGACTCCAGACCCCATTGTTGGACGAAAAGCTCCCGGAATTGATTGACGACGATGAAAGTTTCTTCTCCTAGCACTCGTCCCTCAATATCTGTGATGTTGTTAAATTTGATTTGAATTTCTTCGGCTAAAATTTCCCGGTGTTCAAAGAAATCTACTTTATCATTTTCTTCCAGTAAAACGTATATTTTGTTAGCGTTCCTGCCGTCGAAGGTGACTTTTTCAACATCCATTCTCTTACCGAGAATCTTGATTTTGTAGTTGTCGGTATCTAAAACAGAATTTGTAGTGGGCCAATGGTTAAAAGTGATAGTAAATATCCGATCATGGGCGTCAAATAGTATATCTTCTACTTTAAAATCAGAGGGGTTTCTTAGGTTAAATAAATTGTGGAACGAAATGTAGTTCAAATACATTGATGAATCCCGCTTTACGTATTCTACCTGTACATCGAACAATAGCTTAGTCTTGGATTTATCTCGCTGGTATACTTCGTATTCCATCTTATGGATAGCAAAATTATCCGGCTCAATGTATAATGTTCCTCTAGCAAAATGATCAGAGCCGGTTATTGACTTTTTGGAGCGACAGGCTACTGAGTATAGGTAAATGTCATTGAGAAAAGCGGGTTTGTTGAGTTTAAAAGTGTGATTTCTGATAAAATCATCGGCTAATGTATACACAAACGAATAGCTAGGAAACGCATGATTACGGATAGCATTATGAGTGCGTAGTATGGCTAACTCGTTACCCCCAAAAGCATAAAGTGTGGCATCAGGTACAAACTTTTCGTACGTGTTATCATACGCTATTTCAGTAGTGGTATCCCGCTGAAATTTTGTGTTTTTCTGGTAAGAGTGTAACCTGATTTTCGTACGATGGTAATCATTCGTATCAAATCCTCTATCGAATACATCTAATATGGCTTCATTCAGATTAATGTACTGATCATCCTTGATTTGATAGTCGCGGTAGTAGGCCTCATAAGCAAAATCTGAATGGGGATAATTAGCAGGTATTTGATTGATAGCCTTCTTTACAATGCGAATGGCGGAAAGCCGTCTTTTATTTCTTTGGGCTTTAATTACCACCTCCGATAATTGGGTAGTTGAAGTTTCAAGCTTGATGATGTTAATGTTGTTATCCTCCAATTGAGCCAAAGGAACGATGCGGTTATTATAGCCAATACAAGAAATCACCAGCGTGTCTTGTTGTAGTTTGTACCGATAGGGAAACTGAAAACTACCTTCCGCATTAGAAATAACTCCCTGCATTTTACCTTTCAACCGCACCGTAGCAAAAGAAATAGCAGCGTTAGTAGAGGCATCCAACACCCGCCCTCTGAGTGTAGTTGTCTCTTGGGCAGATAGCCAGGAAGGCATTACCAAAAAGGATGCGAATAGGCTAAGTTGGGCGCTTATTAAGACCAATTTTCTCACCATAATAGTATAAGTGTTAGAAACATTGTCTAGGGCGTGTTGACATCCAATCTTGAACGGCGATTTTGAGCCACTTTCGGCCTAATCTGCGTTACCGCGCCCTTTAGATTAGCAATATAGAGTTAGTACTGTAAAAGTGCTAGTTTTGA